>NZ_JAAAHS010000469.1 GCF_009908195.1 Streptomyces boluensis | reverse complement strand
GCCCGCCGCAGCGCCGCCTCCGCCGGGTCGAGGACCGGGACCGCCGCGAGGAGCGCCTTGGTGTACGGGTCGCGTGGGTGGTCGTACACCTCGTCCGACAGGCCCTCCTCGACCACCGTGCCGTGCCGCATCACCGCGACCCGGTCGCTGGCCTGCCGGACCACCGCCAGGTCGTGGGCGATCAGGACCAGGGACAGGCCCAGGTCACGCCGCAACTCGCCAAGCAGGTCCAGGACTTGGGCCTGGGTCGTGACGTCGAGGGCCGACACCGGCTCGTCGCACACGATCAGTTTCGGCTCGGGTGCCAGGGCGCGGGCGATGCCGACGCGCTGGCGCTGGCCGCCGCTGAACTCGTGCGGATACCGGTGGTACCAGCGTGGATCGAGCCCCACCCGTTCGAGCAGGTCCCCGGCCCGCCGGGTGATCTCCGTGTCCGTGAGCCGGCCCGCCGCGCGCAGCGGGTCCGCGACCGACTCGCCGATGGAGCGGCGCGGGTTGAGCGAGGACACCGGGTCCTGGAACACCATCTGCAGCTCGCTCCGTACGCCGGTCAGCGCGCGGCCCCGGTAGCGCACCGCACCGGCGCTGGGTTCGAGCAGTCCCACGAGCATCCGGCCGAGCGTGGTCTTGCCGCTGCCGGACTCCCCGACGATGCCGAGCGCCTCACCCGCGCCGACCGAGAGGGACACCCCGTCGACGGCGCTCGTACGGGCCTTGCCACGGCCGAACTCCCGCCGTACGCCCACGGTTTCGAGCAGTACGTCGCCGGGCGGTGCCGTCGCGGCGGTACGCGGCGCCTCGACCCGGGGCACCGCGGCGAGCAGCGCCCGGGTGTACGGCTCGCCGGGGCGGTCGAGCACCCTGCCGACCGGGCCGCGCTCGACGACCCGGCCCGAGCGCATCACCAGCATGTCGTCGACGCTGCCCGCGACCACACCGAGGTCGTGGGAGACCAGGACGAGGCCCATGCCGTGCTCGGTGCGCAGGGCGTGCAGCAGGTCGAGTATCTGGGCCTGCACGGTCACGTCGAGCGCGGTGGTCGGCTCGTCCGCGACCAGGACGCGCGGGTCGCAGGCGAGCGCCATCGCGATCAGGGTGCGCTGCCGCATGCCGCCGCTGAACTCGTGCGGCCGGGACCGGGAACGGCGCGCGGCGTGCGCGATGCCGACCCGGTCGAGCACGGTCACCGCGCGTTCCCGCGCCGCCCGCCGGGACGCCTCGGGGGAGTGCACCCGGTAGACCTCGGCGATCTGGTCGCCGACCGCCATGTACGGGTCCAGGGACGACAACGGATCCTGGAAGATCATCGCCGCCGTACGGCCCCGCAGCCCGCGCAGTTCTCGTTCGGTCGCCGCCCCGACATCGAGACCGCCCACCCGCACCGTGCCCGTGACCCGCGCGCCGGTGCCCCGGTGCAGGCCGAGCAGCGCGCCGGCCACCGTGGACTTGCCGGATCCCGACTCCCCGACGATGCCGAGCGCCTGCCCCGCGGCGAGCGTGAACGACACCTCGTCCACGGCGCGTACGGGAGCGTCGCCGAAGGGGAACTCGACGCTCAACTCCCGTACGTCGATGAGGGGTTCGGCCGCCGTGGCGGCGGCGGAGGACTGGTCGCGTACCGTCGTCATGACAGTGCCACCCTTCGGTCGGCGAGCGCGTACAGCACGTCGGCGAGTGCGCTCGCGAGGACGACGGCCGCGCCGATCACGAGGACCACGCCGACGACCACGGGCAGGTCGACCCGGTTGACGCTCTCGATCAGGAGCCGGCCGAGCCCCGGCAGGCCGAACAGGGACTCGGTGAGCATCGCGCCGCCCATCATCGAACCGAGGTCGACCGCGCTGAGCGCCACCACCGGGGGCAGCGCGCCGCGCAGCGCGTGCCGGGTGACCACGGCCCGCTCGCTCACGCCGTAGGCGCGGAACGTACGGATGTGGTCCTCGGCGAGCACTTCGAGGGTCGAGGAGCGGGTCAGGCGCGCGTACTTGGCGCTCTCGAACAGGCCGAGCGTCAGCCAGGGCAGCAGCATGTTCCACGCCCACTGCTCGGGATCCTGGGAGAGCGGCACGTACGACGGGAACGGCAGCCAGCGCAGATACGCGCACACCACCATGAGGAGCAGCAGGCCCAGGATGAACACCGGGGTGCCGGTGCCCGCGAGGGTGAGGACCGTCAGGACCCGCTCGGTGACGCCGCCGCGGCGCAGCGCGGACAGCAGGCCCGTGCCGACGCCGAGCACCAGCCACACCACCATGGCGCCGAGCGCGAGCGACACCGTCACCGGCAGCGCCTGCAGGATCAGTGAGGTCACCGCCTCGTCGTTCTGGTGCGAGAGGCCGAGGCAGGGTGCACCGCAGTGCTGCACCGCGCTGCCGGAGCCGAACTCCCGCCCGGCGAACAGGCCTTGGAGGAAGTGCAGGTACTGCGCGTACACGGGTTGGTCGAGGCCGAGCCGCTCCCGTACCTGGGTGACCTGCGCCGGACTGCAGCGCTCACCGCAGGCGAGTCGCGCCGGGTCGCCGGGCACCAGGTAGAACAGCGCGTACAGCGCGACGGAGAGGACGAGCAGCACCAGGAGTGCCCCGGCGACCCGTTTGGCCGCGAAGCGCGCGGCCGGGAAGTGCTCACCCACGGCGCCGCACCTCCCGGCCCACACGCAGCCGGCCGGCCGCGCGCGGGTCGAGCGCGACCCGTACCGCGTCGCCGAGCACCGTGAACGCGAGGACCGTCACGAACAGCAGCGCAGACGGCACCAGTACGTACATCGGGTCCGCCCGGAACCAGGTGCTCGCCGTCGACAGCATCTGCCCCCACGACGGCGTCGGCGGTGTCACACCCATGCCGAGGAAGGACAGGGACGCCTCCAGGACGATGTTCACGGGCAGCAGGATCGCCGCGTACGTGAGCACCGGGGCGGCGAGCGACGGCAGCAGCTCGCGCCGCACCACCCGCAGCGGCTTCGAGCCGCCGAGCCGGGCCGCCGCCACGAAGTCGAGTTCGCGGAGCGTCAGTGTCTGGGCCCGCACGATGCGGGACGTGCCGCCCCAGTTGAGGGCGCCCATCACCAGGACCAGGAGCAGTGGCCGTGGGAAGTCCTCGGGCACCACCGTGGTCAGGGCGATGGCGAGCACCAGCATCGGCAGCGCGATCATCACGTCGGTGACCCGGCTGAGCACCTGGTCGGCCCAGCGCTTGCCGAGCGCGGCGGCCAGGCCCACGGTCACGCCGACGGCGAGCTGCACCAGGGTCGCCCCGGCCGCCACGAAGAGGGAGATCCTGGCCCCGTACAGCAGGCGCGCGAACAGGTCGCGTCCGGTGCCGGGTTCGACGCCGAGCCAGTGCTCGGCGCTGACACCGCCGAAGGCGCCCTCGGGCGCGCCGCCGCTCGCGGAGTCCACGAGGTTGTCGTGGTAGGTGTACGGGTCCTGCCCGCTGACCGCCGTGAGCAGCGGCGCGGCCAGGGCGGCGACGACGAGCACGGCGAGCACGGTGCCCGCGACGACGGCGGAGCGCCGGGCGCGCAGCCGCCGCCACACGCCGCCCGCCCCCGGAGCCGGGACCGCCGTGGCTGCCGTGTCCGCCGATTCCGCCGGACCCGCCGGGGCGGCCTGCGCGGCCGCCCCGGGGGGCAACACGTCCTGCACAGCCATTACTTGACCGCCACCTGCGACACGTCGAGGACGCCGGTCCAGTCGCTGATGACGACGTTCTTGACGTCCTTGCCGACGAGCCGCTGGTAGACCGGGTGGAACAGCGGCACCGAAAGGGCCTGCTCGCCGATCTTCTTGTCCAGGGCGCCCCAGCGCTTCGCCGCCGCCTTCAGGTCGGTGAGCTTCGCGATGGCGTCGATCTCCTTGTTCACGGCCTTGTCGTCGAGCTTGGCGTGGTTGAAGTTGGCGCCGTTCTCGACGATCTGCCGCCCGTCGAAGATCGGGGCGAGGAAGGGGTAGCCGGCCGGCCAGTCGGCGCCCCAGCGGGAGAGGTAGAGGCCCGGCGAGTTCTTCGCGTCCCAGCGCTTCTCGTTGAACTTGTTCTTCTCCAGGCCCTGCAGCTCGACCTCGAACCCGGCCTTCTCCAGGGACTGCTGGACCGCGGAGGCCAGCTTCGGGCCGGTCTCGCCCTCCTCGGTGGAGTGGGTGAGGGTGATGCGCAGGCCGCCCTTGTGACCGGCCTTCGCGAGCACCTCCTTCGCCTTCTTCGGGTTGCCGTTCTTCCCCGCGGGGAAGTGGTCGTACGGCGTGTACCCGAACGTCTTCTGGTCGGGCAGGAAGGTGGTCGCGGGCTCGGCGAGCGAGGAGCCGCCGACCGCGTTGACGGCGGAGCTCCGCCCGATGGCGTACGCGACGGCCTCGCGCACCTCCTTCTGGTCGAAGGGCTTCACGTCCGGGTTGAACGCCAGGTAGTTGGTGTAGCCGAAGTGGCCGGTGCCGACCCGGGACTTGAGGTCCTTGTCCTGGCTGACCTGGGCGAGCTCGGCCGGACCCAGGTTGGTGTCGGTGGTGATGGCCCGCGCGTCGTCGCCCGAACTGGTCGAGAGCCGCTGGTTGATGACGGCCGGGTCCAGACCGGAGCGCACGTCGATGCTGTCCGGGTAGGCCTTGCGCTGGTCGTCGACCTTCGTGGACCAGTGCGGGTTGCGCTCCAACTGCAGCCGCTCACCGTCGTTGACGTTCTTGACGACCTTGTACGGCCCCGAGGACAGCGGGTGTTCCTCGTACTTCGCGACGGTGTCCTTCTTCTCCGGCACCGGCGCGAACTGGGTCTGGGTGGCGAGGTACGGGAAGTCACCGACGGGCTTGTTCAGCTTGAACACGATGGTGCGCGCGTCCGGCGTCTCGATCGAGTCGAGACCCTTGCCGCCCTTCCCGTCCTTCCCGCCCTTGCCCTTGCCGAAGGGGCCCTCGTACTCCGCACCGCCGATCAGCCAGTCCCTCAAGTACGGTGCGCCGCCCGAGAGTTCGGCCGCGAAGGAACGCTCCACGCCGTGCTTGATGTCGGCGGAGGTGATGGGCGAACCGTCCTCGTACTTGAGGCCCTTCCGCAGCGTGTACGTCCACACCGTGGCGTCCTTGCTCGGCGTACCGAGGTCCGTGGCCAGGTCGGGGACGACCTTCGTGCCCTCGGCGCCGTCCGCGCGGTTGCGGGTGGTGAGGGTGCGGAACACCAGCGAGGGCACGTTGCCGCCGCCTGAGGTGTACAGGCGGGCCGGGTCGAAGTCGGCC
>NZ_JAAAHS010000468.1 GCF_009908195.1 Streptomyces boluensis | reverse complement strand
GTGGGGGCGGGGTTGATCGACGGGTCGGACACCCGGTGCTCCTTGCTGGAAGGTACTCAGATCAGCAGGAGTCGGCCGAGCAGACCTCGCCTCGGTGCCGGCGTGGCGCGTCAGGCGGTCACGGTTACGGTTACGGTCGCGGTCGCGGTCGCGGTCGCGGTCACGCAGTACGGCGAGGGGCGCTCGGCTCGTACCGGGTCATAAAACACCCCTCCCAGGGCAGAACAGATTGGTGAGCCGAGCCTACGAGGGGGCGGTGCGGGGCCGCCAACGGTTTTCCGGGGCGTCAACGGCCCCGCTCCGTCAGCGGCCCCGCTTCGTCAGCGGCCCCGCTTCGTCTACCGGGTCAGGCCCCGGCGCGCGGGCCCGTCCACGGACGCCCGGGGCGGAACGTGCGCTCGAACTCGCGCAGGGCCGCCTCCTGGCGCCACTGCACACCGGCCTTCGCGTTCCCGGCCAGGAAGGTCCGGCACTCCGGGGCCGGCGGCCGCGCGCCCGGGTGCGAACCGGCGCACGCGCGCGTGAAGCGGTGTCCGTCGCGCGTGGGGTTGCCCTGCCACAGGCTGGCGCCGGGCAGGAAGGCGTACTCGAGCGACGCCCGTGCCACGTCCTTGAGTTCCGCGTACGAGAGGCCGTACGTCTCGGCGGCGTACCGGTACTCGTGGCTGATGTCGACGCGGCTGATGCCGGGGTCGTCGGTGGCGAGGACGACCGGCACGCCGTACCTGCGGTACGTCTCGAAGGGGTGGTCCGCGCCGCGTACGCCGAGGATCTGCGCGTTGCTCGTGAACGGCACCTCGACCGCGACCTCCTTGGCGGCCATCGAGCGGGCGGTGCCCTGCCAGTCGTCCTCGTGGACGAGGTCGACGCCGTGCCCGATGCGTTCCGCGCCCGCGACACCGACGGCGTCCTTGATGTGGAAGCTCAGGTCCTCAGGCTTCACGAGGCCCGGCCACAACTCGCCGGCGTGCAGGGTGACATGGGCGTCCGGGTACACGCCGCGCAGATACTGGATCATGCGCATCTGCAGGCTGTAGTCGCGCAGCGCGCGCTCGCCGTCCTCCGGCTGTACGAGGTTGACCGCGACGAACCGCCCGTCGCGCTCCGCGAGGCGCATGCCGAGGGCGAGCTGGGTGAAGACCCGCTCGGGCGAACTGCCGCGCGAGACCTGGGAGATCCAGCGCACGGGCAGTCGGCAGCCCGGCCTCGGGGTGTCGGTGTCGCAGCGGCCCGCGGCGCGGAACCGGGCATTGGCGTCGTCCGCCTCCGTACCTGCCTCCGCGACGAGCCGGTCGAGCCGACCGCCCGCGAGGAGTTTGCTGTGCAGGTCGGAGAGGTTCTCGTCCCAGCCGACATCGGCGGCGAGCTGCTTCGCGCCGCCCGAGGCCGGGCTGACCATCGTCTCCAGGTAGAACTGGCGCTGTTCGGCCGCGTCGTCCGCGACCTCGGCGAGCAGCTTGCCGCGGTTCCGCCAGGTCACCTCGCCGAACTTGCCGAACGTGGCGAAGAAGTGGTCGTGGCCGTTCCCGCCCTCCGGGAAGTCCTGCATGGACCAGGCCCGTACGACAGCGTCGTGGAACGCGCGGTCCGTGCGGGCGTCCGCGGCCGGGCGGGTGCCAGGACCACAGGGCGGGGCGACGGCCGTCATCGTCGAGGTGTCCACGCACAAGCTGTCGTCCGCGGCCAGGCCGATCAGGTACTCGGTGGAGACCGCGCCGGACAGGTGGTTGTGCAGCTCACCGCCCTTCGGCAGCTCCCGGAAGAACTCGCGCATCAACTGCGGCTGGTCCTCGATGCCCTTGAGGTACGCGTCCGTGGCGGCTTCGCGGCCGGTCGGGCGGGGCGGCGGTACGGCGGTGGGTCCCGCCTGCGGCGCGGGCGCGGCGCCCGCCGACCCTGGGGACAGGGCCAGGGACGAGAGGGTGGCGCAGGTGGCGACGGCGACCGCGAGGAGGGTCCGGGCGCGGCGTGGGACATGGTGGTGTTGAAGAGTCACCGGCTCATGATCACCAGGGAGTTGCGGTGAACTGTGCGGTCACCGCCGACCGCACCCGTGGGGCGTACGAAGTCCACTCGGATGGCACCGGTTTCCCAACCGGACCGACCGGACTGACCGGACCGACCTGACCGACCGGACTGACCTGACCGACCGGACTGACCTCACGGGAGGGCCGCCGGGTGCTGCGTGCCCTCAACCTCCCTTGTTCAGCTCGGGCTTGGGCTCGGCAGCAGGTCGAGCACGCGCTCCCAGGGGAACGTGTCGACGCCCGGCTCGGGGCGTCCGTCGGCTATCGCGACTCCCATCTCGCGCAGCCGCTCCAGGCTCGCGCCGTACGCCGGGTGGGCCGCCAACTTGTCGTTCACACAAGGCAGTACGGCGGTGGGTACGCCCGCTCCGTACGCCTCGCACAGGGTGGCCACAGCCAGGGTGTCGGCGATGCCCGCGGCCCATTTGTTGACGGTGTTGAAGGTGGCCGGTGCCACCGCGATGGCGTCCGGGTCCGGCAGCGGGCGGGGGTCGCCGGGGGCGCGCCAGGCCGAACGCACGGGGTAGCCGGTCCTGGCCTCCACCGCCGCCGCGTCCAGGAAGCCGAGGCCCTGCGGGGTGGCGATCACGCCCACGTCCCAGTTCCGCGCCTGGGCGGCGGTGATCAGCTCGTCGGCGTCCACGGCGACTCCGGCGGCACATACGACGACGTAGAGGAATGGTTTGTCGGTCACGGCCCCGAGTCTGCCCAGCGCGCTCCCCCATCGTGCCACCTTCCGATATTTGCGCAGGTCAGAACGGATGCGAGACGACCGCTTCCATGGTCGAGATGCCGTCGTGGGCGGGCAGGGGGACAGTGGATTGCGTATGACGCTCCTATGCGAGGAGGAGAGGGGACCATGCCCAAGAACGTCCACGGTCACGGCCATCCGAAGGACCCCCAGCAATCCAAGCTTTCCGCTCAGCAGGCGCGCGAGAAGGCCACGCGGCCCGAGATGCAGTCGATCTCGGCCAAGACGCGGGGGATGCAGCAGAAGTCCCAGGCCCGGCGCCAGGGCAACCGCTGAGGGCTCGGCTGTCCGTCCGTACGCATACGGTCCGCCGAGCGGCCCGTCGACAGTCCTCAGCCATCTGTCGGCAGTCGTCAGTCGTCAGTCGTCGCGAATGATCACGTCAGGGGTCCGACCCGCACTCCGGGTCGGGCCCCTGGCCATGCTCGGAGCCGATCGGCACCGCTCGGAGCCGATCGGAGCGCTTGAGGGATCAACTGCCTTGTCCGGCCCAGCCGTTCGGAACGTCGTTCGTCGATTCGTCATGCTGCGAGTCTGCATCGCGGCACTGACAATCGGTCCGCTCCGGTGCGTCCGCTCGGGCCGGCCGGGGAAGTTATCCACAGGCAGCGGACCTCGTCGGCGGAATGTGGGTGGGGCCAGGCAGTATGGGGTCATGACTGCGGAGATGCCGGGCTGGCCGGACTGGGAGAAGCGCTTCAGGGCGCCGCGTGTGTCACTGCCCGACTGGGCGGAGGACGCACCGGACCGCTCGCTGTTCGTATCGAACGCGACGGGGACGTACGAGCTGTACGCGTGGGACAGAGCGACCGGCGAGCAGCGGCAGGTGACGGACCGGCCGAACGGCACGACGGACGGCGTGCTCACCCCGGACGGCCAGTGGATCTGGTGGTTCTCGGACACGGACGGGGACGAGTTCGGGGTGTGGATGCGCCAGCCGTTCGCGGGCGGCGGGTCCAAGGCTGAGGGTGGCGGCGCCGATGAGCCGGCGGCCCCCGGTCTCGAGCCGTCCTATCCCGCGGGGCTCGCCATCGGCCGGGACGGGACGACGGCGGTCGTCGGCCGTTCCACGGACGAGGAGGGCTCCACCGTCCACGTCGTACGGGCCGGTGCGGAGCCCGTCGAGATCTACCGCCACCGCGAGTCGGCGGGCGTGGGCGACCTGTCGCGCGACGGCACCCTGATCGCCCTGGAGCACACGGAGCACGGCGACGCCATGCACTCGGCGCTGCGCGTGGTCCGCCTCGACGGCACCACCGTTGCCGAGCTCGACGACACGAAGGACGGCAGCGAGGAGCTGGGCCTCGAGGTCCTCGGGTTTGCTCCTGTGGACGGTGACACCCGGCTGCTCGTCGGACATCAGCGGCGCGGGCGCTGGGAGCCGATGGTGTGGGACGTCGCCTCCGGCGAGGAGGTCGACCTCGCTCTGGAGCTGCCGGGCGATGTGAGCGCGGAGTGGTATCCGGACGGCTCGGGTCTCCTGGTCGCGCACAGCTTCGAGGCCCGCAGCGAGCTGTTCCGGTACGACCTGGCGGAGCGCGAGCTGATCGAGGTGGCGACGCCCAAGGGCTCGGTGTCGGGCGCGACGGCACGGCCTGACGGGACGGTGGAGTACCTGTGGTCCTCCGCCGCGCGGCCGCCGCAGGTGCGGTCGACCTCGGGTGCGGTCGTCCTCGATCCTCCCGGGATGAAGGCGCCGGGTTCGGTGCCGGTGGAGGACGCGTGGGTGGAGGGCCCCGGTGGCCGCGTCCACGCGCTGGTGCAGAAGCCCGCGGGTGCGGGCCCCTTCCCGACGATCTTCGAGGTGCACGGCGGCCCGACCTGGCACGACAGCGACGCCTTCGGTGCGGGCCCGGCCGCCTGGGTGGACCACGGGTACGCGGTGGTGCGGGTCAACTACCGCGGCTCGACCGGGTACGGCCGGGAGTGGACGGACGCCCTCAAGCACCGCGTGGGGCTGATCGAGCTCGAGGACATCGCGGCGGTGCGGGAGTGGGCCGTCTCCTCCGGTCTCTCCGACCCGGCGAAGCTGGTGCTGTCCGGCGGTTCCTGGGGCGGCTACCTCACGCTTCTCGGGCTCGGCACACAGCCCGAGTCGTGGGCGCTCGGCCTCGCCGCGGTGCCGGTCGCGGATTACGTCACGGCGTACCACGACGAGATGGAGGCGCTGAAGGCGATGGACCGCACGCTGCTCGGGGGTACGCCGGAGGAGGTGCCGGAGCGGTTCGAGGCGTCGTCGCCGCTGACGTACGTGGACCAGGTGCGGGCGCCGGTCTACATCTCGGCGGGGGTGAACGACCCTCGGTGCCCGATCCGCCAGGTCGAGAACTATGTGGACCGGCTCGCGGCACGGGACGCGGTGCATGAGGTGTACCGGTACGACGCTGGGCACGGTTCGCTGGTCGTGGAGGAGCGGATCAAGCAGGTCCGCCTGGAGCTGGACTTCGCGGCGCGGCACTTGGGGTGAGGGGGC
>NZ_JAAAHS010000467.1 GCF_009908195.1 Streptomyces boluensis | reverse complement strand
GGGCGGGAGTCAGCTCGTGACCCGCCCCTCCTCCGCCCAGGCCTCCACCGCGTCCGCGGCCCGCTCGAACGCCTCGCCGCGGGCGAGGAAATCCGCGCTGTGCGAGGTGAGCAGCGGCGCGGTCAGCGTCTCGCCGCCCTGGCACACCAGCATCAACGCCTGCCCCTGCACGGTCCGCGGCAGCCCGAGCCAACGCACCGGCTGCTGCGTGGTCCGTACGGCGACGACCTGCGCCCACGGGACCGTACGCGTCACGAGGAACCCCACGCGCCGCACCCCCTGCGCGCTGACCCAGGTGCCGACGCGCAGCAGCCGCAGCGCCGCCGCGATCACCAAGGCGGCCCCGGCCCCACACGCGACGGCACCCGGCAGCGCACCGGCGAACGCGATGATCACCGAGGCGAAGAGGATGTACGAGGCGAGCAGCAGCAACAGCGCGGCCGCGGCGACCCGCCACGGTCCTGGCCGGTAGGGGCGACGCCACTGGTCGCGGTCGTCGAACGGCAGCGGGACGTTGTCCGCCGTCTCGTCAAAAGCGCGGTCGGCCGTCAGAAAGGGCAGGGGCACGACTGATCCTCACTCCAAGCACACGGTGGGCTGTGCCCGGTGAGGCTACCCAGCGGCGCGACGAGCGGCCACCATCGGGGCCGTGACGGACCGTCGCGCCGCGAGCCCTCGCGTCAGCGCCCGTCGGCGGCCTCGGACTGCTGGGTCTGCGCGGGTGACTGCTCCGGCGACAGCGCGGGCAGCCCGAACAGCAGGGACCCCACGAGGCCGGCGACCAGGGTGGCGCCGATCAGTACGCGCCCCATGATCTCGCCGCCCGTGGCCCGGTCGCGGGGCGGGGGAGTGACGTTGCTGCGGTACTTGTCGGCCTCGGCGACAAAGGCGAACGGGACGGGCTCGCGCCGACGGAACATGAGGGACTGCGCTCCTTGCTTGCTGAGGGAGACCGGACCGGTCTCGAACTGAATCACTGCTACCAATACAGACGTTCAAAAGGTCACATTGGTGCCCTGAATCGGGAAATTCACCGAAGAACGTTGCAGAGCACCGCCGAACGGCCCTCTGTCAGTGGCGAGCCGTAGAGTGGGCGCCGCCCGAGCGAGCGCAATTGGAAGGACCCCCGCCGGTGAGCGAGACCCCCGAAGCAACCCCCGAAGCAGACCTGAAGCCGAGCTTCCGTAGTGAAGTCGCCGTCGAGCTGGTGAAGCACAGCGCCGCCGACAGCGACGTGCTGTGGGCCGCCAGAGTCTCGACCGCGGGAGAGCAGTCCCTGGAAGAGCTCACCAAGGACCCGGAGCGCTCCAAGGGCCTGATCAACTACCTGATGCGGGACCGCCACGGCAGCCCCTTCGAGCACAACTCGATGACGTTCTTCATCAGCGCCCCGATCTTCGTGTTCCGCGAGTTCATGCGCCACCGCGTCGGCTGGTCGTACAACGAGGAATCGGGCAGGTACAGGGAGCTGGAGCCGGTCTTCTACGTCCCGGACGCCTCCCGCAAGCTGGTCCAGGAGGGCCGCCCGGGGAAGTACGTCTTCGTCGAGGGCACCCAGGCGCAGCAGGAGCTCACCGGCCGCGTCATGGAGGACTCGTACCGCCAGGCGTACGAGTCGTACCAGGAGATGCTCGCGGCCGGTGTCGCCCGCGAGGTCGCCCGCTCGGTCCTGCCGGTCGGTCTTTTCTCGTCGATGTACGCGACGTGCAACGCCCGCTCCCTGATGCACTTCCTCGGCCTGCGCACTCAGCACGAGCTCGCGAAGGTGCCGTCGTTCCCGCAGCGGGAGATCGAGATGGTCGGCGAGAAGATGGAGCAGGAGTGGGCCAAGCTCATGCCGCTCACGTACGCCGCGTTCAACAAGAACGGCCGTATGGCGCCGTAGTTCTCGACACGCGGGAACTCCTTGGGCGGGCACGTATGTACGGTCAGCCCTACGAAGTGTCCGTATTGCGGCATTTCGGAAAGTTCATCTAGCCTGATCAAACGGACCCGGCACTGCTTGAACCCCCGAGCAGGCAGTGCCGGGTTCCTTCGGTTTCCGACCAGGTCGGGCCCAGCTCACGTCCCCCGAGGGGGGACCCCGCACTGAGCAGCGAGTAGCGTGTTACCCATGGCTCCGACCTCGACTCCGCAAACCCCCTTCGGGAGGGTTCTCACCGCCATGGTCACGCCGTTCTCGGCGGACGGCGCACTCGACCTCGATGGCGCGCAGCGACTCGCCAACCACCTGGTGGACGCAGGCAACGACGGCCTGATCGTCAACGGCACCACTGGCGAGTCCCCGACCACCAGCGACGCGGAGAAAACCGAGCTCGTACGAGCTGTAGTAGAGGCCGTCGGTGACCGCGCCCACGTCGTGGCCGGCGTCGGCACCAACGACACCCGGCACAGCATCGAGCTGGCCCGCGCCGCGGAGACGGCAGGCGCCCACGGTCTCCTCACGGTGACGCCGTACTACAACAAGCCGCCGCAGGAAGGCCTGTACCGGCACTTCACCGCCATCGCGGACTCGACCGAACTGCCGGTCATGCTCTACGACATCCCCGGCCGCAGCGGCGTCCCCATCAACACCGAGACGATCGTCGCGCTCGCCGAGCACCCGCGGATCGTCGCCAACAAGGACGCCAAGGGCGACCTCGGCCGCGCCAGCTGGGCCATCGCCCGCAGCGGCCTCGCCTGGTACTCCGGCGACGACATGCTCAACCTGCCGCTGCTCTCGGTCGGCGCGGTCGGCTTCGTCTCCGTCGTCAGCCATGTCGTCACGCCCGAGCTGCGCGCGATGCTCGACGCTCACCTCAGCGGCGATGTGCAGAAGGCGACCGAGATCCACCAGAAGCTGCTCCCGGTCTTCACCGGCATGTTCCGCACCCAGGGCGTCATCACCACCAAGGCCGCCCTCACCTTCCAGGGACTCCCGGCCGGCCCGCTGCGGCTGCCGCTGGTCGAACTGTCGACCGAGGAAACCCACCAACTCAAGATCGACCTCGCCGCCGGCGGGGTACAGCTCTGAACAGACTTCACAACTGAACAGCCCTACAACTCAACAAGCACCACACACGTAACACAGACAGCACAGACGAGAACTGCAGAGAACAACTGCACCTGCACGAATGTCATGCGCGCCACGTGCCTCTGGGTACGTGGCGCGTGTGGTTAGGAGAGTCTTTTGAGTCATCCGCATCCTGAGCTCGGCTCCCCGCCGAAGCTGCCCGAGGGCGGCCTGCGCGTCACCCCGCTGGGTGGCCTCGGCGAGATCGGCCGCAACATGACCGTCTTCGAGTTCGGCGGTCGCCTGCTGATCGTCGACTGCGGCGTGCTCTTCCCCGAGGAGGAGCAGCCCGGCATCGACCTGATCCTTCCGGACTTCACCAGCATCCGGGACCGCCTCGACGACATCGAGGGCATCGTCCTGACGCACGGGCACGAGGACCACATCGGTGCCGTCCCGTATCTGCTGCGCGAGAAGCCGGACATCCCGCTGATCGGCTCCAAGCTGACCCTCGCCCTGATCGAGGCGAAGCTCCAGGAGCATCGGATCCGCCCGTACACCCTCGAGGTCAAGGAGGGGCACCGCGAGCGGATCGGCCCCTTCGACTGCGAGTTCGTGGCGGTCAACCACTCCATCCCCGACGCCCTCGCGGTCGCCATCCGCACCCCCGCGGGCATGGTCGTCCACACCGGCGACTTCAAGATGGATCAGCTGCCGCTCGACGGCCGCCTCACGGACCTGCACTCTTTCGCGCGCCTGAGTGAGGAAGGCATCGACCTTCTCCTCTCGGACTCGACGAACGCCGAGGTCCCGGGCTTCGTCCCGCCCGAGCGCGAGATCTCGAACGTGGTTCGACAGGTCTTCGCGAGCGCGCGCAAGCGCATCATCGTGGCGAGCTTCGCCAGCCATGTGCACCGCATCCAGCAGATCCTGGACGCCGCCCACGAGTACGGCCGCAGGGTCGCCTTCGTCGGCCGCTCCATGGTCCGCAACATGGGCATCGCCAGGGACCTCGGTTACCTGAGGGTCCCGGCGGGCCTGGTCGTCGACGTCAAGACGCTCGACGACCTCCCCGACGACGAGGTCGTGCTGGTCTGCACGGGTTCCCAGGGCGAGCCCATGGCCGCGCTGTCCCGCATGGCCAACCGCGACCACCAGATCCGCATCGTCCAGGGCGACACGGTGATCCTCGCGTCGTCCCTGATCCCCGGCAACGAGAACGCGGTCTACCGCGTGATCAACGGCCTGACCCGCTGGGGCGCCAACGTGGTCCACAAGGGCAACGCCAAGGTGCACGTCTCGGGCCACGCCTCGGCCGGCGAGCTCCTGTACTTCTACAACATCTGCAAGCCCAAGAACCTGATGCCGGTCCACGGCGAATGGCGCCACCTGCGCGCCAACGCTGAACTCGGCGCACTGACGGGTGTACCGCACGAGAACATCGTGATCGCCGAGGACGGCGTGGTCGTCGACCTCGTCAAGGGCAAGGCCAAGATCGTCGGCAAGGTCCAGGCGGGATACGTCTACGTCGACGGCCTCTCGGTCGGAGATGTCACCGAGACCTCCCTGAAGGACCGCCGCATTCTTGGGGACGAGGGCATCATCTCGGTCTTCGTGGTCGTGGACTCCACCACCGGCAAGATCACCGGTGGCCCGCACATCCAGGCACGCGGCTCGGGCATCGAGGACTCCGCATTCGGGGCCGTCACGCCGAAGATCCAGGAAGCCCTGGACAAGTCGGCCCAGGACGGCGTCATGGAGCCGCACCAGCTCCAGCAGCTGATCCGCCGGACCCTCGGCAAGTGGGTCTCGGACAACTACCGCCGGCGCCCGATGATCCTTCCGGTTGTCGTGGAGGTCTGACCTCTCCGACAGCTCGGAGCAGCGTCAACTGTGAGCGGGGCGCCTCGATTTGCATCGGGGCGCCCCGCTCCAGTACGTTTACGTCTCCGCCAGAACGCAACAGGCGCACTTGTGTGCCGGATGCGACTCCCTCAGGGGAGGGCGGCCCATCAAACTCTGCAAGATCTCCCACCGGGGTCGATTTCGGCATGCCCGAATTTGAATTCGGGGCCCGATTTTGAACGGCCGGGGAAATCCACTAGAGTTTGAGCGTCGGAACGGCCCAACAGCCGCAAAGACAAACCCAGTTGACTGGGAATCAGGCCCGAAAGGATCTGATAGAGTCAACACCGCCGGAAGGGCCGAAAGGGCCGGAAAGCGAATCCCGCCGACAGGGAATCGGACACGAAAGAGTCTGATAGAGTCGGAAACGCA
>NZ_JAAAHS010000466.1 GCF_009908195.1 Streptomyces boluensis | reverse complement strand
GGCCAGGATGCCCAGGAGCGGGGGCCACTGGCGCAGCTCGCTGTGGCAGGCGTTGTCGCCGGGCGAGGGCTCGACCAGGAGGCCTCGGCACAGGCTCTCGGGCGTGGAGGTCGACGTACTCACGTCGGGGCCCCAGTCGGCGAGCATCAGGTAGCCGAACCACCCCCAGACCCCAGCGGCCAGGAGCATCAGGACGACCGCCACCCTCCCCACCCTGCGTGCGTCCTCGCGGACACTCCTGGGAACGAACGCTGCCGGGACCGTCTCGTCGGCCGCCATCTTCTCCCCCTCCAACTCTCGACGAACAAAGGCAAGTTCATCACGACGCCCGCGCCGGCCTCGCCGAGGTAGCCCGCAGCCCCAGAGCCATCGACGAACGACAGGACGAATGACAGGCAGGGGCCAGCAGGAGCCGCTCCCCGCCGAGACCTGGAAGCCTCGAAACGACCACCCGCTACACTTGTCGGCGGTGGCCTGGACCATGGCGTCCGACCCACCACAGAACTGCCGGACGGCCGTCGGCCTGGACCCGCCTCCCACCAGGGACGGTTCCAGACGGGCTTTCCGACAGAACCCCGCCTTCGTAGCTCAGGGGATAGAGCACCGCTCTCCTAAAGCGGGTGTCGCAGGTTCGAATCCTGCCGGGGGCACAGCAAAGCAGCAGGTCAGAGGCCCTGTCGCCCGAGAGGGCGGCAGGGCCCCTTTGCTCTCGCAGCACACATGAGGTGCGAGAGCAAAGGGGCCCTGGTGAAGGCCGCCCGTCTTGTGAACCTCACACTCCACGTCGGCGGTCGCCCACAAGCCCCGTCTCGTAGGCGACGTTCACGAGCTGGGCGCGGTGGCGCGCGTGCAGCTTGGCGAGTAAGTGGCCGATGTGGGTCTTGATCGTGGTTGGGCTCAGGCGGAGGTGTGCTGCGAGCTCTGTGTTGGACAGACCTCGCGCGATCAGGCCGAGCAAGCACCTCCAACTCCCGCGGGGGCAGACCTGGGTATGACTTGTCGGTCCACCTGAGAACGACCTCGAACGACCTCGCCTGAATACGACCTCGACCGGCTGGATGGATGGATGCATGCCTAGGAACCGGTTGGCCGTCCACAAGGCGAGGATCGAGCGGGCAGTCGGCCGGACCCGCGCCGCTCATGCCGGGGAGGGGTACGCGGTCGTCCGTCAGGCTCTCGCTGAGGCGCTGGAGGACGAGGGCGCCGGCCGAGTCGTACCGCAGGTCGTTGACCATCTGGCGATGCAGATCTCCACAGGTCGCGCCAACGACGGTGGACAACAGGCGCCTTGACCCCTGAAGCGCAGCGGCACGGTCGAGGAGGTCGCCGCGGTCTCGCTCCTTCTGGTTGCCGACGCGACCTTCACGACCGATGTCGAGCTCGCCGTCTACGGTGCGGTCGCTCGGGCGCGCGCCGGTGCGGCGGGCTGCCGTGTCTAGGCCGAGCCCGCCGGCTTCGCGTAGTCCTGGGCCATGGCGCCCGCGAAGTCGTACACCAGGCACTGATCGTCGCCCACGACCCAGGCGTCGTGTCCGGGTGGGCAGACGAAGACGTCGCCGGGGCCTACTTCCGCCTCGCCGCCGTCGTCCATGCGGATGTGCATGCGCCCGGATACGACGTATGCGTTGTGGTGGATCTGGCAGCTGTCGGTGCCCGCGAGGGGGCCCACGGACTCGGACCAGCGCCAGCCGGGCTCGAAGGTGGCCACCGCGAAGTCCAGTCCGGTGAGGTGGACGGCTTCGAGGTGGCCGCGGGGGAAGTCCCGCCGTTCGTCCGGCTTTTCGACCGCCTTGACCTCGATCATGACGGCTCCTCCGATCTGCTCGGGGCGATGTTGCCGGAGCCGGCTGCCGCCCACCGCGAAGTCCGCGGTCGACGCCGTCACCAGCCGACCCCTTCCTTCCATCGTCCGCCTGTCAACTGGGCGGTGCCACCCGGGTCGGCCACAGCCCCGCCACCGCGACCGCCAGCGCCACCAGGCCCGCGCTCACCCACAGCGGCGCGACGAAGCCCGCTCCCGCCGCGACCGGCACCCCGCCGAGCCAAGGGCCGAGCGCGCCGCCCACGTTGAAGGCGGCCGTGGCGTAGCCGCCCGCCAGGGTCGGGGCCTGCGTGGCCGCGTACAGGGCGCGGGAGATCAGGGTCGAGCCGACGGCGAACGACAGGGCGCCCTGGACGAAGGCGAAGGCCAGTACGGCCGGGGCGTGCGTGGCCGTGAGGGCGAAGAGTGGCCAGCCCGCGCAGAGGGCGAGCGAGCCGACGGTAAGCAGCCGGGTGGCGTGGGCGTCCGCGTACCGCCCGGCGAGGGTGACACCGGCGAATGAGCCGAGGCCGAAGAGGGCGAGCAGGACCGGCACCCAGGACGCGGCGAGGCCCGTGACGTCGGTGAGCAGCGGGGCGAGGTAGCTGAAGGCGCAGAACGTCGCGCCGTTGACCAACGCGCCGAGCAGCAGGGCGCGTTGGAGGCGGGGGTCGCGCAGGGCGGCGAGTTCGAAGCGGGCGCTCGGGCGGGGCGTACCGTCGTCGAGGCCCGCGGGCACGGACCGTACGATCGCGGCGAACGCGGGCACCGTGAGCAGCGCGACCGCCCAGAACGCGGCGCGCCAGCCCCAGAGTTGGGCGAGCAGCGCGCCGCCGGGCACTCCGGCCACGCAGGCCACGGTGACGCCGCCGAGCAGGGCGGAGGTGGCGCGGCCCTTGGCGTCGGCGGGGACCATCGCGATGGCGGTGGTGAGGGCGACGGCGAGGAACCCGGCGTTGGCGAGCGCGCCGAGCACCCGCGTCGCGAGCAGCACCGCGAAGCTGCTGGTGACGGCGCCGACGACATGGGCGAGCAGGAACGCGGCGAGCAGGACGAGCAGCGCGCGACGCCGCGGCCACGCTCTGCTGAGCAGCGCCATCAGCGGGGCGCCGACGATCATCCCGACGGCGAACGCCGAGGTCAGCGTGGTCGCCGTCGGGATGGACACATCGAGGTCGCGGGCCAGGTCGGGGGTGAGCCCGAAAAGCATGAACTCGGACGTTCCCATCGCGAAGACGGCGAGTCCGAGCAGGTGGATCGCAAAAGGCAGGTGGATCGCAGAAGGCATACGGATCGCAGAAGGCATGCGGATCGTAAAAGGCATGACGAGTCTCCAGCGCGACGGGCGGGTGCCACGGCGCGGCAGGGTGGAGTGGAGCGAGGTCGTGGACGGCCTGGGCCGGTGGACGGTCCGGTGGCGGCGGGACTCAGCCGTACGGAACGGGGCCGGGCGCGCGCGGACACACCCGGCGTACGACCACTGCCGTACCGGGCGGAGCTGCCATGCGTGCGGCCACCGGGGTCAACCGGTGGCTAGCGTCTGGACGACTCGGGGCTCGACATGACGCGGAGGCTATCCGGGCGGCGGGCGGGGGTCCAGCGAGTTTCGTCGGCCTCAACTCCGGGACGCGGAAGGGGCGCTGAACCTCGGCGGGCTGGCTAACGTCTTCCTGCTCAGCCCGCCGGGGTTCAGTGCCCCCGCCCTGTCCGCCGAACGGAAGCGTGCCCCGTGGTCTCTGCCGAGCTCCCTCAAGAACCTCTCCTGCCCGGCAACCGCGTATGGGCCGGGTGCGAAGCCTGGTACGAGCGGCACCGGTTGCCGCTGCTCACCACCGTGGCGACGCTTCCGCTCTACGCGCTCTGGTGGGGCGTGTTCGCGACGGGCGGGGGCGACCTGGCGGCGCAGATCGCGTGGGCGGGTTTTGCGGAACGATTCCCCGACTCGGCGTACAACCTGTTCTGGCACGGCGGTCTGCACGCGGCCAACTACAGCGTCATATCCCCGTACTTGATGGCCCTGTTCGGGGTGCTTCCGGTGACGCTGGCCTCGGGCATCGCCGCCACCTGGCTCGCCGCGCTCATCTGCCGGCACAGCGGCGTGCGCCGGCCGCTGTGGCCCGCGCTCATGTTCGGCGTCACCCTCTGGTGCCAAGTGGTGTCCGGGCGGACCACGTTCGTCCTGGGGGTGGCCTTCGGCATGGCGGCGGTGCTGTGCGTCGTCGGCGGCGGCGGCGGCCGACGGCTGGTCCCCGGCGCCCTGTGCGCGGCGCTCGCCACCCTGGCCAGCCCGGTCGCGGGACTGTTCCTGCTGGTGGCAGGGGCCGCGTATCTGCTCCTCCGCAGAGGGCGCGAGGCGCTGGTCCTGGCGGCGCCGCCGGTGGCCGTCGTCCTCACCACCACTCTCCTGTTCCCCTTCGAGGGCGAGCAGCCGATGCCGTTCGTGCGGGTCCTTGCACCGGTCGCGATCTGCCTGGCGGTCATCCTCGCCGCGCCCCGCTCCTGGCGGCTCGTACGGCTCGGGGCCGGTGTCTTCGCGGTCGGCGTGCTGCTCACCTTCCTGATCCCCTCGCCGATCGGCACGAACGTCGAACGGCTCACGGAGTTCGCGGGGCCACCGGTGCTGCTCGCGGCGGCGCTGAACCTCGGGGCGCAGCGAACTCGGGTGGAAGGTACGGAAGTTGAGGCCTCGCGTGGGGTCGGCGGGCTCACGTCGATCGCTGTGCGCCGTATCGCGCTCGTGTGCGCCGCGGTGCTCGCCCTCGGCTGGCTCGCCGGCCGGACCGCCTCCGATGTGATCGCGTACACCGAGGTGCCGGCCTGGGCGATCGAGACGGACGGGGTCGTCGACGCCCTGGAACGCCTTGACGCCGACCGTACGCGCGTCGAGGTGGTGCCGGCCCGGGACCACCGGGAGGCCGCGGTGCTCGCGCCGCACATAAACATGGCCCGCGGCTGGAACCGCCAGGCCGATGTCACCCGTGGCCGTCTCTTCTACGACGGGCGCGCCGGTACGGCCGTACCGGCGGGCACGTTCACGGCCGACTCGTACCGGGCCTGGCTCGACCGCTGGGCCGTGGGACTCGTGGTGCTTTACGACGGGCGCCCCGACGGCCCGGCGGAGCTGGAACACGCGCTGGTCACCAGCGAACCGTCGTATCTCGAACGGGTCTGGTCGGACGACAACTGGCGGATCTACCGGGTCAAGGACGCCGTACCGCTGGCCGAACAGCCCGCGTCCGTCGTCGGGTCCGACGGCGCCGACCTGACCCTGGACCTGCCGGAGGCGGGCTCGGTCGGCGTGCGGATCGCGTACTCGCCCTGGCTGTGGGCCAGTTCGGGCTGCCTGCGGCAGGACGGCGAGTTCACCCGGCTCACGGTCGAGAAGCCGGGGCGGGTCCGGATCAGCTCCCGGTTCGGGGGGCCGCCGGAGACGCGTACGCCGGCTCCGCGGTGCGCGGGTGGTTCGGGCTGAGGCGCGCGGGCGGTACGGGGT
>NZ_JAAAHS010000465.1 GCF_009908195.1 Streptomyces boluensis | reverse complement strand
CGCCGGAGGGGCTGCACGCGCGCGTGGAGCGGGGTCGGTCGCATGCGCGATGAGCGGTGGCGGGCACGCGCGTAGGTGGCTGTTTTGGGAAAGCCGGGCGGCCGAGCCGGCACGCGCCCCGTACCAAGTCCCTTTCGGGCACGGGATGATGAGCGGATGGACCCCATGGGCATGAGTGAGCGTGAGTACTGGGCCGACGTGGCGAAGCGGCCCGGAATGTTCGTCGGACAGACCTCGCTCGCCCGCCTGGAGGCGTACGTGGACGGATACGACGCTCACGCGCAGCGTCATGGCGGTCCAGGGCTCGGCGGCTGGCGCGAGTGGCTGGTGACCCGGCGAGGGCGCTCCTGCAACCACACGTGGCAGGGGCAGGTCCGCCACCTCGCGCTGCCCGAAGGGTGGGACTCCTGGGAGCTGCCCGCTGACCAGGAGCAGCAGGTCATCAGGGTCCTCTTCGAACTGCTCGACCAGTTCCTCGCGGAACGAGAACTCGCGGAACGAGAAGGGGCCACGCACGCGCGGTAGTGCCCACCCGCGCGCGGTACAGGCGGGACAGCGCTACAACGGCAGCCACAACAGCGCCTGTTGATAACCTGCGATCTTCGCCGGTCGCCCGGACGGAGTCCCCCGGCAGGTAGCCATGTCCCGCTCCCGGCAGCAGCTCATGTCAGCGCTTGACACTATGGAGCGCGTTTTCGCCGCGGAGGAGCCGTTCCCGGTCACCGGGTGCACGTACTGCTACAGCGAGGAAAGCCTCGCTGAACTCTCCGGGCCGCTGCACCTGATCTCCGACGACCTGGTGTCCTCCGTCGCCTCGGAGGTGCCGAGTCACTGGGACGACTTCCAGCGCCTGTACCGCCGTCTCGCCCCGCGCATCGTCCGGCCCCTCGTGACCGGACAGCTCCACGTCGACGAGGAACTCATCGCCACCCGCCTGGTGCACGCCGAGTGGACCTCCTGGGACGCGCCGCCGGCCGACGCCCTGCGCGACGTCTGGGCCGCCTGGTGGCGGGCCACTCTGGACGCCCACCCCAGCCCTGTCTTCATCCGGCCCACACTCGCCTTCCTCACCGTCGCGACCGGTGAACTGCGGCCCT
Source organism: Streptomyces boluensis (assembly GCF_009908195.1). Lineage (GTDB taxonomy): Bacteria > Actinomycetota > Actinomycetes > Streptomycetales > Streptomycetaceae > Streptomyces > Streptomyces boluensis. Next base: position 4,221 of record NZ_JAAAHS010000465.1, on the reverse strand, counting down.
GGCTCGACATGTGGACCGCGACCCGCACCCCGGCCGCCGACGCGCACTTGGAGGACCTGGTCGACGACGTGCTGTTCGAGTTCGAGATCACCGACCTGAAGTGGGGGTTCTACGGCGAGTACCACGCCACCGCCGAACTGCTCGACTGGCTCCTCACCGACGTACGCGACCGGATCGACGACGTACGCCTCGACGAGCCGTTCCTCCTGGAGTGACGCCGTAGTGTCTGCCCGTCCGTTGCCCGTCCGAGGCGCGGCAGATCAGGGGGCAGTGATGATGTGGACGAGATGTCGCAGAGTTGTCGGGGCGGGTGTGGCCGGGGCTGTGGCGGTCGGGGTTCTCACCACTGTCACCGGGTGCTCGCCGCGGGGCTGGGTGGACGACCGGGCACAGAAGGGCGCTGATTCGGCTTCGGCGTCCGACGGGGCTTCGCGGGCCGCGTCCGCGTCCGCGTCGCCCGCTCCCTCCGGTGGTGGCCAACGCCCCTTGACGACACGGCAGTTGAAGCCACTCCTGCTGCGGGAGGCCGATGTGCGGCCGTGGGCCTCCGGCGTGACCGTTCAGGCGCCCGCACCCCGTTACGATCCGCCGGTCCGGGTGGCGGGTGCGGACTGCCGGCGAGTGTTCGACGCGCTCGTCGCGCAGGGCGCGTCCACCTCCGTGATCCAGGACTTCTGGTGGAAGGGCGACCGTTGGACCGGCAGAACCTGGATGGCCTCGTACGCGGACACCGCGGCGGAAACGCGGTTCGACGAGCTGCGGGAAGGGCTCAAGACCTGCGAGGCGCTGGTGGGGCAGACCCCGGAGGGGAAGCTCAACTCCCGGATCACCATGGCGAAAACACCCGTACTGGGCGACGGAACGAACCGCTCCGGTGAGGCCGTCGACGTCGTCGCCTTCGACCTCAGCATGGACGGAGCGGACCGCACCGTGGTGACCGACCGGCACATCTTTGTGCGGATCGGCGCCGTCACCGTGGACGTGGCCGACCGCGGCAACGCGCGGCGCCCGTCGGAGTTTCCCATCGACGAGGTGGCCGACAAGCAGCTCGACCGGCTGGCCCGGCGCACTCCCTGAGCGCGTGGCCCCCGGCTCGGGCGGCAGAGCGGCATTCGGAACACTCAGAGCACGTCGTACGTCAGGTGCGTCGCCGTCGATGTCGGGATCACGGTCCGCTGCACCAGCGTGCGCGGCGTTCCGCCTGTGAACAGCGGCGTCCCTGAGCCCAGTACGACGGGCGCGAGGTGCAGCGTCAGTACGTCGACCAAGCCGGCGTCGAGCGCCGAGCCGATCGTCGCGCCGCCGCCCATGAGGACGACATCGAGGTTGCTGCCGCTGTGCGACGAGGCCACCTCGGCCCGCTCGCGCGCGACGGTGACGGCGTCGGGCAGGCCGGTGGTGATGAACGTCCAGTCGAGGCCGGTGAGCCGCACCGACTCCGGCGGGGAGCTCGTCAGGACGACGAACGCGGGCTTGGCGGCCTCGGCGGCGCCGTATCCGACCGTGTCGTCCCAGCCGTTCGGCCCGTCGACCACGTCGAAGAGCGTGCGGCCGAGGACGACGGCGCCCGAGCGGGCGGTCGCCTCGCGCAGCACCCGGCGGTCGTCGGGGTCGTCGGAGAACGCCCAGGTGTGCAACGCCTCGCCGCCGGTGCCCAGACCGTTGTCCGGGCCGGGATCGGGCCCGGTGACGAAGCCGTCGAGTGAGACCGAGATGTCAGCGATGATCCGCGTCATACAGGGCAGACCGGCTGGGCGGGGCGGACTCATCGGTCCACGTCGGTCCACGTACGGGAGCGCTCGCAGCTCTCGGCCTCGCAGGTCGGCCAGGTCGGCCCGAACCCGGCCAGTCCGGCCCGAACCAGGCTGGGTCAACACGAATACGCCCAGGTCGGGCCGGGGTCGGCGGCCGGGCGGCGCCGGTTCGGCCCTCGGCGTCGGAGGATCCGCACCGGCCGGGAACGGCGTTCGCGGGCAGCGTGGTGCGCTTGACACGTAAATCGAACATCCATTCTTATGGGATCTCCGGCTCCACTCCAGCCCCGGAATCTCGGGGGTTCCGGGGAGTTATCCACAGGCCGGGGCGGACGTCGAGGCGCATTGTCAGTGGCAGGGGATAGCGTCTTGGACGTGAAGCGATCGACTCAAGCAAATCGGGTGGAACCCATGGCAGGTACGGACCGCGAGAAGGCGCTGGACGCCGCACTCGCACAGATTGAACGGCAATTCGGCAAGGGCGCCGTGATGCGCATGGGCGAGCGGCCGAACGAGCCCATCGAGGTCATCCCCACCGGGTCGACCGCGCTCGACGTCGCGCTCGGCGTCGGCGGCATCCCGCGCGGCCGTGTGGTGGAGGTGTACGGACCGGAGTCCTCCGGTAAGACGACCCTCACGCTGCACGCGGTGGCCAACGCGCAGAAGGCCGGCGGCCAGGTCGCGTTCGTGGACGCGGAGCACGCCCTCGACCCGGAGTACGCGAAGAAGCTCGGCGTCGACATCGACAACCTCATCCTGTCCCAGCCGGACAACGGTGAGCAGGCTCTCGAGATCGTCGACATGCTGGTCCGCTCCGGCGCGCTCGACCTCATCGTCATCGACTCCGTCGCAGCCCTCGTGCCGCGCGCGGAGATCGAGGGCGAGATGGGTGACTCGCACGTGGGTCTCCAGGCCCGTCTGATGAGCCAGGCGCTCCGGAAGATCACCAGCGCGCTCAACCAGTCCAAGACCACCGCGATCTTCATCAACCAGCTCCGCGAGAAGATCGGCGTGATGTTCGGCTCCCCCGAGACCACGACCGGTGGCCGGGCGCTGAAGTTCTACGCCTCGGTGCGCATGGACATCCGCCGCATCGAGACCCTCAAGGACGGCACGGACGCGGTGGGCAACCGCACCCGCGTCAAGGTCGTCAAGAACAAGGTGGCGCCGCCCTTCAAGCAGGCCGAGTTCGACATCCTCTACGGCCAGGGCATCAGCCGCGAGGGCGGTCTGATCGACATGGGCGTGGAACACGGCTTCGTCCGCAAGGCCGGCGCTTGGTACACCTACGAGGGCGACCAGCTCGGCCAGGGCAAGGAGAACGCCCGTAACTTCCTGAAGGACAACCCCGACCTCGCCAACGAGATCGAGAAGAAGATCAAGGAGAAGCTGGGCGTCGGTGTGAAGCCCGCTCCGGAGGGCGAGCCCGGCGCGGACGCGGCGACGGCTGACGACGCCGCGGCCAAGGACGCGAAGGACCCGAAGGACGCGGCCAAGTCGGTGCCCGCACCGGCCACGAAGGCCAAGGCGACCAAGGCCACCGCGGCCAAGAGCTGACCCGTGGTACGGCGAACGGACTGGCCGGAGGAACCCTTCGACGGCCAGGGTCCGGGCGGTCCGCCCTTCGGCGGTTCCGCCTATGACGACGGTGGTGACGGCGAACTCTTCGACGGCGACGCGCACATGAGTCGCTCCGAGGAGTTCGGCACCGGCGATGACTCCGACCGCCCCGGTGGCCGGGAGGGCCGAGGCGGCCCGAGCGGCCGGGGCGGTCGGAGTGGCCGTGCCGGTGCCCGAGGCCGCCGGGCCTTCGGCGACCGCTCGGCCCGTGGCGGCCGCCGTGGCTCCACCGGGGATCAGGAGCAGGACGGCGGGGGTGACGGGGACACCTCCGACGGGTCGAGAGCCGAGCAGGGCGCATCGCGGACGCGCGAGCGCGACCTGCCGCCGGAGGAGCGGGCACGGGCCATCTGCCTACGCCTTCTCACCGGTACTCCGCGCACGCGGAAGCAGCTCGCGGACGCGCTGCGCAAGCGGGAGATCCCCGACGATGTGGCGGACGAGGTGCTCTCCCGGTTCGAGGAGGTCGGCCTCATCGACGACACGGCCTTCGCCGGGGCGTGGGTGGAGTCCCGGCACCACAGCCGGGGCCTGGCCCGACGCGCCCTCGCGCGCGAACTGCGTACCAAGGGCGTCGACCCCACGACGATCGACGAGGCCGTGGGCCAACTCGACTCGGAGCAGGAGGAAGTCACGGCCCGCGAGCTGGTCGACCGCAAGCTGCGCTCGACCAGAGGCCTGGACCGCGACAAACGCCTCCGCCGGCTCGCGGGCATGCTCGCCCGCAAGGGGTACCCGGAGGGCATGGCCCTGCGGGTGGTGCGCCGGGCACTGGAGGAAGAGGGGGAAGAGACGGACGACTTGGAGTACGGGGGGTACTGAGTCGGAGGGGCATGGGGGGCATGCG
>NZ_JAAAHS010000464.1 GCF_009908195.1 Streptomyces boluensis | reverse complement strand
GTACAGAACCACACCCTCACCCACCCCAGCCTGAAGGGCCTCCCGTACGCCCGCCAGCGCGCCGAGATCTGCGGCCAACAGACCGTACTGGCAAGGGAGTTCGGCGAACGCCCGACGCTGTTCCGGCCGCCGCGCGGCCACTACGACAGCACCACTCTGCGGGCCGTCGCCGACTGCGGGCTTCGGGCCTCGGTGATGTGGGGCGCCAACATGCAGCCCGAGGGCCTGCGCCTCGACAACGGCACCGACCGGCTGCGCCCCGGCGAGATCGTCCTCTTCCACTTCTTCCCGCCCGAGCGCCTGAGCGGCAAAAGCCACACGACCCTGACCGAACTCACCCGCACCCTGCTGCGGACGATCACCGAGCAGGGATACGCGGTGGGCCGTATCGAGGACTACGTATGACCACGTGTGGCTACGCGTTACTACGCACGACTACGTGTGTTCCGCGCGCCCGACGGGGCGAAGATCACGTCGCACGTCTTGACGCCCCCGCCCACCCCCTGGATAACTGAACCCCGACAGAGCAACCGAATGATCGGTCGGTGGGACGGAGAGCGGGATGGCGGCAGCGGAACTCGACGCGGCGGAACGGCTCGGCCAGGGCGAGCTGCGCACCCTCCAGCTGGAACGGCTGCGCGCCACCCTGCACCACGCGTACGAGCACGTGCCGTTCTACCGCGCCGCCTTCGACCGGGCGGGACTGCGCCCCGACGACTGCCGCTCACTCAAGGACCTGGCGCGCTTCCCGTTCACCACCAAGGCCGACCTGCGGGACAACTACCCCTTCGGCATGTTCGCGGTGGAGCGGGACCGGGTGCGCCGCGTGCACGCCTCCAGCGGCACCACGGGCCGTCCCACGGTGGTCGGTTACACGGACGGCGACCTGGACGTATGGGCCGACGTGGTGGCCCGCTCGATCCGCGCGGCGGGCGGCCGACCGGGCCAGATCGTCCATGTGGCGTACGGCTACGGCCTGTTCACCGGCGGCCTCGGCGCGCACTACGGCGCGGAGCGGCTCGGCTGTACGGTCGTGCCCGCGTCCGGCGGGATGACGGCCCGGCAGGTGCAGATCATCCAGGACTTCCGTCCCGAGATCATCATGGTGACGCCCTCGTACATGCTGACGCTGCTCGACGAGTTCGAGCGCCAGGGCATCGACCCGCGCTCCACGTCCCTGAAGGTCGGCATCTTCGGTGCCGAGCCGTGGACGGAGGAGATGCGCCGGGAGATCGAGGAGCGGTTCGCGATCGACGCCGTCGACATCTACGGCCTGTCGGAAGTGATGGGCCCCGGAGTGGCGCAGGAGTGCGTGGAGACCAAGGACGGGCTGCACATCTGGGAGGACCACTTCTACCCGGAGATCGTCGACCCGCTCACCGGTGAGGTGCTGCCCGAGGGGGAGATCGGGGAGCTGGTCTTCACCTCGCTCACCAAGGAGGCGATGCCCGTGATCCGTTACCGGACACGGGACTTGACGCGGCTGCTTCCGGGTACGGCACGGCCCGCGTTCCGCCGGATGGAGAAGGTCACGGGCCGCAGCGACGACATGGTCATCCTGCGCGGAGTGAACCTCTTCCCCACCCAGATCGAGGAGATCGTCCTGCGCACCCCCCAAGTGGCCCCGCACTTCCAGCTCCACCTCACCCGCGAGGGCCGCCTCGACGCCCTGACGGTACGCGCGGAGGCCCGCGCCGGGGCGACCCCGGAGCAGCGCGCGGCGGCGGCCCGCTCGATCGCGGCCGCGGTGAAGGACGGCGCGGGCGTCTCGGTCGCGGTGGAGATCGTGGACCCGGAGACGCTGGAACGGTCGATGGGCAAGTTCCGCCGGATCGTGGACGACCGGCCGAAGTGAGGGTCGTACGCGACCATGGGGTCATGACAGATCACGAAGCGCCCTCGACTGCCCTTCCCCTGAAGGCAGTTCAGCTGCCCTCGTACACACGCACCGAACAGGTCGAGATCCTCGGCGACGGCGAGGACCCCTTCGGCGTCGCGGACACCGGCCTGACGTGGCTGCCCAAGGACGTCCACTTCGGGATCAGGCTCGACGGCCGCCTGGTGGCGCACGCCGGTCTGCTGCGGCTGCCCGTGACGGTCGGCGACGTCGACACGGAGCTGGTCGGCGTGGGCGGCGTCGCGGTCGCGCCTGACGTACGGGGGCGGGGTCTGGCCCGGCAGGTCCTCTCGGCGGCGCTCGACCACGCCCGCACGATGGGCCCGCTCCACGCCCTGCTGTTCTGCCGCCCGCCGCTGGCCGCGCTGTACGGGCACATCGGCTGGCGTCCGCTCGACCAGGACGTGCGGGTCGAGCAGCACGCCGGGCCGGTGGTGATGCCGCTGCGGACGATGTGGACGCCGCTGCACGAGGACGACTGGCCGGGCGGGTCGCTGCGGTTGCGCTCGTTCCCCATGTGAGGAAGGCCAACGGCACGCGAGCCGACGGGACCTCACGACAATCGGTCCCGCAGCTCACGCTTCAGAATCTTCCCGCTCGCGTTCCGCGGCAGCTCGTCCACGAAGACCACGCTCTTCGGGGCCTTGAATGCGGCGAGCAACTCGCGTGCGTGGGCGATGAGTTCGGCCTCGTCCACCTCACCGCGCCGCACCACCACGGCCGTGACCGCCTCGATCCAGCGTTCATGGGGCAGGCCGACGACCGCGACCTCGGCGACCCGCGGGTGGGTGTACAGGGCGTCCTCGACCTGGCGGGAGGCGACCAGGACGCCACCGGAGTTGATGACGTCCTTCACGCGGTCCACGACGGTGAAGTAGCCCTCGGCGTCCCGCACCGCCAGGTCGCCGGAGTGGAACCAGCCCGCCCGGAACGCCTCCTCGGTCTCGGCCGGCTTGTCCCAGTAGCCCTCGCACAACTGCGGTGAGCGGTACACCACTTCACCGGCCGTGCCGTCCGGGACCTCCTTGCCCTGCTCGTCCACCACCCGCGCCTCGACGAACAGCACCGGACGACCGCAGGAGTCGAGGCGGCCCGTGTGCTCCTCGGGGCCGAGGACCGTGGCGAGCGGGCCGATCTCGCTCTGCCCGAAGCAGTTGTAGAACGCCAGGTCCGGCAGCCGCCCGCGGAGCCGTTCGAGCACCGGCACGGGCATGATCGACGCGCCGTAGTACGCCTTGCGCAGCGCGCCCAGGTCGCGGCTCGCGAACTCGGGGTGGTTCGACAGCGCGATCCACACCGTCGGCGGCGCGAACAGGCTGTCCGCACGGCCCGCCTCCACCAGGTCGAACAACTGCCGCGGATCCGGCCCGTCGACGACCGTGTTCTCGGCGCCCACCGCCAGGTAGGGCAGCAGGAACACATGCATCTGCGCCGAGTGGTACAGCGGCAGCGAGTGCACCGGCCGGTCGGCGGCGCTCAGGTCGAGGGCGTGGATCGCGGACACGTACTCGTGCACGAGCGCCCGGTGCGTCATCATCGCGCCCTTGGGGTCGGCGGTCGTCCCCGAGGTGTAGAGCAACTGCGCCAGATCCTCGGCGCCCGGCTCCGGACCGTCGTACGCGGGAGTGCCGGCGAGCCGGTCGAGCAGCGCCCCCTCCGCGTCGCGCAGCGCCAGGGTCGCCACCCAGTCCGGCAGGTGATGGCGCAGGTCCGGGTCGGTGAGGACGAGGGAACTGCCCGACTGGCGCACGATGTAGGCGAGGTCGGCGCCGGTCAGGTTGTGGTTGACGGGCACGTGCACGAGGCCCGCCCGCGCACAGCCGAGGAAGCCGATCAGGTACGCGTCGGAGTTGTGCCCGTACGCCCCCACCCGGTCACCCCGGTCGAGCCCCAGGTCGCGCAGCGCCCGCGCGGCACGGGACACCGCGTCGTCGAGCTGGGCGTAGGTCCAGGAGCGGTCGGCGTAGCGCAGTGCCGTGCGGTCGGGGGTGCGGCGGGCGCTGCGGCGGAGCATCCCGTCGACCGTGTCCCCGCGTACGCCGTCACGCGCCGCGCTGTCGCCTCGTACATCCGTCGTGCTGTGGCCCGTCATGGCGTGATCCTCGGGCGGAGCGCGGCGGGCGGTCAAGGGCTCGGGCGGGTACGGAAGTCGGCATCCATAGCTCTCCCGTACGTATCAAGGGCTGATCGCCAGGAACACGAACGACGCGAACAGCACCGTGTGCAGGCCGCCCTGGAGCAGCGTCGCCCGGCCCGTCACCACGGTCAGGATGCTGACGACCACGGTCAGGGCGAGCATCACCATGTGGGTCGCGCCGAGGCCGAGCACCAGCGGACCGTCCATCCAGATGGACGCGACAGCGATGGCGGGAATGGTCAGGCCGATGCTGGCGATGGCGGAGCCGTGCGCGAGGTTGAGGCTGATCTGGACCCGGTCGCGGCGGGCGGAGCGGGTCGCGGCCAGGGTCTCGGGAAGCAGCACGAGCAGGGCGATGACGACACCGACGAAGGCCTGCGGCAGGCCCGCCGCTTCGACGCCGGACTCGATGGTGGGCGAGATGCCCTTGGTGTTGCCGACCACCGCGACGAGCGCGACGAGCAGCAGGCCGACGCTCAGGCCGGTCTCGGCGGTGGTCGGCGGGTGGGCGTGGGCCTCCTCGTCCAGGACCTCGCCGTCGCGCGTGACGGGCAGGAAGTACTCGCGGTGCCGGATCGTCTGCATCGCCACGAAAAGCAGGTACACGGCGAGCGACACGACCGCGGCGAAGGTGAGTTGGGCGCCCGTGAACTCGGGCCCCGGCTTGCTGGTGGTGAACGTCGGCAGCACCAGGCTGAGCGTGGCGAGCGTCGCCACCGTGGCGACGGCGGCGACGGTGCCCTCGGTGTTGAAGTTCGCCACGCCTGCCCGCCAGGCGCCGACGAGCAGGGCGAGGCCCACGATGCCGTTGCAGGTGATCATCACGGCGGCGAACACGGTGTCGCGGGCGAGCGAGGAGGACTTGGCCCCGCCATCGGCCATCAGGGTGACGATCAGGGCCACCTCGATCACGGTCACGGCGACCGCGAGAACCAGGGACCCGAAGGGCTCGCCGACCTTGTGCGCGATGACCTCGGCGTGATGCACGGCGGCGAGCACGGCACCCATGAGGCAGAGCGCCACGAGCACCACCACCGGCCCCGGCAGGTCGCGCTTCCAGGTCAGGGCGAGGACGACCAGGGCGAGCAGAGGCACCGCGATGGTGCCGACCTTGGTGAGGGCGCCGGGTGTGGAAGCCATGGGAGCACGCTCTCAGCAGTACGCGCTCTCCGCCGCCCGAGCGCAGGCCTGAGCGTCGCGCTCCGGCACGGTCGGGGCCACCCGACCACTGTCACCCCGGACCACCGCCACCCCGGCCACCGTCATCCCTGGCCCTGCCCCGTCTCAGAC
>NZ_JAAAHS010000463.1 GCF_009908195.1 Streptomyces boluensis | reverse complement strand
GGGAGGGGGAGGGGGCGCTGCACGACTGAGGTGCCCTTCTCGGCTGAGGGCGCCCGGAGTCAGGCTTTCCGGTACGCGCCCGCGTGGGCCGCCGCGACCGCCGCGTGTGCCGCGCGTTCCGCCGCCGCCTCGTCGAGGGCGCCGCCGCTCACCAGGAACCTGTAGTAGAGGGGTGCGGAGACGGCTCGTACGACTTCGGGGGCGTCCGTGTCCGGGGGCAACTCGCCGCGCTGGACGGCCTGTTCGACGCAGGGGGTCCACTCGGCGACCCGGACCTCGTAGAACCGGTGCAGCGCGTGGGCGGTGCGCTCGTCGCAGGTGGCCGCCGCGATCACCGCCCGGAACAGCGGTCCCTGCCGGGCGTCGGTGAGGGTGTCGCGGACGAGCCGGGCGTTGGCGCGCAGGTCGTCGAGGAGCGCGCCGGTGTCGCTGCGCGGGGCGGACTGCTCGGCCATGTCCGCGAGCAGGTCGGCGACCAGGGCGGTGGGCGAACCCCAGCGGCGGTACACGGTGGTCTTGCCGACGCCGGCCCGCCGCGCGACCTCGCCCAGGTCGAGGCCCGCGAACCCGGTCTCGGCGAGCGCGTCGCCCGCGGCGTCCAGGACGGCGGCCCGCACCCGGGCCGTGCGGCCACCGGGGCGTACGGTGCCGGGTTCGGGGTCGTCTGCCATGGGCCCACCCTAACGGGGGTTCCGTTCCCTTAAGGGTCCTAGGGGTCCCAGGGGGCCTCGGGTCCTAGGGGTCCTAGGGGGCGCCGGGGTCGTTCAGTGGTGCCAGGCCTTGCCGTCGGTGTTGTGGATCATCCGCTGGAGCACCTTCATCGTGGTGAGGAAGTCCGCGTCGGACACGCCCTCGCGGATGCGGGCGAGCGACTTCAGCTGGCGCTCGGTGGCCCGGTCGAGCCGTTCGGCGCCGCTTTCGGTGAGGGAGAGGAGCGCCTCGCCCTCGCCGTCCCCGCCCTCTGGCGCGTTCTCGGTGGCGACCAGGCCGCGGCCGATGAGGTCGTCGATCGCCCCGTTCAGGGCCTCGCCCACGTCCAGGTAGTTGCGCAGCAGCGTGAACACCTCGTCGCGCCGCCGGTTCCCGTCCCGTACCTGATTGAGCACCCACCACTGCGGCTGCGTGAGCTCGACCTCCTGGAGCCCGGCGCGGATGTAGTCGATCACCGCCTTGTTGGCCGCCCAACTCCAGTACCCGATGGGCTGGTCGAGCAGCCCATCATCGTCGTGCGAGTAGCTGAACGCCTGGTCGCGGTCGTGCTCTGCGGTCTCTGTGGTCTCTGTGGTCTCTGTCGTCGTCATACGGCGAACGTAGGACCTCAATCGAACTTGAGGTCAAGGCCGAGGAGTTGGTCGATCGCGGCGTCGAGCCGCTCGGCCGACCAGCCGCGTTCGGTCCGCAGATGGTGCAGCAGGCTCGGCGCCATCGGGGCGAGCAGCAGATGGGCGAGTACGGGCGCGTCCGCTTCGGGGCGCAACTGGCCGATGAGCATCGCGACATGGGTGTGCACGGTCGCGTACGGCCGGCCGCGGTAGCGGGCCCCCGGATCGGCGGCCTCCGCGGCCAGCGTCACGGCCTCCGACTCCTCGGTGTGGTTGGCGAGCGCGTGCAGGAACGAGCGCAGCCGCTCGGCGGGTGGCGCGTCCGGGCCGAGCGGGGGCGGGCCGCTGAGGAAGGCCTGCTGCAACCGCTTTTCGCGATCGTCGAGCAGGGCGATCAGGAGCTGCGCGACCGTACCGAAGCGGCGGTAGACGGTGCCCACGCCGATGCCGCTGGCGTGCGCGACCGCGTTCATGGTGACCGCCCGCGCGCCCTGTTCCGCGACCAGGCGGGCGGCCGCGTCCAGGATCTTCCGCCGGTTTCTGGCGGCGTCCGCACGCTCGGGTGCCGGCTGGTCGATGAGCGGCAGTTCGATGCGGTGCGGGTCGGAGCTCATGTCCGCGAGCGTACTCGCGGCGACTGGCACCGGAAAACTATCCGCTTTGATCGGCGGCATGTTCCGGAACCCCTTGCGAAGCGGATAGCAATCCGCTTCACTGGGCTCATCGCGGGAAACGGATAACAGTCCGTTTCTCCTCCGCAGGGAATCCGTAGGGGCCTCCTCAGGGCCTCCTCAGGGACTCCTCAGGGACTCCGTAGGGAAAGGGATCGCCATGAGCGCCAAGATCGCTGTCGTCTACTACTCCGCCACCGGCACCGTGCACGAGCTGGCGCGCGCCCTGGCCGAAGGCGCGGAGAAGGCGGGCGCCGAGGTCCGCCTGCGCCGGGTCGGCGAGCTCGCCCCGGCCTCCGCGATCGACGCCAACCCGGCCTGGCGCGCGCATGTCGACGCCACCGACGACCAGGTCGAGATCGCCACGCTCGACGACCTGGCCTGGGCGGACGGATACGCGCTCGGCTCGCCGACGCGGTACGGGAACATCGCGTCCCAGCTGAAGCAGTTCATCGACTCGACCGGCGGCCTGTGGCAGCAGGGCGTGTTCCAGGACAAGCCGTTCACCGGCTTCAGCAGCGCGCACAACACGCACGGCGGCAACGAGTCGACGCTCCTGGCGCTCTACAACACCGCGCACCACTGGGGTTCGCTGATCGTCTCGCCCGGCTTCACCGACGCCTCGGTGTACGCCGCGGGCGGCAACCCGTACGGAACGGTGCACTCTGGAGGCGGCCCGGTCTCGGAGACGGCCATCGAGGCGGCCCGCTACCAGGGTGAGCGGCTGGCCCGGATCACGGCGAAGGTCGCCGCCTGAGCCCCGGCCCCGAGGTCAGCTGCTGAATTCAGCAGTTGATGCCGTCGCCCGTACGCCCGAAGTCGCCCGCACGCCCGAAACGAATGCCGCGGTCCTCCAGCGGGCCGCGGCGCAACAGCCGTACGTCACGCGGGTAGTTCTGGTTGAGCCGCCACGGCGCCGTCGCCCCCTGCTTGGGCAGCATGTCGGCCGAGCGCCGCACGTACCCCGAGTTCAGGTCGATCAGCGGGCGCAACTCCCCGCCGTCGTCCGGGGGTTGCGGGGTGCACGTCCGGTAGCCGCGGCGGTCCATGTGCGCGAGCAGCCGGCAGACGTACCCGGCGACCAGATCGGCCTTCAGCGTCCAGGAGGCGTTGGTGTAGCCGATGGTGAGCGCGAAGTTGGGCACACCGGACAGCATCATTCCCTTGTACGCGACGGTGTCCGCGATCTCGACCTCCTCGCCGTCGACGACCAGCGCGATCCCGCCGATGGCGAGCAGCCGTAGCCCGGTCGCCGTCACCACCACGTCGGCGGGCACCTCCTCGCCCGAGCCGAGCCGCACCCCGGCCGGGGTGAACCCCGCGACGCTGTCGGTGACCACGGACGCCCGCCGGCTGCGGATCGCCGTGAACAGATCCCCGTCGGGCGCGATGCACAAGCGCTGGTCCCAGGGCCCGTAACTCGGCCGGAAGTGCGTGTCCACGTCGTACCCGGCGGGCAGCCTGCGGCGCGCGGCCCGCCGCAGGGCGCCGCTGACGAACCGCGGGGCGCGCCGGCTGAGCCGGTAGTTGGCGAGGGCGAGCAGCGCGTTCTTCCAGCGCATCGCACTGCCCGCGGCGCGTCGCGGCAGCAGCCGGGCGAGCGGCCGCGCGAACACGTCGTTCGACGGCAGCGCGAGGATATGGCTCGGCGAGCGCTGCACCATCGTCACGTGCGCGGCCGTCCCGGCGAGCGCGGGCACCAGCGTCACCGCCGTGGCCCCGCTGCCGATCACCACGACCCGCTTCCCGGCATGGTCGAGGTCGGCGGGCCAGTGCTGCGGGTGCACCACCTGCCCGGCGAACTCCCCGATCCCGGGAAAGTCCGGCGTGTACCCCGCGTCGTAGCGGTAGTAGCCGGAGCACACGAAGAAGAACCCGCAGGTCAGCACCTTCTCCGTACCGTCAGCGGTCCGTACGGTCACCGTCCAGCGCGCCGCCTTCGACGACCACTCGGCCCGGATCACCCGATGCCCGAACCGGATCGCCCGGTCCACGCCGTACGCACGCGCGGTGTCCTCGATGTACGCGCGGATCGAGCCGCCGTCGACGATGGCCCGCGAACCGGTCCACGGCCGGAACGCGTAGCCGAGGGTGTGCATGTCCGAGTCGGAGCGGACCCCCGGGTACCGGAACAGGTCCCAGGTGCCCCCGATCGCGTCCCGCCCCTCCAGTACGGCGAAGCTCTTGCCCGGCGCGGAACGCCGCAGATGACAGGCGGCCCCGACCCCGGAGAGCCCGGCGCCGACGATCAGGACATCGAGGTGCTCGGGCGGCCCTGAACCGCCCCGGCGCGCCGGCCCGTTCTGCGGTGCGGAACCGTTCTGGCGCGCTGGTCCGTCCTGCGGTGCGGAACCGTTCCGTGGTGCTTGTGGCATCTCGACTCCCGGCGTGGGGATAGGGCCTTCCGGCGTCCGTACGTCCTGCCCGGCTCCCCAGTTCACCCGCTGCGCGCCCGCGTGCGCTACCCCTCGTCGCGCGCGGGTGCCCGGCCGTCCGCCGGTTCCGTACGCTCCACGGGCCCCACCTCGGCCGCCGCCACCGGCCCCGTCCGCCTCGCCTGTCCCGTCCGTACGGCTCCGATGCTCGCCGTGACGACCAACGCGATGGCCAGCCACTGGGTGGCCGCCAACTCCTGGCCGAGCACGAGAAGTCCGGCGATGGCGGCGATGGCGGGCGCGAGGCTCATCAGTACGGCGAAGGTCGGCGCGGGCAGCCGGCGCAGCGCGAACAGTTCGAGGGAGTACGGGAGTCCGGAGGACATCGCGGCGAGCGCGAGACCGAGTGCAAGGGTCGACGGCACGACGAGGGCGGAGCCCGCGCTCGCCACCCCGATCGGCAGGCTGACCAGGGCCGCCACACTCATCGCGAGAGCCAGCCCGTCCGCCTTCGGGAACCGCGCCCCGGCCCGCGCGCTCATCAGGATGTACGCGGCCCACATCGCCCCGGCGCCGAGGGCGAACGCGACGCCGCCCAGGTTGAGTTGACCGAAGCCGCCCTCGCCGAGCAGGAAGACACCGGCCAGGGCTAGTGCCGCCCACAGCAGGCTGGCCAGGCGCCGCGAGGTGAACACCGAGAGGGCGAGCGGACCGAGCACCTCCAGGGTCACCGCGGGGCCCAGCGGGATCCGCTCGATGGCCTGGTAGAACAGCGTGTTCATACCGCCGAGCGCGATGCCGAACCCGCACACCACGGCCCAGTCGGCCCGCGCGTACCCGCGCACCCGGGGGCGGCACACGACGAGCAGCAGCCCCGCCGACAGCACCAGTCGCAACGTGACGATGCCGAGCGCGCCCGCCCGCGGGAACAGCAGCGCGGCGACCGCCGACCCGAAC
>NZ_JAAAHS010000462.1 GCF_009908195.1 Streptomyces boluensis | reverse complement strand
TTTCGGGCCCGCCCGAAACAACCGGCACACGCGCGTGGTGCCGTCTACCATCGCGCCATGCAGACGCCAAAGCCATCCAGAACCGTCAAAACCGGACCCCTGAGCGGCAGATCGAAGCGCCTGGCCGTCGCGGCCGCGCTCGTCGGCGCCACCGCCTTGACGCCCTCCGTCGCGGACGCGCGGGTGGCCGCCGAGGCGCGGCCCAACTCCGATCCGGGGTTCCTCCAGGTGTACGACGCCAACGTGGAGAACCTGCCCACCTCGGACGAGCGCCCGCCCGCCGAGTGCGCCGGTGACTGGCACGACCTCATGTACTACATGCGCACCCAGGAGTTGAAGCCCGACCTGTACCTGGTGCAGCAGCTCAACAACCGGGCGCAGCTCGATCTGCTCCTTCAGCGCATGGAGGAGCACTTCGGTGAGAAGTTCGCCGGGGTGCTCGCCGAGAACGACCCCGAGGCGGGCACCGGCGGCACCTGCAAGGAGTTCAAGAAGCGGCAGACCAACGGCGTGATCTGGCGCACCGACCGGCTCTCCCTGGTCAAGTCCGCGTCCCCGGACAACCGTTGGCAGGCGCAGAACCGGGTCGACGGGGCCTGTGTCAACAACAACCAGCCGCGCACCAAGGGCGTCAAGGCGCTGCTCCGCGACCGCGTCTCGGGCCGTACGGTCACCGCCGCCTCGTTCCACTGGCCGACGATGGACCACGGCGGCGAGGAGTGCGCCGACGAGAACGCCGTGGAGCTCTCGAACGAGCTGACCGAGGACGGCTACGACAGCCACCCGCAGTACGGCGCGACCGACCTGTACGTCGCGGGCGGCGACACCAACGCCCACGACCGCGAGGGCACGGGCTGGCGCAAGTGGTACGCGCTGGCCAACGGCGACCTGCCGGGCAGCACCCTCGGCTTCCGCGACGCCGTGTACGCGGACTGCGAGACCACCGCGGACCCGGCCGCGTGCCGCAAGGACCGCTGGACCCTGCTCACCAAGTCGCACCGCCGCGTCGACTACCTCCTCGCCCGCAAGCCCGGCGACCCGTTGCCCCGTACGACGGACACGGTGGTCCCGACGTTCGACGAGGGCGACCTCGCCGACGAGGCGCTGTCCGACGACGGCGACGATCGCGACCTGGACTACTCGGACCACCGGGCGGTGGGGGCCCGGATCCACTACTGAGGCGGTACTGCGGCCGATAGTCAGGCCGGTCCACCGGCGGAGCCGGCGCCTCCGGACGCCGGATAGTCTCGCCGTCATGTTCGTACTGGAATTGACCTACACCGCCCCGATCGAAGCCGTGGAAGCCGAGCTCGAGGCCCACGTCGAGTGGCTCGACCGGCACTTCGCCGACGGCACCTTCCTCGCCTCCGGCCGTAAGAACCCGCGCGACGGCGGCGTGATCCTCGCCGTGGGCGATGACCGCGCCACGGTCGAGAAGATCGCCGCCGCCGACCCGTTCACCGTCGCCGGCGTCTGCGAGTACCGCGTGACGGAGTTCATCGCGACCAAGACGGTGTCCGAACTGGACGCGTACAAGCAGCAGTTGCCGTCCTGAACCGTCGCCCGCGCGGTCCGTTCTGGCCGCGCGGTGCGATCTGGCTGCGCGGTGCGATCTGGCTGCGCGGTGCGATCTGGCCGCGACGTGCGACCTAGCCGCGCGACCGGTCCAGGCGGGCCACCCGGCCCTGTTCGCCGGAGGCCCAGCAGCCGCCGTCGGGTGCGCAGTCGACGGAGTCGTACGAGCCCCGGTCGACGGTCCGCCAGGTGCGGCCCGCGTCGCGGGTGAGGTCGGTGCCCGTCGGGCCGACGGCGAGTGCGCCGCTCGCGCTGTGCGGCAGCCAGGCCACGCCCGAGCGGTACGCGGGCGGCGGCGCGGTCGACTCGGTCCAGCCGCGGCCGCCGTCCGTCGAGCGTGCCGCGGCGTGCGGGGACGCCTGGTCGGGGCGGTAGTCGCCGCCGACCGCGAGCCCGTGCGTACGGTCCCGGAACGCCAGCGCGAAGACGCCGCGCGCCGGATCCCCCGCCGGGATCGGCGTGGTGGCCGCCGTCCAGGTGCGGCCACGGTCCCCGGAGTGCAGCACGCGCGCGTGGGCACCGCCGCCGGTGGCCAGCCACACGTCCCGCGGTCCGGCCGAGACCAGACACTGCCCGCTCGCCGCGAAGCCCGCCTCGCCCTCCTCGGCCGGGGGCATGCCGTCGCTCGGCAGCACCTTCCAGGTACGGCCGCCGTCGGCGGTGGACAGGATGCGGTACTTACCGTCGACGGGGTCGCTCATCGCGAGGCCGTGCCGCCGGTCGAAGAACGTCATGCAGTCGTAGAACGCCTTCGGGTCGGTGTTCCGGAACGACTCCGTCCAACTCGCGCCGCCGTCCCGGGTCGTGAACACCCGCGACGCCTCGCCCTCGCCGATGGCCAGGACCACGGCCCGCCGCGCGTCGAAGGCCTCCACGTCCCGGAACTCCAGCTCACCCGCGCCCGGCGGCGAGACGTCGGACCAGCTGCGGCCACCGTCCCCGGTACGCAGCACCGTGCCCTTCGAACCGGCCACCCACGCCACCGAGCGGCCGACCGCGGCGAGGCCACGGAAACGGGCCTCCGACCCGGTCGGCGTCGACCGCCACACCGGGTCCCCTGCCTGTGCCGGTTCCTGTGCCTCCGCCGGTGCCGGTGCCGTCACGGACGCCGCAAGGGCCAGTCCGCACGCGCCCACGGACACCGCCGACCACCACCGCCCCCTGGTACCCCTCGTTCCCCTCATGGGCCGGGAAGCTAGCCAAGACCGGCGGGGCCGTCCAGGGTGCCGACGCACGCGCGCGTGGGTCACGACGGAATCCGTCGCGGTGACACACGTCACCAGATCGCGCATGCACGGATCGCCGGATTCCGTCGTCTTCACCGGTGACCGGGCGCGTCCCGCCCGAGGTCGTACAGCCGACGGTCGTAAGGGAGAGCAGACGTTGTCCACTGTCATCGAGCAAGCCGTGGAGGCCCGTCTCGTCGCCACCGCGCCGCGCGTGCCGACCATCCCCGCGACCCTGCTCTACGACCCGCGCGATCCGTACGCGGTCGACATGGCGTTCCCCGCCCCGGCGACCCTGGAGGGCGTCGACGTGTCCTGGACGTTCGCCCGCGAGCTGCTCGCCTCCGGTATCGAGCGGCCCACCGGTGAAGGCGACGTACGGGTGCGGCCGTACGGATACGACCGCACGGTCCTTGAGTTCCACGCGCCCGAGGGAACGGCGATCGTGCATGTGCGCACGGGCGAGCTGCGGCGTTTTCTGGAGCGTGCCGCCGCACTGGTGCCGGCCGGACATGAGCACCTCCACCTGGACATGGACGGCGATCTGGCCGAGCTGATGCGGGACGCCTGCTGAGCCCTGCTGAGGCCTGCCGAATAAACGGCGTTGACACCCGCCGGAGCGCCCTCTTACGCTGTACGAGCCTTGTTGTCGTCGATCGGAGTAGGACGTTGCTCGTCTGAGGTCCTGGGACACCGCGTAACACAGTGACGTTTCCTGTGTCCGCACGGTGCGACCTCGACGGTGAGCTGTCCCCCGCGCAGCAGGGTTTTTTCGTGCCTCCGTGCCGTTCTCGGCGTTCTCGGCACCCGCACTCCCTCCTCGCACCGTCGCACCCCCCGGTGTCCCCACGCGCTGCCCGACTCTCCTTCTAGCGCGCCGGAGGCCGCCCACCATGTCAGCCCACCCCACATCCATCGCCTGCACCGCACTGCACTTCGCCTGGCCCGACGGCACCGAGGTCTTCGACGACCTCCAGGTCGCCTTCGGCCCCGGCCGCACCGGCCTCATCGGGGTCAACGGATCAGGAAAATCAACCCTGTTGAAGCTCATCGCCGGTGACCTCACCCCGGCCGACGGCGCCGTCCGCGTCAGCGGCGAGGTCGGCTACCTGCCGCAGAACGTCACCCTCGACACCCAGTTGCGGGTCGACGAAGTGCTCGGCATCGACCGGACGCGCGCCGCGCTGCACGCCATCGAGGCGGGCGACGTCGACGAGGTGCACTTCACCTCGGTCGGCGACGACTGGGACGTCGAGGAGCGCGCCGTCGCCACCCTCGACCAGCTCGGCCTTGGCCACATCGGCCTCGACCGGACCATCGGCGAGGTGTCGGGCGGCGAGTCCGTACTGCTCAGGCTGGCCGCGCTGCTGCTGCGCCGGCCCGACGTACTGCTGCTCGACGAGCCGACGAACAACCTGGACCTGTTCGCCAGGCAGCGGCTCTACTCGGCCGTGCAGGCCTGGTCGGGGGTGCTCGTCGTGGTCAGCCACGACCGTGAACTCCTCGACCTGGTCGACCAGATCGCCGACCTGCGCGCCGGGGAGGTCTCCTGGTACGGCGGCAACTTCACCGCGTACGAGGAGGCGCTCGCGGTGGAGCAGGAGGCGGCGGAGCGCATGGTGCGGGTCGCCGAGACCGATCTGAAGCGGCAGAAGCGCGAACTCTCCGACGCGCACATGAAGTTGGCGCGCCGGGTCAGGTACGGCAACAAGATGTACGCGCAGAAGCGTGAGCCGAAGATCGTCATGAACGCGCGCAAGCGGGAGGCCCAGGTCTCCGCGGGCAAGCACCGCATCATGCACGAGGAGAAGCTCAGCGAGGCCAAGGACCGGCTCGACGAGGCCGTGGAGGCGGTGCGGGACGACGACGAGATCCGCGTCGACCTGCCGTTCACCGCGGTGCCGCCGGGACGCTCGGTCCTCACCCTGAGCGAGCTGACACTCAGTTACGGGGCGTCCGTACGCGGGGAGTTCGAGCTGCGGGGTCCGGAGCGGATCGCGCTCGTCGGGCGGAACGGCGCGGGCAAGACCACGTTGCTCCGTACCGTCGCGGGCGAGCTCGAACCGGTCGCGGGCGAGGCGTTCGCACAGGTGCCGCTGCGGTTCCTGCCGCAGCGCCTCGACGTACTGGACGACACCCTGAGCGTCGCCCAGAACGTGGCGCTCGCGGCGCCGGACGCCACCAACAACCGGATCCGGGCCCGCCTCGCCCGGTTCCTGTTCAAGGGCGCGAAGGCCGACCAGGAGGCGGCGACGCTCTCCGGCGGCGAGCGGTTCCGCGCCGCCCTCGCGGCGCTGCTGCTCGCCGAGCCCGCCCCGCAGCTCCTGATGCTGGACGAGCCGACGAACAACCTCGACATGGCCAGCGTCCGGCAGCTGACCTCGGCCCTGGAGGCGTACGACGGGGCGCTGATCGTGGCCAGTCACGACCTGCCGTTCCTCGAGTCCGTCGGCATCACCCGCTGGCTGCTGCTCGACGGGGAGCTCAGGGACACCACCGCGGAGGAGGTGCGGGAGCTGATGGCATCGACGTGACGGGCCCGCCC
>NZ_JAAAHS010000461.1 GCF_009908195.1 Streptomyces boluensis | reverse complement strand
GGCTATTTATTAGCCCCTCCGGCGATTGAGGAGGCCCGTCCGGCGAGGACTTTCGGGAAGGGGCGGGTAGGGGAGAAAGCCCGCCGCAGGCGCACCCGACCCGCACCCGACCAACCGACAGGAACCCCGATGCCGAGCAACGACATCCTGCACGTCACCACCGACAACATCACCCACATCACCCTCAACCGCCCAGAGGCAATGAACGCCCTCACCTGGGACAACCGAGAACAGATCATCCAGCACCTGGCAGACGCCTCCACCAACCCCGACACCCGCGCAGTCATCCTCACCGCCACCGGCAAAGGCTTCTGCGCAGGCGCGGACCTACGAGGCGGCCCCGCGCCCGCCGAACGCGTACCCGGAGACGTCGCCCGCACCATCCGCAACGGCGCCCAACGCTTCATCGCCGCGATCCTCGACTGCGAAAAGCCGGTGATCGCCGCCGTGAACGGCACCGCCGCCGGCATCGGCGCCCACCTCGCGTTCGCGTGCGACCTCGTCATCGCGTCCGAACAGGCCAAGTTCATCGAGGTGTTCGTACGACGTGGCCTCGTACCCGACGGCGGCGGCGCGTATCTGCTGCCGCGGCTGATCGGGCCGCAGCGCGCCAAGGAGCTGATGTTCTTCGGGGACGCGCTCCCGGCCGCCGAGGCGGAGCGGCTCGGCCTGGTGAACCGGGTCGTACCGGCCGACGACCTTGAGAAGACCGCGCGCGCCTGGGCGGAACGCCTGGCCCAGGGCCCCACGCGAGCCATCGCGATGACGAAGCAGCTGGTCAACGCGTCCCTGGACGTCGACAGGAGCGCGGCCTTCGCGGCGGAGGCGGCCGCACAGGAGATCAACATGACGACGGCGGACGCGAACGAAGGCGTGGCGAGCTTCGTGGAGCGGCGCAGCCCGATCTATCGCGGACGTTGACGGGGTGCGCGACGGTTCGCGAGGGTTCACGGGGGGGCACGAGGGTTCCCATCTGACGAAGCGTCAGTTTCAATGGGCGACGTGATGGGACACGCAGGGATGGCCGCGACAGCCGTCCGATACCTCAGGTCCGTCGGCGCCGCCACGGTCGCCGAGCCCGTACCCGCGCACCCGCGCCCGGATCTGCGCGCGGTCGGCGCGGACGAGCGGCTGCCGCCCGATCCGGGCGAATTCCGGCGCGTACTGGGCCACTTCGCCTCCGGCGTCACCGTGATCACGGCGACGGACGCGGACGGCCCGGCCGGCTTCGCCTGCCAGTCGTTCGCCTCGCTCTCCCTCGATCCGCCGCTGATCGCCTTCATGGTCGCGCGTACGTCGACGACCTGGCCGCGGATCGCACGCGCGGGCGCCTTCTGCGTGAACGTACTGGGCGCGGACCAGGGCGAGTTGTGCCGCGGCTTCGCGGTGAGCGGCGCCGACAAGTTCGCGGGAGTGACCCACGAACCGGCCCCGGTCTCCGGCGCCCCCCGCCTCACCGGCGTACCGGCCTGGCTGGACTGCACGATCCACGCGGTCCACACGGGCGGCGACCACCTGATCGTGGTGGGCCGGGTGAACGCGCTGGACGCGGTGGCGGAGGACGGAGCACCGTTGCTGTTCCACCAGGGCCGCTTCGGCAACTTCAGCTTGCCCGGCAAATCGAGCTAGCCCGGCAAAATTCAGCCCGTCCGGCGCTTGAGGACGAGCCCGCAGGGCGACAAACCTGCACCGAGCCGACCCGCACAACTCACGTACGCCGCCGAATCACCAAAGCCATAAGCGCCGCCACCGCGCACAACGCCCCCGACGCGTACCAGACCACGTCATACGTACCGGTGAGGTCGCGGGTCAGGCCGCCGAGGAACGCGACCAGGGCCGCGCCGATCTGGTGCGAGGCAAGGACCCAGCCGAAGACGATCGCCGAGTCGTCCCCGTAGTGCTCGCGGCAGAGCGCAAGCGTGGGCGGGACGGTGGCCACCCAGTCGAGCCCGTAGAACACGATGAAGAACAGCATCGGCGGCCGGACGTCAGGCGCGAGCAGGATCGGCAGGAAGAGAAGCGAGATGCCGCGCAGCGCGTAGTACGCGCCGAGGAGGCGGCGGGCGTCGAAGCGGTCGGTGAGCCAGCCGGAGAAGATCGTGCCGACCACGTCGAAGACACCGATGACCGCGAGCAGCGAGGCGGCGGCCGTGATGGGCATGCCGTGGTCGTGGGCGGCGGGCACGAAGTGGGTCTGGATCAGGCCGTTGGTGGAGGCGCCGCAGATCGCGAACGTACCGGCGAGCAGCCAGAACGGCCCGGTGCGCGCCGCCTTGAACAGCACGGTCAGCGCACGCCGCGCGGCCCCGGTCACGGGCGGCGGCTTCGGCACGAACTCCTTCGCCCCGTAAGGCGCGAGACCCACATCGGCCGGATGGTCGCGGAGCAGCAGCCAGACGAACGGGACGACGGCGAGCGCGGTCAGGGAGACGGTGATCGCGGCTGGGCGCCAGTCGTGGTTCTCGACCATCCAGGAGAGCAGCGGCAGGAAGATCAGCTGCCCGGAGGCGCTCGCGGCGGTGAGGATGCCGGTGACGAGGCCGCGCCGTTCGGTGAACCAGCGGTTGGTGACGGTCGCGGCGAAGGCGAGCGCCATGGAGCCGGAGCCGAGGCCGACCAGGAACCCCCAGTAGAGGATGAGCTGCCAGGCTGCGGTCATCCAGACGGCGAGCCCGGAGCCGAGCGCGATGACGGTGAGGGCGACGGCGACGACCCGGCGGATCCCGTACCGGTCCATGAGGGCGGCGGCGAACGGCGCGGTGAGCCCGTACAGCGCGAGGTTGACCGAGACGGCGAGGCCGATGGTGCCGCGTGACCAGCCGAACTCCCGGTGCAGCGGGTCCATGAGCAGGCCGGGCACGGAGCGGAACGCGGCGGCGCCGATGATCGTCACGAACGCGACGGCGGCGACGTACCAGGCACGGTGGATGCGTCGTCGCGGGGCGGGGCCGGGGCGGTTCGCGCGGGCAGCGGCTTGGGTTGTCTGTGTCACGTACCCCAGATTGCTGGCCGAGGCCATGACAAACGAGTGGCCCGAGAGACAGCATTCGCTACGATCGGGCCATGACCCGGAAGAGTTTGCCCCCGCGCCCCCACCGCGTCGTCGTGCTCGCCCTCGACGGGCTGCTGCCCTTCGAACTCGGCATCCCGCACCGGATCTTCGACCGCGCCAAGGCCGCCGACGGCAGCAAGCTGTACGAGACGGTGACCTGCTCGATCCGGCCGCCGGGCCCGGTCCGCACCGACTCCGACTTCTCGGTCCTCGTCGAGCACGGCCCGGAGGTCCTGGCCACTGCGGACACCCTGGTCGTCCCGGCCTCGTACGAGCTGGGCCCGGTCTACGAGGAGGGCCGCCTCACCGGGGAACTGGCCGCCGCGCTCGCCCACTTGCGCCCCGGCACCCGCCTGGTGTCGATCTGCACGGGCGGGTACGTGCTTGCCGCGGCCGGTTTCCTGGACGGGCGCCCGGCGACCACGCACTGGTCGTCGGCCGAGCACTTCCAGCGGGTCTTCCCGGCCGTCGAGGTGGACGCGGACGTGCTGTTCGTCGACGACGGGGACGTGCTGACCTCGGCGGGCGTCGCCGCGGGCATCGACCTGTGCCTGCACATCGTGCGCCGCGACCACGGCACGGCGGTGGCCAACGAGGTGGCGCGCCGTACCGTCGTCCCGCCGTTCCGCGACGGCGGCCAGGCCCAGTTCATCCAACGGCCGGTCCCCGAGGCGCAGTTGGCGACCACGACGGCCGCGCGCGCCTGGGCGCTCGGCCGGCTGCACGAGCCGATCCAGTTGCGGGACATGGCGGAGCAGGAGGCGATGTCGGTGCGCACGTTCACGCGCCGCTTCCGTGAGGAGGTCGGCGTCAGCCCCGGCCAGTGGCTCGCGCAGCAGCGGGTCGAGCGCGCCCGGCACCTCCTGGAGTCCACCGGCCTGTCGATGGACCAGGTGGCGCGGGACGCGGGCTTCGGTACGGCCCAGTCGATGCGCCAGCACCTACAGGTCGCACTCGGCGTCACGCCCACGGCGTACCGGCGTACGTTCCGGGCGGCGGCGGAGGCCTGAACCGGCTGTGGGGCCCGCGGAGTTGGGCTGCTCCCTGGTGGCCCGCTCCCCCACCGCGCCGGCCACGGTGAGCACCAGGGTGAGGCCGACCCCGGCGAGGATCGCCGCATCCGGCGCGACCACTTCGAGCAGCGCCCCGGAGAGGGTGCCCGCAGCGGCGTAGCCCACGCCGACGGCGGCGTACATCACCGAGTACCCGGCGGCGAGCGCGTCGGCCGGGAGCACCCGGCGCAGCTGCAGGTTCCGGGTGAGCATCGCCCCGGCCTGCAGCACCCCGGCGACGACGAGCCCCACCCCGATCCACAGCGCGGACGGCAGTACGGCGACGAGCGCCACGCACGCCGACACGGAGACGAGCAGCACAAGGGACTGCACCGGCAACCGTCCCGGCCACGCGTCCCGCATCCCGTACAGGAAGGACCCCACCCCCGAGCCGATCGCGAACCCGGCGAGCAGCGGGCCCGCGAGGGCGAGCGGGATGCCGCGGTGTTCGAGGAGCGCGGGCAGGATCAGCTCGGCGAGCCCGAGCAGCGAAAGGGACGCGGCGCCGGTCACGTACACGGGCCAGGCCCGCGCCAGAACACGCAGCAGCGCGCCGCCTGTTGACCCGCTCCGCTCCGCCTGCCAGCCGACCGGCAGCGCCCAGAGCCCCGCCACGGACGCGGCCATGAGGACGGCGGCGAGCAGCAGCGGCAGGTGCGCGGCCACCCCGAGGGCGAGCCCGGTCGCGGCGGCCGGGCTCGCCGCCCACACGGCGAACGTCAGCATCGACTCGGCGCTCAGCGCCTGGGTGACGGCACGCTCCGGTACGAGGGAGGTGAGCAGCGCCCGCAACCCACCCGGCGCGGCGGCGGGCGCAGCCCCCGCGACGAACGCGAACACCCCGAGCAGCACCGGATGCGCCCCCGGAAACACCCCGAGCCCACTGAACCCGACGGCCCCCACGCCGAGCCCCACGGCCAACTGCGGCCGGGCCCGCTCAGCGTTCAACCGCATCCCGAGCAGCGGCGCCCCGACGATCTCCCCGACCACATACGCGGCAGCGAGCAACGCCCCGAGCGTGTACCCCCCGGGCCGCTCCCGCACCAGAAACACCAAGGCCAACGGAGCCATAGCCACCGGCATCCGCGCCCCGACGGCGACGACGACCCAGGTCAGGACGGGGCGGGTGAGGATCTGACGGTAGGCGCGTAGGGACATGGGGGGACGGTAGCGGGGCTTCGGCCGTGGTGAACAAGGGATTTCCGCCAGCCCGTGCAGCGCATCCGCGACACCCCCTGAGCC
>NZ_JAAAHS010000460.1 GCF_009908195.1 Streptomyces boluensis | reverse complement strand
GGGCGGGATTATGTCGTCTGCGGCATACACTGTGATGACGTGACTCAGCTCTACGCGGTCGAGATCGAACCCGAGGTGCGTGCCTGGCTGGAGGCTCTGCCCGCGTGACACTTCCTCAAGATCGACGAGTACGTAAGTCTGCTCGCCGAGCACGCGACGACCTTGGGTGAGCCGTTCGCGCGGCACCTCGGCGGCGGTGTGCGTGAGCTTCGGCCGACGCTCGATGGTGCGGCGATACGCATCACGTACTGGTTGACGCCGCACCGCACGGCCGTGCTGCTTACGGTGTTCCACAAGACGCGCATGCGCGTGGATGCCGAGGTGGAGCGGGCGAAGCGGGCGCAGAAGGTCTGTGCGGCCGAACACGGCCCCGCTCACGACGAGTTCGTGCGACTGATCGAGAAGGGAGAGGTCTGACATGGCACACAGCCGCTGGAAGACGCTGCGGGAACGCAAGCGGGCCGAGCTGCTCGCGGAGCCGGAGGACGTGGCGGAGGCCCGGCACGAGATTCGCCTTTCGATGGCGCTCGCGCAGGCCGTGTACGCCCGGCGCAGCGAGCTCGGCCTGACACAGAGCGAACTCGCGGACCGCTCGGGCCTGACCCAGGCGAAGATCTCCCGCGTCGAGGGCTCCGACACGGTCCCGACCCTGCCCCTCCTGGCGAAGCTGGCACGCGCACTCGACGCGTCGCTCAACATCGCACTGGACGGCGACAGCACGGAGGTCACGTTCACCGCGCACCACCACGACGCCGCCTGAGTGCTGACCGGCGCGGGCGTCGGCCTCAGTGGGCGGGCCGCAGCTCCGGTGGGGTCAGGTCCTCGCCCGGGACGCCGAAGTCGCCCTCCTTCCAGGCGGGGTCGTAGGCGCAGGCCGTGCCGATGCCGCCGTCGAAGTAGCCGTACTCGGGCCGCCAGCTGAAGCTCGTGCGCCGGTCGTCCTTCGTGGCGCGCAGCTCCCACTCGGTGGCCGGCGCGTTCCGCCCGTAGTCGGTGATGTTCCAGCCGTCCGCCTTCAGGCGGTCGCGCAGCCGGCGGAGCGCGGGCAGGGCCCGGTCTTTCGGCACGTCGGGCACGCCCCAGGAGTGGTGCAGCGAGTACGCCCCGTCCACCGACTCGTCGGCGAGGCTCTCCAGTCCGTCCGGGTAGCAGTAGTCCGCACTCAGGGTGTTCTCCGTGCTGACGCCGAGGTCCTCGACGCCGGGCGGCAGCGTGAGGTCGAAGCGGGTCGTCCGGTACAGCTCCTGGGACTCGGCCGTGAGCGCCTCGGCGGCCTGCTCCGGCGCGGTCGTCGGATAGTCCTCCGCCGTCGCCTGCTGCGCCCCGAACGTGACGATGACGCCGAGCACGATCAGCAGCGGGACAGCGACGATGACGCCGCAGCCGATCGCGACTCCCCGCGCGGCGCGCACGGCGGCGGGTGCCGGGTCCTTCTCGGGCTGCTCGATCTCGCTCATGCGGGCAACGTACGGCCGGGGCGGGCCCCGCACCCGAGTGCGCGTACCCACGGGCTGTGGGCGCGGATACTCAACCCGCACCCGCCCACCACACGTTCATTCCCCACCCAGCTGTGCAACTCCCCATACTCACCGGGCGCTCATCCCTCGAACCCCCGCTCGTATCCTCGGTTCATGACGGATCAGCACGCACCCCGGAGCCCGCAGCCGCCCACCGCCAACTCCATGCGCCGAGCGCTCAAGCGGGCCCGTGACGGGGTCGCGCTGGATGTGGGCGAGGCTGCCGTGCTGTTGCAGGCGCGCGGGGACGATCTGGAGGATCTCGCCGCGTCCGCCGCCCGCGTACGGGACGCGGGGCTCGAGGCCGCCGGGCGGGCCGGAGTGCTGACGTACTCGAAGAGTGTGTTCATCCCGCTCACCCGACTGTGCCGGGACCGCTGCCACTACTGCACCTTCGTCACCGTCCCCGGCAAGCTGCGCCGGGAAGGGCACGGGATGTTCATGTCGCCGGACGAGGTGCTCGACATCTGCCGGCGCGGGGCCGAACTGGGCTGCAAGGAAGCCCTGATCACGCTCGGCGACAAGCCCGAGGACCGCTGGCCCGAGGCCCGCGAATGGCTGGACGCGCACGGGTACGACGACACCATCGCGTACGTACGGGCCATCTCCATCCGGATCCTGGAGGAGACGGGACTCCTCCCGCACCTCAACCCGGGCGTCATGTCCTGGACCGACTTCCAGCGGCTCAAGCCCGTGTCCCCGTCCATGGGTCTGATGCTGGAGACCACTGCTGAGCGGCTGTGGAGCGAGCCCGGTGGGCCGCACTACGGCTCGCCCGACAAGGAACCTGCCGTACGGCTGCGGCACCTGGAGGACGCGGGGCGCAGCTCCGTGCCGCTCACCAGCGGGCTGCTCCTCGGGATCGGGGAGACGCCCGAGGAGCGCGCCGAGTCACTGTTCGCGCTGCGCCGTATCTCCCGCGCCTACCACGGCATCCAGGAGCTGATCCTGCAGAACTTCCGCGCCAAGCCCGACACGGCGATGCGCGGGATGCCGGATGCGGAACTGGACGACCTCGTCGCGACCGTCGCCGTCGCCCGGCACATCATGGGGCCCTCGGGCTGCCTGCAAGCACCGCCCAACCTCGTCGACGCCGAGTTCGCCCGGCTCATCGGCGCCGGTGTGGACGACTGGGGCGGCGTCTCGCCCATCACGCCCGACCATGTGAACCCCGAGCGGCCCTGGCCCCAGATCGAGGAACTCGCCGCCAGGTCCGCCGAGTCGGGCTTCCGCCTTGAGGAACGGCTGTGCGTGTACCCGGAGTTCATCCAGCGCGGCGAGCCCTGGATCGACCCCCGCGTCCTGCCGCACGTACGCGCCCTCGCCGACCCGGCGACCGGCCTCGCCGACCCGGACGCCGAGGTGCGCGGGCTGCCCTGGCAGGAGCCCGAGGACACCTTCGTCCCCTCCGGCCGCACCGACCTGCACCGCACCATCGACACCGAGGGGCGTACGCACGACCGGCGGGACGACTTCGACGAGGTGTACGGCGACTGGGAGTCCCTGCGCGAGGCCGCCAAGCCCGGCATGGCCCCGGAGCGCATCGACTCCGACGTACGCGCCGCGCTCGCCACCGCCGCCGACGACCCGACCCGGCTCACCGACGACGAGGCCCTCGCGCTGCTGCACGCGGACGGCCCGGCCCTCGACGCCCTCACCCGGACCGCGGACGACGTGCGCAAGTCGGCGGTCGGCGACGACGTCACGTACATCGTCACGCGGAACATCAACTTCACCAACGTCTGCTACACCGGCTGCCGCTTCTGCGCCTTCGCCCAGCGCCGCACCGACGCCGACGCGTACACCCTCTCCCTCGACCAGGTCGCCGACCGCGCCGAGCAGGCCTGGGACGTCGGCGCGGTCGAGGTGTGCATGCAGGGCGGCATCCACCCGGACCTGCCGGGCAGCGCGTACTTCGACATCGCGCGCGCCGTGAAGGAGCGCGTACCGGGCATGCATGTGCACGCCTTCTCCCCGATGGAGGTCGTCAACGGCGCGACCAGGACCGGGCTTTCGATCCGGGAGTGGCTCCAGGAGGCCAAGGCGGCGGGCCTCGACTCGATCCCCGGCACCGCCGCCGAGATCCTCGACGACGAGGTCCGCTGGATCCTCACCAAGGGCAAGCTGCCCACGGCCACCTGGATCGAGGTCGTCAAGACCGCGCACGAGCTGGGCATCCGGTCCTCGTCCACGATGATGTACGGCCACGTCGACCAGCCCCGGCACTGGCTCGGACACCTGCGCACCCTCGCCGGGATCCAGCAGGAGACGGGTGGCTTCACCGAGTTCGTCACCCTCCCCTTCATCCACACCAACGCGCCGGTCTACCTCGCCGGCATCGCCCGGCCGGGCCCGACCACCCGCGACAACCGCGCCGTCATCGCCATGGCCCGGCTGCTGCTCCACCCGCACATCCCCAACATCCAGACCAGCTGGGTGAAGCTCGGCACCGAGGGCGCCGCCGAGATGCTCCGCTCCGGCGCCAACGACCTGGGCGGCACCCTGATGGAGGAGACCATCTCCCGGATGGCGGGCTCCAGTTACGGCTCGTACCGCTCCGTCAAGGACCTCATCGCCATCGCCGACGCGGCCGGCCGCCCGGCCCGCCCCCGCACCACGCTGTACGGCGAGGTGCCCGAGGAGCGGCAGCGCGCGGCCCTGGCCTCGGACGGGCATCTGCCGGAGCTGCTTCCGGTGGTCGACTGAGACACCCGCAACACCCGGTCTCAACACCCGATCGAGACACCCGATTCGTACAACAACCGCACGTTTCCGGGCCTGAACGGTCAGTCCTGGTCGATTACAGTGCTGCGCACACGACTCGTGGGAGGGGGGCGCCGTGAGCGCAGCGGTGACAGCGGTCTGGGGCCGCGCCGAGCAGCAGGATTTCCGTAGCCGGGTACGCGGCTCCCTGCTCGGGGCGGCACTCGGCGACGCCCTCGGCGCACCCGTCACACGCCTCGGCCTGGAGGAGATACGTGCCGAGCACGGGGCCGAAGGACTGACCGATCTGGCGCCCGCGTACGGCAGGCGGGGTGCCGTCACCGCGGCCACGCAGCTCGCCCTGTTCACCGTCGACGGGCTGATACGGGCCCAGGTGCGGCGGGACACCGGGGCCTGGCACCCGCCCACGGACATCCACCGCGCGCACCGCCGTTGGGCCGTCACCCAGAACGAGTGGGGACCCGACGAGCGCCGCAAGGAGGACGGCTGGCTCGCCCGCGAGGAGTGGCTGTACACCCGCCGCGACCCCGCCCGCTCCTGCCTCGCCGGATTCGCCGACGACGCGATGGGCACCCTGGAGTCCCCGCGCGACCCCGCCGAGCGCGGCCACGAGGCGGTCACCCGCTCCGCGCCGTTCGGCCTCCTGGTCGGCTGGGAACCGCAGTTGGTGCTCCAGCTGGCCGTCGAGTGCGCCGCGCAGAGCCACGGCCACCCCGCCGCGTATCTGTCGGCGGGCGCGCACGCGGTGATCGTGCACGCGCTGGCCCGCGGTGAGTCCCTGGACGGCGCGGTGCAGCGGGCGCTGTCCCTGCTCGCCGCCCGGCCGGGCCACCAGCCGGTCACGGACGCGCTCAAGCAGGCGCTCGGCGCGGTACGGCAGGGCATGCCGAGCCCGGCACGGGTGGAGTCGCTTGCCGAGGAGGGTACGGGGGACGCGGTGCTCGGGGCGGCGGTGTACTGCGCGACGGTGTGCGAGGACATCCGGCACGGCCTGAAGCTCGCCGTGAACCACGGCGGCGACTCGTCCGCGGTGGCGGGCCTGACGGGCGCGATGCTGGGTGCGCTGCATGGGGAGACGGCGTTGCCGCCGGGGTGGGTGGCCGAGTTGGAGGG
>NZ_JAAAHS010000046.1 GCF_009908195.1 Streptomyces boluensis | reverse complement strand
TTCCCCACCCGCTCCGCCCGCCCCGTCGTCCCTGCCGTCCTCGCCGTCTTCGCCAGGGAGCGTTCCGCCGGAGGGCGTTCCGCAGCCCCGTAGTGGTGACGTGGCCGGCGGTGACACCGAGACGGCGGGCAGCGGCAGCGGCCGTGGCCGTCTCGCCCTGTCCGTGGACGCGGGCAGCGTGCCGGGCGCCGACGGCAAGGGGAGGCGGTTGAGCTGCACGGTCGCCCTCGCGGTGGCCGGAGCGCTGGCCGCCGTGACCCTCGGCGGGACCTTCCTCGCCGGGCTGCTGCCCGGCAGCACCGACAGCGCGTCGCGGAAGCCGCCGCAGGCGGGCGAGCAGACCCCCGGCCACCAGGGCAGCGCGAAGCCGGACGAGGAGAAGCCGGACAAGGAGAAGCCGGGCGCCGCCGTACCGCGCAGCTTCCTCGGCACCTGGGAGGGCAAGGCCGAGGCCATGGACGGACTGCTGCCCGCAGGCACGGTCCGCGTCGTCGTCCAACAGGCGGGCCCCGGCGAGAAGTTCGGCACCGCGAGCATGACCGACGAGCTGGGCCTGAGCACCTGCACCGATGTCCTCGTACTGAAGAAGGCCACGGCCGACGAGATCGTCGCCACCGGGCAGGCCAAGGTGAAGGGCGACGCGCGCTGCACGTCGAACGACCACGAGGTCCGCCTCACCCGCGTCGGCGACGACCTGAACTACGTCTCGGTGAATCCGGACGGCGGCAATCCGAAGGCCAGGCTGTCCCGCAGGTAGGCCCTTGCGGGGGCGGAGCAGCCGTACGACCGCGCTGGCGTAGGCTGGATCGGTCCGCCCGTAGTACTCCTGAAAGGGACATCCCGGTGACCGAGAAGGCCTCCCTCCAGTCCGTTCTCGACCGTGCCGCCGAGGGTGGGCGGATCACCGCGGAAGAGGCCCTCGACCTCTACCGCTCCGCGCCCCTGCACGCGCTCGGCCGCGCCGCCGACGCCGCGCGCAAGCTGCGGTACGCGGGTACGGAGCACATCGCGACGTACATCATTGAGCGGAACATCAACTACACCAACGTCTGTGTGACGGCGTGCAAGTTCTGCGCGTTCTACGCCGCCCCGAAGGACACCAAGAAGGGCTGGACCCGCGGGCTCGACGACATCCTGCGCCGCTGCGCGGAGACCGTCGAGCTGGGCGGCACCCAGGTGATGTTCCAGGGCGGCCACCACCCGGACTTCGGCGTCGAGTACTACGAAGAGCACTTCTCGGCGATCAAGAAGGCGTACCCGCAGCTGGTCATCCACTCCCTCGGTGCGTCCGAGGTCGAGCACATGGCCCGTATCTCCAAGGTCTCCGCCGAGGAGGCGATCCGCCGGATCCACGCGGCCGGTCTCGACTCCTTCGCGGGCGCGGGCGCCGAGCTGCTCCCGGCCCGCCCGCGCAAGGCCATCGCACCGCTCAAGGAGTCCGGCGAGCGCTGGCTGGAGATCATGGAGCTGTCGCACAACCTGGGCGTGGAGTCCACCTCCACGATGCTCATGGGTACCGGCGAGACCAACGCCGAGCGCATCGAGCACCTGCGCATGATCCGCGACGTACAGGACCGGACCGGGGGCTTCCGGGCCTTCATCCCGTACACGTACCAGCCCGAGAACAACCACCTCAAGGGCCGCACCCAGGCGACGATCTTCGAGTACCTGCGGATGATCGCCATCGCCCGGCTGTTCCTCGACAACGTCGCGCACATCCAGGGCTCCTGGCTGACCACCGGCAAGGAGATCGGCCAGCTCACCCTGCACTACGGCGCGGACGACCTCGGCTCGGTGATGCTGGAGGAGAACGTCGTCTCCTCGGCCGGTGCCAAGCACCGCTCCAACCTGCAGGAGATCATCGAGATGATCCGCACCGCGGACCGCGTCCCGGCCCAGCGCACCACGACGTACGAGCACATCGTGGTCCACGACGACCCGGCGAACGACCCGGTCGATGCCCGCGTCGCCTCGCACATCTCGTCCATCGCGATCGAGGGCGGCACGGCGCACCCCGAGCTCAAGCTGCTCTCCTCCAACTGAGCGCCCGGACCGAGTCGTTGTGCTGACACTTCACGTCGCCGAGGCGTCCCCCGAGTCGGCCGTCCTCGTCGACGGCGCGACGGTCGCCGCGCTCGGCCAGTACGAGGAGCTGGCCGCCGCCAACCCGCAGGCGCGGGTGCGGCGTTGGCCCGGGATCCTCACGCCAGGACTGCTCAATCCGTACGGCCCGGAGATCCTGGAGTCGACGTACCACCCCGATCCGCGCGAGGCCGATACGTACGGCACCGTGCCGATCGGCGGGGAGCGGGCCCGCGCGCTGTTCCGCGCCGATCCCGCGCGGCTCGGCGCGAGTGCCCGGCGCGGGGTGCAGCGGCTGCTCGCGCACGGCACGGTGGCGATCGCCGGTGAACTGCGCGCCAAGGCGGTCCTGGAGGTGGTGAAGCGCTCCGGGCTCGCCTTCGCCGCCCGCCCGGACCGTCTTCCCGGACCGGTCTCGCTGTCGCCCAGGCCGCTGGTGCTGCTGCCCGGTCTCACCGTGGGCGGCCCGGCCCGGTTCGCGGTCTTCGACGTGCCGGACCGCGCGAGCCTGGTCCGCGAGGGCGCCGCTACGTGTGTGGCCACCGTGATCGACGGGCGGCTGGTCTACCGGGCCCGCTGAGGCCCGTTCAGTCGTCCACCTTGTACGAGCAGGCGACGATCGTCCCCGGCTCGCGCTCCCGTGTCGGGCACTCGGCATCGCCGGGTACGGACGGTGCCGTGGGCTCGGGCTCCGTACGGCCCGAGCTCGGCTCGATGCTGTCGTTGCCGTACTCCGTCAACGCCCACCCGCCGACCACGAGCACCAGCCAGACCCCCACCATCCACCGCTTCACGGTTTCCCCCTTCCGCTTGTCGCGAGGCCTCAGCGTAGGGGGAAGGCCGCGCGCAGCGCAGGCCGTCAGGGGCGCGGGGAACTGCGCGAGCAGCCACAACGGACCCGCAGCCGCCGATGAAACCGCACAGGGCAGGCGCCGCGGCGCAGGCGGCCACGGACGACGACCCGCACCCTGCTTGAATGGGGTACGTGACCCGCGCATCCTTGGACAAGCAGCCGCACGAAGTCGCCGAGATGTTCGACGACGTCGCCGAGAAGTACGACCTCACCAACGACGTTCTCTCCCTCGGCCAGGCCCGCCTCTGGCGCAAGGAGGTCGCGAAGGCGGTGGACGCGCGCCCCGCGCAGAAGGTCCTCGACCTCGCCGCCGGCACCGCCACCTCCTCGCAGCCCTTCGCCCAGGCCGGGGCGTACGTCGTGCCGTGCGACTTCTCCATCGGCATGCTCGGCGTCGGCAAGAAGCGGCACCCGCACATGCCGTTCACCGCGGGCGACGCGACCCGGCTGCCGTTCGCCGACGACGTCTTCGACGCGGTCACCATCTCCTTCGGCCTGCGCAACGTGCAGGAGACGGACCAGGCCCTGCGCGAGCTGTACCGGGTCACCAAGCCGGGCGGCCGGGTCGTCATCTGCGAGTTCAGCCAGCCGACTTGGGCGCCGTTCCGCACCGTGTACACCGAGTACCTGATGCGCGCGCTGCCGCCGGTGGCGCGTGCGGTCTCCTCCAACCCGGACGCGTACGTCTATCTCGCCGAGTCGATCCGCGACTGGCCGGACCAGCCCGCGCTCGCCTCCCTGATGCAGTCGGCCGGCTGGTCGAAGGTGGCCTGGCGCGACCTGACCGGCGGCATCGTGGCCCTGCACCGAGGCTTCAAGTCGGCCTGAGCGCAGTGCCGGAGGAACCAGTGCCGGAGGAACACGTGGACTTCCCTCAGCTGCAGGCCGTCCTGGAGCAGATCGCCGACGAGGTGGGCGCGCTGCCCGGCCGGGGCCGCAGCGCCGACTACATCCCCGCGCTCGCGGAGGTCGACCCGCACCGCTTCGGGATGGCCTTCGCCGACGTCGACGGCCGGGTGCACGGCGTGGGAGAGTGGCAGGTTCCGTTCTCCGCGCAGTCGATCACCAAGGTGTTCACGCTCGCCCTGGTCCTCGCGAAGGACGGCGCCGGGCTGTGGGAGAGCGTCGGCCGCGAGCCGTCGGGCAACCCCTTCAACTCCCTGGTGCAGCTGGAGTACGAGAACGGCATTCCACGCAATCCGTTCATCAACGCGGGCGCCCTCGTCGTCACCGACCGGCTGCAGTCCCTGACCGGCGACGCGGGCGAGGACCTGCTCGACTTCCTGCGCGCCGAGAGCGGCAACCCGGAGCTCGGGTTCGACCTGGAGGTGGCCGCCTCCGAGACCGCGCACGGCGACCGCAACGCGGCCCTCGCGCACTTCATGGCCTCGTACGGGAACATCCGGCAGCCCGTGCCGACCCTCCTCACGCACTACTTCCGGCAGTGCTCGATCGAGATGAGCTGCGCCGATCTCGCCCTGGCCGCGGGCTTCCTGGCCCGGCACGGGCTGCGCGCCGACGGCTCTCGGCTGCTCACGCGCAGCGAGGCCAAGCAGGTCAACGCGGTGATGATGACCTGCGGGACCTATGACGCGGCGGGCGAGTTCGCGTACCGCGTCGGGCTGCCCGGCAAGAGCGGCGTCGGCGGCGGGATCGTGGCCGTCGTGCCGGGCCGGGGGACGCTGTGCGTGTGGAGCCCGGGGCTCGACGAGCGCGGCAACTCCGTTGCGGGCGTGGCCGCGCTCGACCGTTTCACGACGCTGACGGGCCTGTCCGTCTTCTGAACCGGCTGACCTGGCCGAATCGGCGGACCCGGCTGACCCGACTGGCCTGGCGGACCCGGCTGACCCGGTCCGCCCGGCCAGGGCCGGGACGCGCCCCTAGAGCGCCAGCTTGAAGCAGTACCCCGTCTTTCCCGTCGGCGTCGTGAACGTCTCCGCGAGCTCCATGCCGAGGCGTCGGGTCACCGCGATGGAGCGTTCGTTTCCCGCGGCCACCATCGCGACCACCTCGGACACCCCGGCCGCACGGACCCGCTCCAGGGTGGTGCGTGCCGCCGCCGTCGCGTACCCACGCCCCCAGGCGGCGCGGCCGAGCCGCCAGCCGATCTCTATGGCGCCCTCGGGGCCCCACGCGTGCGGCCAGGGCTGCGCACCGGTGAAGCCGAGCACCTGGTCGTCCTCGTCGAGCATGGTCCACAGGCAGAAGCCGTGCTCGGCGTCGTGCCGGCGCTGGCGGGCGGTCAGCTCCTCGTACACCGAGAGCTCGGCCGTCCTGCCGCCGTGGAACTCCATGACCTCGGGGTGGTCGAAGACCCGGTGCCAGGCGTACGCGTCCTCCTCGGTGGGGACGCGCAGCTTGACGACGGGGGTGTGTTCGGCGGTGCTCGGCGTCGGAGACGTCATACGAGGCAACCCTTCGGTCCGTGATCGATACGCCCCCATAGACTGCCCATGTCCAGTGCGCTTCGGCACGTGACTTTGCCGACAGCCGAACTCCGTACCTCCGAGCCCGGGGAGATCCGCGTGACCGAGTCCCTGCCCCTCTCCGAACACAGTGCAGATGTGATCGTCGTCGGGGCCGGGCCAGCCGGCTCCGCGACCGCGTACCACCTGGCCAAGTCCGGACTCGACGTCCTGCTCCTGGAGAAGACCGCGTTCCCGCGCGAGAAGGTCTGCGGTGACGGCCTCACGCCGCGCGCGACCAAGCAGTTGGTGTCGATGGGCATCGACATCTCGGAGGAGGCCGGCTGGCTGCGCAACAAGGGCCTGCGCATCATCGGCGGCGGCGTCCGCCTCCAGCTCGACTGGCCCGAGCTCGCCTCGTACCCGGACTACGGACTCGTGCGCAAGCGCGACGACTTCGATGAGCAACTGGCCCGGCAGGCACAGAAGGCGGGCGCGCGCCTCTACGAGCGGTGCAACGTGGGCGCCCCGATCATCGACAACCGCACCGGCCGCATCACGGGCGTGCACGCCAAGCTCGGCGAGGAGAAGACCCCGGTCACCTTCCACGCGCCGCTCGTGGTCGCCGCCGACGGCAACTCCTCGCGCATCTCCCTCGCGATGGGCCTGCACCGCCGCGAGGACCGGCCGATGGGCGTGGCCGTGCGCACGTACTTCGAGTCGCCGCGCCACGACGACGACTACCTGGAGTCCTGGCTGGAGCTGTGGGACCGGCGCGGCGCCGAGGACCGGCTGCTGCCCGGCTACGGCTGGATCTTCGGCATGGGCGACGGCACGTCGAACGTGGGCCTGGGCATCCTCAACTCCTCCAAGGCGTTCCGGGAGTTGGACTGGCGCGAGGTCCTCAAGGCCTGGTGCGCCTCCATGCCGGCGGACTGGGGCTACACCCCGGAGAACATGACGATGCCGATCCGCGGTGCCGCCCTGCCGATGGCCTTCAACCGCCAGCCGCACTACACCAAGGGCCTGATGCTCGTCGGTGACGCGGGCGGCCTGGTCAACCCGTTCAACGGCGAGGGCATCGCGTACGCCATGGAGTCCGGGCAGATCGCCGCCGAGGTGATCGTGCAGGCGCACGCCCGCCAGACCCCGGCGCAGCGTGAACTGGCCCTGCACCGCTACCCGAAGGTCCTCAAGGACACCTACGGCGGGTACTACACGCTGGGCCGCGCCTTCGTGAAGCTGATCGGCAACCCGAAGGTCATGAAGGTCGCCACGCAGCGCGGCCTGACGCACCCGATGCTGATGAAGTTCACGCTGAAGATGCTCGCCAACCTGACGGACCCCACGGGCGGCGACGCCATGGACCGCATCATCAACGGCCTCTCCAAGGTGGCCCCCAAGGCCTGACGGCCACAGCTACGGCGAAAGGGCCGCCGCTCCGACTGGAGCGGCGGCCCTTTCGTGCGCTTCGGGGTCCGTCAGAGGACGCGGACCGCACCGTCGGCGGGGTAGCCCGACAGGTCCTGGATGACGACGCCCTTGCTGGGGTTCGCGGCGTCCAGGTACTGGCCGTTACCGATGTAGACACCCACGTGGTACGCGGAGCCCTTGCCGCCCCAGTACAGGATGTCGCCGACCTGGAGGTTGCCGGTGCCGACCTCGGTGCCGACCATCGACTGGTCCTGGGAGACGCGCGGCAGGTCGACGCCGGCCTGCTTGAACGCGGCCTGGACCAGGCTGGAGCAGTCCCAGGAGTCGGGGCCGGAGGCGCCCATGACGTACGCGTCGCCGACCTGCGCCTGCAGGAAGCTGATGACGGCGCCCATGCTGCCGCTGGCGGGCGCGACGGAGTCGGCCGCGGAGCCGGAGTCGGCGGAGGCGCTGAGCGTGGTGCGCTCGGCGGCGCGGGCGGCGCGCTCCTCAGCGGCGCGCTCGGCGGCCTTCTTCTTGGCCTTCGCCTTGGCGACGGCCTTCGCCTTCGCCTCCTTGGCCTCCTTGGCGGCCTTGGAGGCGGCCTCGTCCTGCTCGGCCAGGAGCTTGTACGAGTCCGCGGCCTGCTGCGTGGCGTCCGCGCTCGCGGCGACCTTGGTGGCCAGCTCAGTGGTGAGCGTGGGCATCTCGATCGTCTCGGTCACGGGCTCGGCCGCGTGCGCCGAGCCGGCGGTGCCTGCGACCGCGAGGGTGCTGAGGACGCCACCGGCGACTCCGGCGCGCAGCTTGGAGGCGCGCTGCGGACGGGGCTTCCGGTGGCTGGGTATGTGGGCGGTGTGGGACATGAGTACAACCGCTATCAGGGCGTCCGGGTTCCCTTCAAGAAACGTGTGCTGCGCCACAGTTGTGTTGGTGTTGCGTGAATCCCGGGCGTGTCGGCCTTTATTGACGCCGTAACGGGCAATGCGGACACCCATGATCACGCCTGTGATCATGGCCTTTCAGGGTTACGTCCCATTTGCCCCGCACTTACCACCCGGCCCGGTCGATGGCCAACCCCTCGGTCGGCGGCGACTGAACGACGTGGCATAGGTCACGGAAGGGTCACCGCTGGAACGACTCCTCGCGACTGAACATCCGAGCCTCCGCAGGGCAGTTGACGGGTTGTTCGTTGCCGTATGTCCGATCCGGTCCGCTATGTCATGTGAATGCGCCGCACCGAACGTGCCCGCAGGGTGCCGGGGATGTGGCGGCGAGGTGTGTGGACGGGCGCCTCGCACGCCTGGTTCGGCCGGTGTTCTCGGGCGACTTGGGAGGGGCGCCTTCACGGGGGCGTCACGAGGGCTTCATGGGTGCGAAGCGGTGGGTGGCAGTGGGTGGCGAGGTGCGTAGTGGGGTGCGTGGCGGTGGGTGCGGCGCGGGTGCGCCGTGGGGTGCAACCGCGGGGTGTGCCGTGGGTGCCTTCGGCCTGAATCCGCCCCTCCGCGCGCTCGTGAACGCGTGCACGCATTCCCCTCCCTCTCCCGCCGCCCTCCTCCCGTACGACGTGACCGCGCCCCTCGGGTCACACGCGCCCCAGCAGGGCCGGGGAGGCCTCGCCTGCGCTCCGGTCCGTCAACTCCCCTGATTCCTCCGCCCCCTTGAACGGAAGTGCCTCCGAACCCCTGTCCCGCGCGCGTGCGGCGGCTCCAATATCAGGCACCCATGTCCAACGCCAATTTGCTTGCAGCTGCCACCTCTTGATAGAGCCACACCCCCTTCGACCAGGCACGACGAGTGCAGATGTCACCTCTAGTGATCACTTCGGTGCTTCGCGTATGAAGATCACCGCTCATCCGACTTCATGATCCTTCGTCAGGTGGTGGAGATCACAAAGCCGTTGCTGTACCCCGTGTCGCAGATCACAGACCGGCAGGCATAGGATGCGGGGCAGTTGGGCTTGTGAACTGCCTCACATAAGCGTGATCTTCGTGGGGCGGTTCGGGCTCAGAGGTCCGTCCGCCGAAGCAGTCAATGTCGACTGAGAGGAGCGAGGAGCGGTGAACGCATATGCGCCCATCCTCGTATTGGGAGCCCTAGGCGCCGGCTTTGCGATCTTCTCCGTGGTCATGGCCACGCTTATCGGTCCAAAGCGGTACAACCGAGCCAAGCTCGAAGCCTACGAATGCGGTATCGAGCCGACGCCGACTCCGGCCGGCGGTGGGCGATTCCCGATCAAGTACTACCTGACGGCGATGCTCTTCATCATTTTCGATATCGAGATCGTCTTCCTCTACCCCTGGGCGGTCAGCTTCGACGCCCTGGGGATTTTCGGGCTCGTGGAGATGCTGCTCTTCGTGCTCACCGTCTTCGTGGCCTACGCGTACGTCTGGCGTCGCGGCGGCCTGGAATGGGACTGAGGGGCTGAGGGGGCACCTATGGGACTCGAAGAGAAGCTGCCGAGCGGTTTTCTGCTGACGACCGTCGAACAGGCCGCGGGGTGGGTGCGCAAGTCATCTGTTTTCCCCGCCACCTTCGGCCTCGCCTGCTGTGCCATCGAGATGATGACCACGGGCGCCGGGCGGTACGACCTCGCCCGCTTCGGCATGGAGGTCTTCCGCGGATCGCCGCGACAGGCGGACCTGATGATCGTGGCCGGCCGGGTCAGCCAGAAGATGGCGCCGGTGCTGCGGCAGGTCTATGACCAGATGCCGAACCCCAAGTGGGTCATCTCCATGGGGGTTTGTGCGTCTTCGGGCGGAATGTTCAATAACTACGCCATTGTCCAGGGCGTCGACCATGTCGTCCCTGTCGACATCTATCTGCCCGGCTGCCCGCCACGGCCCGAGATGCTGATGGACGCGATCCTCAAGCTGCACCAGAAGATCCAGAGCTCCAAGCTCGGTGTGAACGCCGAAGAGGCGGCCCGCGAGGCGGAGGAAGCGGCGCTC
This sequence comes from Streptomyces boluensis, assembly GCF_009908195.1. Taxonomy (GTDB): domain Bacteria; phylum Actinomycetota; class Actinomycetes; order Streptomycetales; family Streptomycetaceae; genus Streptomyces; species Streptomyces boluensis. Next base: position 19,658 of record NZ_JAAAHS010000046.1, on the reverse strand, counting down.
AAGGCGCTCCCCACCATCGAGATGAAGGGGCTGTTGCGGTGAGCGAGAACGACAAGGGCAGCAACGGCGTGAACCCCGAGAAGGACCTCGGCTCACAGAACCTGCCGGGCCAGCGCGGCGACCACGGCGAGGAGATCCGCGTCCAGCGCGGCATGTTCGGCGCCAACAACGGTGGCGACACCTCCGGTTACGGCGGCCTGGTCCGCTCCGTACGCCTCCCCGGTGCCTCGTCCCGGCCCTACGGCAGCTGGTTCGACGAGGTCGCCGACGAGTTGGAGGGCGCCCTCGAGGAGCAGGACCTGCTTCCGGAAAACGCCATCGAGAAGACGGTCGTCGACCGCGACGAGCTCACCTTCCACATCGCCCGCGAGCATCTCGTGCGGGTCGCGCGGACGCTGCGCGACGACCCGGCGCTCCGCTTCGAGCTGTGTACCGGCGTCTCGGGTGTGCACTACCCCGAGGACAAGGGGCGCGAGCTGCACGCGGTCTACCACCTGCGCTCGATCACCCACGGCCGGCTGATCCGCCTGGAGGTCAGCACTCCGGACGACGACCGGCATGTGCCGTCCCTGGTGCCGGTGTACCCGACCAACGACTGGCACGAGCGCGAGACGTACGACTTCTTCGGCCTGATCTTCGACGGCCATCCCGCCCTCACCCGGATCATGATGCCGGACGACTGGCAGGGCTTCCCGCAGCGCAAGGACTACCCGCTCGGCGGCATTCCCGTCGAGTACAAGGGCGCCCAGATCCCGGCTCCCGACCAGCGGAGGTCGTACAGCTGATGTCAGCATCCAACGCAACGTCCCACGCGTCCGGTCGGGAGACGACCGAGGGCACGGTCTACACCGTCACCGGCGGCGACTGGGACGAGGTCGTCGAGTCGGCCGCCAAGTCCGACGACGAACGCATCATCGTCAACATGGGCCCCCAGCACCCGTCCACGCACGGTGTGCTCCGCCTCATCCTGGAGATCGACGGCGAGACCGTCACCGAGGCCCGCTGCGGCATCGGCTATCTGCACACCGGTATCGAGAAGAACCTCGAGTACCGCACCTGGACGCAGGGCACCACCTTCGTCACGCGCATGGACTACCTGACGCCGTTCTTCAACGAGACGGCGTACTGCCTGGCCGTGGAGAAGCTGCTCGGCATCGAGAACGAGATCCCGGACCGCGCGACGATCATCCGCGTGCTCCTCATGGAGCTCAACCGGATGTCCTCGCACCTGGTGTGCCTCGCCACCGGCGGCATGGAGCTCGGCGCCACCACGATCATGATCTACGGCTTCCGGGACCGCGAACTGATCCTGGACATCTATGAGTTGATCACCGGTCTGCGGATGAACCACGCGTACATCCGGCCCGGCGGACTCGCCCAGGACCTGCCGCCCGGCGCGGTGGACCAGATCCGCGAGTTCGTGAAGAAGATGGACAAGAACCTTCCCGAGTACGACAAGCTCGCCACCGGGAACCCCATCTTCAAGGCCCGCATGCAGGACGTCGGTTACCTCGACCTCTCCGGCTGCATGGCCCTCGGCGCCACCGGACCGGTCCTGCGCTCCACCGGCCTGCCGCACGACCTGCGCAAGACCGACCCCTACTGCGGGTACGAGACGTACGACTTCGAGGTCCCCACCGCCGACAGCTGCGACTCCTACGGGCGGTTCCTGATCCGCCTGGAAGAGATGCGCCAGTCGCTGCGGATCGTCGAGCAGTGCCTCGACCGCCTGGAGCCGGGACCGGTCATGGTCGGCGACAAGAAGATCGCCTGGCCCGCCCAACTGGCGCTCGGCCCCGACGGCTTGGGCAACTCGCTCGACCACATCAAGAAGATCATGGGCACCTCGATGGAGGCCCTGATCCACCACTTCAAGCTGGTGACCGAGGGCTTCCGGGTGCCGCCCGGCCAGGCGTACTCCGCCGTGGAGTCCCCCAAGGGCGAGCTCGGCGTGCATGTCGTCTCCGACGGTGGCACCCGCCCCTACCGGGTCCACTTCCGCGACCCGTCCTTCACCAACCTCCAGGCCATGGCGGCCATGTGCGAAGGCGGCCAGGTCGCCGACGTGATCGTCGCCGTCGCATCCATCGACCCCGTGATGGGAGGCGTCGACCGGTAATGACGGACGACAGTGTCATTCAGGGGACGGCCCCCGCACCCCCGACGCAGCTCGGGATGCCCCAACTCCCGGCCCCCGACTACCCGGCCGACGTACGCGCCCGGCTCGAAGCCGATGCGAAGGAGGTGATCGCCCGCTACCCGGACTCCCGCTCGGCGCTGCTGCCGCTGCTCCACCTCGTGCAGTCCGAGGAGGGCCATGTCACCCGCACCGGCATGCGGTTCTGCGCGGACGTGCTCGGCCTGACCACCGCCGAGGTCACCGCGGTCGCGACCTTCTACACCATGTACCGGCGCAAGCCGAGCGGTGACTACCAGGTGGGCGTCTGCACCAACACGCTCTGCGCGGTGATGGGCGGCGACGCGATCTTCGAGGAGCTCAAGGAGCACCTCGGGGTCGGCAACAACGAGACCACCGACGACGGCAAGGTCACCCTCGAGCACATCGAGTGCAACGCGGCCTGCGACTTCGCGCCCGTGGTGATGGTCAACTGGGAGTTCTTCGACAACCAGACCCCCGAGTCCGCGAAGCGCATGGTCGACGACCTGCGCGCGGGCCGCACCGTGGAGCCCACCCGGGGCGCCTCCCTGTGCACCTTCAAGGAGACCGCCCGCATCCTCGCCGGCTTCCCGGACGAGCGGGCCGGCGCCGTGGACGAGTCCGGCGGCGCGGGACCGGCCTCTCTGGTGGGCCTGCGCCTGGCCAAGGGCGAGGTCCTCCCCGCGCGCGTGGTGCATCCGCGCGGCGAGGCACCGCAGGACGCCGCACCCGCCGAGCACCCGAGCTCGCACGACGCACCTCAGCAGACATCGGCCTCGGACCCGGACCACCCGGCCGGGCCTGCTGCCGAGGAGGGGGAGTGATGACCGTGTCCACCGCCTACGGGGGCGCTTCCAGGCCCGAGGCCGGGGGCGAGAGCAGCCCCGAGAAGCTCCTCTCCCCGGTCCTGTCCGCGTTCTGGGACGAGGAGAAGCCCTGGACGCTGGAGACCTACCAGCGGCACGAGGGGTACCAGGGGCTGCGCAAGGCCCTCGCCATGTCGCCGGACGACCTCATCGCCTATGTGAAGGACTCCGGGCTCCGCGGCCGCGGCGGAGCGGGCTTCCCCACCGGGATGAAGTGGCAGTTCATTCCGCAGGGCGACGGTAAACCGCACTATCTAGTTGTCAACGCTGACGAGTCGGAGCCCGGGACCTGTAAGGACATCCCGCTCCTCTTCGCCAATCCGCACAGCCTCATCGAGGGCATTGTGATCGCCTGTTACGCGATCCGTTCGGAACACGCGTTCATCTACCTGCGAGGTGAAGTCGTCCCCGTTCTGCGGCGGTTGCACGAGGCCGTGCGCGAGGCCTACGCCGCGGGGTATCTCGGGCAGAACGTCCTCGGGTCCGGTCTCAACCTTGAACTCACCGTGCACGCGGGCGCGGGCGCGTACATCTGTGGTGAGGAGACCGCACTACTGGACTCGCTCGAGGGCCGTCGTGGACAGCCGCGACTGCGTCCCCCCTTCCCGGCTGTCGCGGGCCTCTACGCATGCCCCACTGTCGTGAACAACGTCGAGTCCATCGCGTCGGTTCCCGCGATCGTGAATCGGGGCAAGGACTGGTTCAAGTCGATGGGCAGCGAGAAGTCCCCGGGCTTCACGCTGTACTCGCTCAGCGGCCATGTCGCCGCGCCCGGCCAGTACGAGGCCCCGCTCGGCATCACGCTGCGCCAACTCCTCGACATGAGCGGCGGGATGAGGCCGGGCCACCGGCTGAAGTTCTGGACACCCGGCGGTTCCTCCACACCGATGTTCACCGACGAGCACCTCGACGTCCCCCTCGACTACGAGGGCGTGGGCGCCGCCGGATCGATGCTCGGCACCAAGGCCCTGCAGTGCTTCGACGAGACCACCTGCGTCGTACGGGCCGTCACGCGCTGGACCGAGTTCTACGCCCACGAGTCCTGCGGCAAGTGCACGCCCTGCCGCGAAGGGACGTACTGGCTGGTGCAGTTGCTCCGCGACATCGAGGCCGGCAAGGGCGTGATGGCCGACCTCGACAAGCTGAACGACATCGCCGACAACATCAACGGCAAGTCCTTCTGCGCCCTCGGTGACGGCGCGGCCTCGCCGATCTTCTCCTCCCTCAAGTACTTCCGCGAGGAGTACGAGGAGCACATCACCGGCAAGGGCTGCCCCTTCGACCCGGCCAGGTCGACGCTCTGGAGCGACCGCGCCGACAAGCACACGGAGGTGAACGCATGACGGTCACGACTAATGCTCCCTCCGGGGGCGCGGAGGGGGCCCCTCCGCCCGGGGACCTGGTCTCGCTGACCATCGACGGCGTCGACATCAGCGTCCCCAAGGGCACCCTCGTGATCCGCGCCGCCGAGCAACTCGGCATCGAGATCCCGAGGTTCTGCGACCACCCGCTGCTCGACCCGGCCGGAGCCTGCCGCCAGTGCATCGTCGAGGTGGAGGGCCAGCGCAAGCCGATGGCGTCCTGCACCATCACCTGCACCGACGGCATGGTCGTCAAGACCCAGCTGACGTCGCAGGTCGCGGAGAAGGCGCAGAAGGGTGTGATGGAGCTGCTGCTCATCAACCACCCTCTCGACTGCCCCGTCTGCGACAAGGGCGGCGAGTGCCCGCTGCAGAACCAGGCCGTCTCGCACGGCCAGTCCGACTCCCGTTTCGACGGCAAGAAGCGGACCTTCGAGAAGCCGATCCCGCTCTCCCCGCAGGTGCTGCTCGACCGCGAGCGCTGTGTGCTGTGCGCTCGCTGCACCCGGTTCTCCAACCAGGTCGCGGGCGACCCGATGATCGAGCTGCTCGAGCGTGGCGCGCTCCAGCAGGTCGGCCTCGGCAACAGCGACCCCTTCGAGTCGTACTTCTCCGGGAACACCATCCAGATCTGCCCGGTGGGCGCGCTCACCTCGGCCGCGTACCGCTTCCGTTCGCGCCCCTTCGACCTGGTGTCGACGCCGAGTGTCTGCGAGCACTGCTCCGGCGGCTGCGCGACCCGCAGCGACCACCGGCGCGGCAAGGTCATGCGGCGGCTCGCCGCCGACGACCCCGAGGTCAACGAGGAGTGGATCTGCGACAAGGGCCGCTTCGGCTTCCGCTACGCCCAGCAGCGCGACCGGCTCGCCACCCCGCTTGTCCGTAACGCGGACGGCGTGCTCGAACCGGCAAGCTGGCCCGAGGCGTTGGAGGCCGCGGCCGCGGGTCTCACGGCGGCACGCGCGCGTGCGGGCGTTCTCGCCGGTGGCCGGCTCACCGTGGAGGACGCCTACGCGTACAGCAAGTTCGCGCGCGTGGCGCTCGCCACCAATGACGTCGACTTCCGCGCGCGCGTGCACTCCGCCGAGGAGGCCGACTTCCTGGCCGCCCGGGTGGCCGGACGTGGTCGTGATCTTGACGGTGAGGGCGTTACGTACACCGCCCTCGAGCAGGCCCCCGCGGTGCTGCTCGCCGGGATCGAGGCCGAGGAGGAGGCGCCCGGCGTCTTCCTGAGGCTGCGCAAGGCCTGGCGCAAGCACGGCCAGCGGACCTTCGCCCTCGCCCCGTACGCGACGCGTGGCCTGGAGAAGGCGGGCGGCACGCTGCTGCCCGCCGCGCCCGGCACCGAGACCGAGTGGCTGGACGCGCTGGCGTCCGGCGTGGGGCTCGGCGAGGACGGCGCCGACGTGGCCGAGGCGCTGCGGGCCGACGGCGCGGTGATCGTCGTCGGTGAGCGGCTTGCCGCGGTGGCCGGGGGCCTCACCGCCGCCGTCCGCGTGGCGACCGCGACCGGCGCCCGCCTGGTGTGGATCCCGCGCCGGGCCGGTGAGCGCGGCGCCGTCGAGGTGGGCGCGCTGCCGTCGCTGCTGCCCGGCGGGCGGCCCGCGACCGATCCACGCGCGCGTGACGAGGTCGCCGCGGTGTGGGGAGTCGCCGAACTCCCGCACCGCTACGGCCGCGACACCGGCCAGATCGTGGAGGCCGCCGCCGGCGGGGAACTCGCCGCCCTGGTGGTGGCGGGCGTCGATGTGGCGGACCTGCCGGATCCGCCGCGCGCGCGTGAAGCGCTGCGTCAGGCTTTCGTGGTCTCCCTGGAGCTGCGCCCCGGCGAGGTCACCGAGCGGGCGGACGTCGTCCTTCCGGTGGCCGCGGTCGTGGAGAAGGCGGGCACGTTCCTCAACTGGGAAGGCAGGGCGAGGCCGTTCGAGGCCGCGCTCAAGCCGGAGCAGTTGACGCGGGCGCTGCCGCCCACCGACGCGCGCGCGTTGCACATGCTGGCCGACGCGATGGATGTCCACCTGGCGCTGCCGGACAACCGCTCCGCGCAGCGCGAGCTGGACCGGCTCGGCGCCTGGACCGGGCCGCGCGCCACCGAACCCCTGGAGACCGGCGGCCAGTTGCCGCGTCCCGCGTCCGGTGAGGCCGTTCTCGCCGGGCACCGTCTGCTGCTCGACCAGGGCCGCCTCCAGGAGGGCGACGAGGCTCTCGCGGGTACGCGGCACGCCGCCGTCGCCCGGCTCTCCGCGGCCACCGCGGCCGAGGCGGGCGTCAAGGACGGCGACGCGCTCGCGGTCACCGGTCCTGACGGGGCGGTCCAACTCCCGCTCCAGGTCACCGAGATGCCCGACCGGGTCGTCTGGCTGCCGCTGAACTCGGCGGGCGGTGGCGTCACTTCGGACACCGGCGCCCGCCCCGGTGAACTCGTCCGGATCGGCCCGGCCGTGGCCGTCGCCCCGGAGGCCAAGGAGGTGCGGTCATGAACCAGGCGCTGATCGAGAAAGCGGCCGCCATGAGCCCGCTCGCCGCTGAGGACCTCTCCATGTTCGGGCGCGACCCGTGGTGGCTCGTCGCCATCAAGGCGGTCTTCTGCTTCGCGTTCCTGATGGTGACCGTGCTCTTCTCCATCGTGTGGGAGCGCAAGGTCGTCGCCTGGATGCAGCTGCGCATCGGCCCCAACCGGCACGGCCCCTGGGGCATGCTCCAGTCCCTCGCGGACGGCATCAAGCTGATGCTCAAGGAGGACCTGGTCGTCAAGCGCGCGGACAAGGTGATCTACGTCCTCGCGCCGATCGTCGCCGCCATCCCGGCGTTCATGGCGATCGCGGTGATCCCCTTCGGGCCGGCGAACAACCAGATCTCGATCTTCGGCCAGCGCACCACGATGCAGCTCACCGACCTGCCGATCGCGATGCTCTACATCCTCGCGGTCGCCTCCGTCGGGATCTATGGCATCGTCCTCGCGGGCTGGTCGTCCGGGTCCACGTATCCGCTGCTCGGCGGTCTGCGCAGCTGCGCCCAGATGATCTCGTACGAGATCGCCATGGGTGCCGCCTTCGCCTCCGTGTTCCTCTACTCGGGCTCCATGTCGACCTCGACGATCGTGGAGGCGCAGGGCGACCGGTGGTACATCCTGCTGCTTCCGGTGTCGTTCCTGCTCTACATCGTGACGATGGTGGGCGAGACGAACCGCGCTCCGTTCGACATGCCGGAGTCCGAGGGCGACCTGGTCGGCGGCTTCAACACCGAGTACAGCTCCATCAAGTTCGCGCTGTTCATGCTCGCCGAGTACGTGAACATGGTGACGGTCTCGGCCGTGGCCACCACGCTCTTCCTCGGCGGCTGGCGCGCGCCCTGGCCGATCAGCACCTTCTGGGAGGGCGCGAACCAGGGCTGGTGGCCGATGCTCTGGTTCGTCCTCAAGGTCCAGCTGCTGTTGTTCTTCTTCATCTGGCTCCGCGGCACGCTGCCACGCGTCCGCTACGACCAGTTGATGAAGCTCGGCTGGAAGGTGCTCATCCCGGTATCGGTGGTCTGGCTGATGCTGGTCGCGACCGTACGCACCCTGCGGAACGAGAACGTCGACTTCGCCGGGATCGTGCTGTACGTCGGCGGCGGCGTCCTCGCCGTGCTGTTGCTCTCCTTCGTCGTCGACATCTTCCGCGACAAGAAGGCCACGGCCGCGGCGTCCGAAGCGGAGGACCTGCGGGGTGAACACCCGCCCGGCTTCGACCCGATGGCCGGTGGATTCCCGGTACCCCCGCTGCCCGGACAGACCTTGCCACCCGTGCCGCGCCGACGCTCGCGCCAGGAGCGGGAGTTGATTGTCAGTGGTGGCGTCGATACTGCCAGTGACGGAAAGGAGGCTGACGGTGTCTGAGATTTCCAGGTCCGAGAACGCGAAGAACTCGAACGCGAAGAACTCGATCGAGTCCGGTACCCCCGTGGAAACGGGCGAGGGCAAGGACACGGCACAGGGGTTCCACAACCCCGTCGCCGGCTTCGGCGTGACCTTCAAGGCCATGTTCAAGAAGCGGCTGACCGAGCAGTACCCGGAGGAGAAGAAGGTCACGGCGCCGCGCTTCCACGGCCGTCACCAGCTCAACCGGCACCCGGACGGCCTGGAGAAGTGCGTGGGCTGCGAGCTCTGCGCCTGGGCCTGTCCGGCGGACGCGATCTATGTGGAGGGCGCGGACAACACCGAGGAGGAGCGCTACTCCCCGGGCGAGAGGTACGGCCGCGTCTACCAGATCAACTACGCCCGCTGCATCCTGTGCGGCCTGTGCATCGAGGCGTGCCCCACGCGCGCGTTGACGATGACCAACGAGTTCGAGCTGGCCGACTCCAGCCGGGCCAACCTGATCTACACCAAGGAACAGCTGCTCGCGGGCCTGGACGAGGGCATGGTCGACAGCCCGCACGTGATCTACCCCGGCATGGACGAGCAGGACTACTACCGAGGTCTGGTGACCGAGGCGGCGCCCGGCACCGAGCCCCAAGTGGCCGTCTCCAAGGGCGAGAAGCCCACCTCCGAGGAGGTGGACGTATGAACACGCTCGCCGCGTACGCGACCTCCACGGGCGAGGCCTTCCAGTTCTGGATCCTCGGCACCGTCGCGGTGATCGGCGCCCTGTGCACCGTCTTCATGAAGCGGGCCGTGCACAGCGCGCTCTGCCTGGCCGGCACCATGATCATCCTGGCGGTCTTCTACCTCGCCAACGGCGCCTACTTCCTGGGCATCGTGCAGATCGTGGTCTACACGGGCGCGATCATGATGCTCTTCCTCTTCGTGGTCATGCTGGTCGGCGTCACGGCCGCGGACTCCCTGAAGGAGACCATCAAGGGGCAGCGCTGGCTGGCGGCCCTGTGCGGACTCGGCTTCGCCGTCCTCCTGTTCGCCGGGATCGGGAACGCCTCCCTGAGCGAGTTCAACGGCCTGGCCCAGGCCAACTCCGCGGGGAACGTGGAGGGGTTGGCCGCCCTGATCTTCACCAAGTACGTCTTCGCTTTCGAGATCACCGGCGCGCTGCTCATCACCGCCACCGTCGGCGCCATGGTGCTCACGCACCGCGAGCGCACCGAGCGAGCCAAGACCCAGCGGGAGCTGTCCGAGCAGCGGGTGCGCGAGGGCAAGCACCTCCCGCCGCTGCCCGCCCCGGGTGTGTACGCCCGGCACAACGCCGTGGACATCGCGGGCCTGCTGCCCGACGGCACCCCGTCGGAGCTCACGGTCAGCAGGACGCTGCGCGAGCGCGGCCAGATCCGTGACGTGTCGGGCGACGCGCTGAACGACCTGAAGGCCCTGGAGCAGCGCTCCGAGGAGCGGCTCGGCAGGGGCGGTGCGGTCACCTCACGGGAGAAGTCCTCCGGTGGTTCGGCCGAGCAGAAGGAGGCCGCGAAGTGAGTCCCGTCAACTACCTGTATCTCGCGGCCCTGTTGTTCGCGATCGGCGCCACCGGCGTGCTGATCAGGCGGAACGCCATCGTGGTGTTCATGTGCATCGAGCTGATGCTCAACGCCTGCAACCTCACCCTCGTCGCCTTCTCCCGGATGCACGGCAACCTCGACGGCCAGATCATCGCCTTCTTCACGATGGTCGTCGCCGCCGCCGAAGTCGTGGTGGGGCTGGCGATCATCGTGTCCCTGTTCCGTTCCCGCCACTCGGCCTCGGTCGACGACGCCAGCCTGATGAAGCTCTGAGGGGCAGGAAGAATCGTGGAGAACCTGATTGCGCTGCTCGTCGCGGCGCCTCTGCTCGGAGCGGCCGTACTGCTGTGCGGCGGGCGCCGGCTGGACCGGACCGGCCACTGGATCGGCACCCTGCTCGCTGTCGCCTCGTTCGCCGTCGGTGTGCTGCTGTTCACCGACATGCTCGGCAAGGACGCGGAACACCGCGCCCTGCACCAGGCGTTGTTCAGCTGGATCCCGGTCGAGGGCTTCCAGGCGGACGTCGCCTTCCAGCTGGACCAGCTGTCGATGACGTTCGTGCTCCTGATCACCGGTGTGGGTTCATTGATCCACATCTACTCGATCGGGTACATGGAGCACGATGAGCGCCGCCGCCGCTTCTTCGGCTATCTGAACCTGTTCCTCGCGGCGATGCTGCTCCTGGTCATCGCCGACAACTACCTGCTGCTCTACGTGGGTTGGGAGGGCGTCGGCCTGGCGTCGTACCTGCTCATCGGCTTCTGGCAGCACAAGCCCAGCGCGGCCACCGCGGCGAAGAAGGCCTTCCTGGTCAACCGCGTCGGCGACATGGGCCTGTCCATCGCGATCATGCTGATGTTCACCACGTTCGGCACCTTCGCGTTCGGCCCGGTGCTGGAGTCGGTGGGGGACACGGGCGAGGGCAAGCTCACCGCGATCGGCCTGATGCTGCTGCTCGCCGCGTGCGGCAAGTCGGCCCAGGTGCCGCTGCAGTCCTGGCTGGGCGACGCGATGGAGGGCCCGACCCCGGTCTCGGCCCTGATCCACGCGGCGACGATGGTGACGGCGGGCGTGTACCTCATCACCAGGTCGGGCGCGATCTTCAACGCCGCTCCCGACGCGCAGTTGGCGGTCGTGATCGTCGGCGCCGTCACGCTGATCTTCGGTGCGATCGTCGGTTGCGCGAAGGACGACATCAAGAAGGCGCTCGCCGGTTCGACGATGTCGCAGATCGGCTACATGATCCTGGCGGCGGGCCTCGGCCCCATCGGGTACGCCTTCGCGATCATGCACCTGGTGACGCACGGCTTCTTCAAGGCCGGGCTGTTCCTCGGCGCCGGCTCGGTCATGCACGGCATGAACGACGAGGTCGACATGCGCAAGTACGGCGGCCTCCGCAAGTACATGCCGGTGACCTTCGTGACCTTCGGGCTCGGCTACCTGGCGATCATCGGCTTCCCCGGCCTGTCCGGGTTCTGGTCCAAGGACAAGATCATCGAGGCGGCGTTCGCGTACGACGACGGGATCCGCGGCTGGATCTTCGGCGGCGTGGCCCTGCTCGGCGCCGGGATCACCGCGTTCTACATGACGCGCGTGATGATCATGACGTTCTTCGGCGAGAAGCGCTGGCAGCCCGACGAAAGCGGCAACGAACCGCACCCGCACGAGTCGCCCAAGTCGATGACGATCCCCATGATCGTCCTCGCCTTCGGCTCGGTCTTCGCGGGCGGACTGTTCTCGCTCAACGAGTCGTTCGTGAAGTGGCTGGAGCCGGTCACGCAGTTCGAGCACCCGCACCCGGTGATCAGTGTTCCGGCGATCACGGCCTCCACGGTCGTGGTGCTGCTCCTCGGCGCCGGGCTCGCGTACCTGATGTACGGCCGCAAGCCCGTCCCGGTCACCGCGCCGCGCGGCTCGCTGCTCACCCGGGCGGCCCGACGCGACCTGCTCCAGGACGACTTCAACCATGTGGTCCTGGTCCGCGGCGGCGAGCACCTCACGCGGTCGCTGGTGTACGTCGACCACACCGTCGTCGACGGCGTCGTCAACGGCACAGCGGCCGGCTTCGGTGGCCTCTCCGGCCGTCTGCGCAAGCTGCAGAACGGCTTCGCCCGCTCCTACGCGGTCTCGATGTTCGGCGGTACGGCGATCCTCATCGCCGCGACCCTGCTGATGAGGGCGGTCTGATCACGATGTCCTTTCCTCTGCTGACAGCGACGGCCGCGGTACCGGCGATCGGTGCGATCGTCACCGCGGCCGTGCCCGCCGCGCGGCGCACGGCGGCCAAGTGGCTGGCGCTGTTCTTCTCGCTGGTCACCCTGGTGCTCGCGGTCCTGATCGGCGTGCGCTTCGCACCCGGCGGCGACCGGTACCAACTGACCGAGTCCCACTCCTGGATCGCCGACTTCGGGGTGCGGTACGAACTGGGTGTCGACGGCATCGGCGTCGCCCTGATCGGGCTCACCGCCCTGCTGATCCCGTTCGTGCTCCTCGCGGGCTGGCACGACGCCGACCCGCAGGAGACCGGCAGCAAGCGGTGGCGGCCCACGCAGGGCTTCTTCGCGCTGATCCTGATGGTCGAAGCCATGGTGATCCTCTCCTTCGAGGCCACCGACGTCTTCCTCTTCTACATCCTCTTCGAAGCCATGCTCATCCCGATGTACTTCCTCATCGGCGGCTTCGGCGACCGCGCACACGCGGGCAGCGACGAGAAGGCCGCGGCCCAACGCTCGTACGCGGCCGTGAAGTTCCTGCTCTACAACCTGGTCGGCGGCCTGATCATGCTGGCCGCGGTCATCGGCCTCTATGTCGTCGCCGGGAACTTCTCGCTCCAGGAGATCGCCGCCGCCCGCGCGAGCGGCGAGCTGCAGATGGCCACCAGCACCGAGCGGTGGCTGTTCCTCGGCTTCTTCTTCGCCTTCGCGGTGAAGGCCCCGCTGTGGCCGCTGCACACCTGGCTACCCAACGCCATGGGTGAGGCCACCGCCCCGGTCGCGGTCCTGATCACGGCGGTCGTCGACAAGGTCGGCACCTTCGCGATGCTCCGCTTCTGCCTCCAGCTGTTCCCGGAGGCGTCGAAGTGGGCGACCCCGGCGATCCTGGTACTCGCGCTGATCTCGATCGTCTACGGCGCACTGCTCGCCGTCGGCCAGCGCGACATCAAGCGCCTGGTGGCGTACGCGTCGATCTCGCACTTCGGCTTCATCATCATGGGCATCTTCGCGATGACCTCGCAGGGCCAGAGCGGCGCGACCCTCTACATGGTCAACCACGGTGTCTCGACAGCCGCGTTGATGCTGGTCGCCGGCTTCCTGATCTCCCGGCGCGGCTCGCGGCTCATCGCGGACTACGGCGGGGTGCAGAAGGTGGCCCCGGTGCTCGCGGGCACGTTCCTGGTGGGCTCGCTCGCCACGCTCTCGCTGCCCGGCCTCGCGCCCTTCGTGAGTGAATTCCTGGTCCTGGTCGGCACGTTCGCGCGGTACCCGGCCATCGGCATCATCGCCACCTTCGGCATCGTGCTGGCCGCGCTGTACTCCCTGGTCCTGTACCAGCGGACGATGACGGGCCCGGTCAAGCCGGAGGTCTCGGCCATGCCGGACCTCAAGGTGCGTGAACTCGTCGTGGTGGCACCGCTGATCGCTCTGCTGATCTTCCTCGGTGTCTACCCGAAGCCGGTCACCGACCTGGTGAACCCGGCGGTCGGACACACCTTGTCCGACGTACATGAGAAGGACCCCAAGCCCGAGGTGGAGGCGGCCAAGTGAGCGCATCAGCCGTCCACAGCCTGTGGACAATGGCGGCGCCGATCGACAAGATCGACGCCCCGACCATCGAGTACACCCAGCTTCTGCCCACGCTGATCGTGATCGGCGCGGCCGTGCTGGGCATCCTCGTCGAGGCGTTCGTCGGCCGAAAAGCCCGCTATTACGTGCAGGTTTTCCTGACCGTCGTCGCTCTGGTGGCCGCTTTCGCCGCGGTGATCGGGCTCGCGGCGGGCGGATACGCCTCCACCGAGGCGAAGATCGTCGCCATGGGGGCGATCGCGGTCGACGGACCCGCCCTCTTCCTGCAGGGCACCATCCTGCTCACCGGACTCGTCGCGGTCTTCACCTTCGCCGAGCGGCGCCTCGACCCGGCGGCGCACGGCAACCACGTGGACTCGTTCACCGCGCAGGCCGCGTCGGTGCCGGGCAGCGAGAGCGAACAGGCCGCGGTCAAGGCCGGGTTCACGACCACCGAGGTGTTTCCGCTCTCGCTCTTCGCGATCGGCGGCATGCTGGTCTTCCCGGCGGCGAACGACCTGCTGACGCTGTTCATCGCCCTCGAGGTGCTCTCGCTCCCGCTGTACCTGCTGTGCGCCCTGGCCCGCCGCAAGCGGCTCATGTCGCAGGAGGCCGCGGTCAAGTACTTCCTGCTCGGCGCCTTCTCCTCGGCGTTCCTGCTCTTTGGTGTGGCCCTCGTCTACGGCTACGCGGGCACCGTCTCGTACGCCGGGATCGCGGACGTCGTCGACGGCACGGTGCAGACCGTCGACCCGGCCCTCGCCGGGACCATGGGGAACGACGCGCTGCTCCTGGTGGGCGCCGCCATGATCCTTATGGGCCTGCTGTTCAAGGTCGGTGCGGTGCCCTTCCACATGTGGACCCCGGACGTGTACCAGGGAGCGCCCACCCCGGTCACCGGCTTCATGGCGGCGGCCACCAAGGTCGCGGCGTTCGGAGCGCTGCTCCGGCTGCTCTACGTGGTCCTGCCGGGCCTGCGCTGGGACTGGCGGCCGGTGATGTGGGGTGTCGCCATCGCCACGATGCTGATCGGCGCGATCGTCGCGATCACGCAGACCGACATCAAGCGGCTCCTCGCGTACTCGTCGATCGCGCACGCCGGCTTCATCCTCGCCGGTGTCATCGCGGCGACGCCCGACGGCATCTCCTCGGTCCTCTTCTACCTGGGCGCGTACTCCTTCGTGACGATCGGCGCCTTCGCCGTGGTCACGCTGGTGCGGGACGCCGGTGGTGAGGCCACGCACCTGTCCAAGTGGGCGGGGCTCGGGCGGCGCTCTCCGCTGGTGGCCGCCGTCTTCGCGGTGTTCCTGCTCGCCTTCGCGGGCATTCCGCTGACCTCCGGGTTCGCGGGCAAGTTCGCGGTGTTCAAGGCTGCGGCCGAGGGCGGTGCGGGGATGCTCGTCGTGGTCGGTGTGATCTCTTCGGCGATCGCGGCGTTCTTCTACATCCGCGTGATCGTGCTCATGTTCTTCAGCGAGCCGAAGCCGGAGGGCCCGACCGTGGCCGTGCCCTCACCGCTGACGATCACCGCGATCGGGGTGGGAGTGGCGGTCACGCTGGTGCTCGGTGTGGCTCCGCAGTACTTCCTCGACCTGGCCAACCAGGCAGGGGTGTTCGTGCGCTGACCGCTCCGGCCGGGCCTCGGGGGCTCGGCGGGACGGACCGCGAGCCGGTGCCCGGTACCTCTTCGGAGGTACCGGGCACCGGCTTTTCCCGCGAATACCCCCAGCCTGTGGATAACTTTCGGGGTTGTCGGCCCGGCGGCCTATCGTGGCTGTCGTGGTCGAATGACGGCATACGGGGGGACAGGGCGATGAACGGGACCGTGGAGATGGACGTGGCCGGGGCACAGGGCGAGACGACCGAGCCGAAGGTGACGGAGAGCGAAGCACTGCACACGCTCCAGCGCGTCTTCGGGTACGACAGCTTCCGAGGCGAGCAGCAGGCCGTCATCGAGCACGTCATCGGCGGCGGGGACGCCGTGGTGCTGATGCCCACGGGCGGCGGCAAGTCGCTCTGCTACCAGATTCCGGCCCTGGTCAGGCCGGGCACGGGCGTGGTGGTCTCCCCGCTGATCGCGCTGATGCAGGACCAGGTGGACGCGCTGCGCGCCCTCGGTGTGCGGGCCGGGTTCATGAACTCCACGCAGGACTTCGACGAGCGCCGCCTGGTGGAGGCCGAGCTGCTCGCGGGCGAGCTCGACCTGCTCTACCTGGCTCCCGAGCGGCTCCGGCTCGACAGCACGCTCGACCTGATCGAGCGGGCCAAGATCTCCGTCTTCGCCATCGACGAGGCGCACTGCGTGGCCCAGTGGGGCCACGACTTCCGGCCCGACTATCTCTCCCTCTCGCTGCTCGGGCAGCGCTGGCCCGAGGTTCCCCGGATCGCCCTGACGGCGACGGCGACCCACGCCACCCACCGCGAGATCACCGAGCGGCTCGCCATGCCGCGGGCCCGGCACTTCGAGGCCAGCTTCGACCGGCCCAACATCCAGTACCGCATCGTGCCGAAGGACGAGCCGAAGAAGCAGCTCCTGCGCTTCCTGCGGGAGGAGCACCCCTCGGACGCGGGCATCGTGTACTGCCTGTCGCGCAACTCCGTGGAGAAGACCGCCGAGTTCCTCTGTCGCAATGGCATCGAGGCCGTCCCGTACCACGCGGGTCTCGACGCGGGCACCCGTGCCGCCCACCAGTCCCGGTTCCTGCGCGAGGACGGGCTCGTGGTGGTCGCGACCATCGCCTTCGGCATGGGCATCGACAAGCCGGACGTGCGCTTCGTCGCCCACCTCGACCTGCCCAAGTCGGTGGAGGGGTACTACCAGGAGACGGGCCGCGCGGGCCGTGACGGACAGCCCTCCACGGCCTGGATGGCGTACGGCCTCAACGACGTGGTGCAGCAGCGCAAGATGATCCAGAGCGGCGAGGGCGACGAGGCGTTCCGGCGGCGCGCCGCCGCCCATCTGGACTCGATGCTCGCGCTGTGCGAGACCGTCGAGTGCCGTCGCGCCCAGCTGCTCGCGTACTTCGGGCAGGAGCCGGGAGACACCGGCTGCGGTAACTGCGACACCTGTCTGACGACGCCGGAGACCTGGGACGGCACCGTCGCGGCGCAGAAGGTGCTGTCCACGGTGGTGCGGCTCGACCGGGAGCGCCGCCAGAAGTTCGGGGTGGGCCAGATCGTCGACATCCTGCTCGGCCGCAAGACCGCCAAGGTGATTCGCTTCGACCACGACCAGCTGTCGGTCTTCGGCATCGGGGAGGAGCACAGCGAGGCCGAATGGCGGGGCGTGGTCCGGCAGTTGCTGGCCCAGGGGTTCCTCGCGGTCGAGGGCGAGTTCAGCACGCTGGTGCTGACCGAGACGAGCGGCGCGGTGCTCGGCAGGGAGCGCGAGGTGCTGCTGCGCAAGGAGCCCAAGAAGCTCTCCTCGCGCGGCTCGGGCTCCGGGGTCAAGGGGGAGCGCAAGGCCAAGGCCCCCGTGGATCTGCCCGATGAGGTGCTGCCGCTGTTCGAGGCGCTGCGTGCCTGGCGTGCCGAGCAGGCCCGCGAGCAGGGCGTACCCGCGTATGTGATCTTCCACGACGCCACCCTGCGGGAGATCGCCCTCGCTCGGCCCGCCACGGTGGGGGAGTTGGGCGGTATCGGCGGAGTGGGCGAGAAGAAGCTGGCCACGTGGGGCGAGGGCGTGATCGGGGTGCTGGAGGGATTCGAGGGCTGAGCGCGCGGCACACCCCGGTGGGTCCGCGCGGCGCCCCGGTGGCGACCGCGCGGCACCCCGTCGGGTCGGCCGGTGCGTGGGGGCCGACCGACCCGACGGGTACGGGTCAGTTCGCCGTACGGGTGGCCGCGATGCGGCCCGTCACCTCGCCGAGGCCGACCCGGGAGCCGTCCGGGCCGGGCGCCCAGGCGGTCATCGTGATCTCGTCGCCGTCCTCGAGGAACGTCCGCTTGCCGCCGGGCAGTTCGAGGGGCTCGGTGCCGTTCCAGGTGAGCTCGATCAGGGAGCCGCGCTGGTGCGTCTCGGTGCCACTGATCGTGCCCGAGCCGTACAGGTCGCCGGTGCGCAGGGAGGCGCCGCCGACCGTCATGTGGGACAGCATCTGGGCGCCCGTCCAGTACATGCCGGCGAACGGCGGCTCCGAGATGACCTCGCCGTTCAGGGTGACGGTGAGCCGCAGGTCGTAGCCGCCGGGCTCGTCCTCGCCGGAGTCGTCCAGGTACGGCAGCACCGGGACGTCCCGGGCGGGCGGGGCGACCCGGGCGTGGTCGAGGGCTTCGAGGGGCGTGATCCAGGCCGATACGGAGGTGGCGAAGGACTTCGCGACGAACGGGCCGAGGGGGACGTACTCCCAGGGCTGGATGTCCCGCGCGGACCAGTCGTTGAGCAGGCACAGGCCGAACACATGGTCGCGGAAGGAGGAGAGGGGCACGGTGCTGCCGAGCGGGGAGGGGGCGCCCACGACGAAGCCGACCTCGGCCTCGATGTCCAGCTTGGCGGACGCGCCGAACGACGGTTCCGTGGCCGAGGGTGCCTTGCGCTGGCCGCTGGGGCGGACCACCTCGGTACCGGAGACCACGACCGTGCCGGCGCGTCCGTGGTAACCGACCGGCAGGTGCTTCCAGTTGGGCAGCAGCGGCTCGGAGTCGGGGCGGAAGAGGCGGCCGAGGTTCGTGGCGTGGTGCTCGCTGGCGTAGAAGTCGACGTAGTCGGCGACCTCGAACGGCAGGTGCAGGGTCACGTCCGCGAGGGAGTGGAACAGCGGCCGGACCACGTCCTGGTGGGACGGCACCGTCACCCAGGCGGTGAGCGCGCGGCGCACATCGCTCCAGGTCTGGGGGCCGGCCGCGAGCAGCGGGTTCAAGGTCTCGGTGGCGAGCAGCGAGGCGTAGGGAGAGCCCAGGGCGTGCGCGGCCGCACCGGCGTCGAGCACGTGGGATCCGAGACGGACGCCGACCCTGCGGTGGGTGTCACCGGGGAGGGAGAAGACGCCGTAGGGAAGGTTGTGCGGTCCGAAGGGGTCGCCCTCGGGGAGGTCGAGCGGGCTCTGCTCGGGCATGGGTCGCGTGCCTCACTTTCCTGCATCGGGTCGATCACACGTTACGTCGGGGGACGCCCATGACGGCAGTGCCCAAAGAATTCGTAATGTCCGGAAAGCTCGCGTTGGGGAGAGGGGAGGTGTGGGGTGGGTGAGCGTCAACGCCCTGATTTATGCGCTTTGTTGGGGTCTCCGTATCCTGACCCCATGGTCCCCGCACCCGCTCCCGCTCTTGTCGCCACCGACCTCGACGGCACCCTGCTGCGCCGTGGCGACACCGTCTCCGTGCGCTCCCGGGCCGCGCTCGCGCGGGTCGCCGCGGCCGGCGCCCAGCACATCGTGGTCACCGGGCGCCCGGCGCCGCAGGTCCGCCATCTCCTCCTGGAGCTCGACTATCAGGGGCTCGCCGTCTGCGGTCAGGGCGCGCAGGTCTTCGACGCGGCGACGGACACGTTGGTGAGCCGTCTGACCCTTGACCGGCAGGTGGCGGAGGTGGCGCTCGGCAAGATCGAGGCGGAGGTCGGCCTGGTCTTCGCGGCGGTCAACCAGGACGGTATGGAGGGGCTGATGCTGATGGAGCCGGGCTATGTGCCCTCGCATCCGACGCTGCCCTCGGTCCGGGCGGACAACAGGGTGGCGCTGTGGGACGAGCCGATCAACAAGGTCCTGATCCGCCATCCCGCCCTGAGCGACGACGAGTTGGTGGCGGCGGCGCGCAATGTCTCGGACGGCCTCGTCACGGTGACGATGGCGGGTCCCGGCACCGTGGAGCTCCAGCCGCTCGGGGTGACCAAGGCGACCGGACTCGCCCTGGCCGCCGAGATGTCGGGGGTGGCGGCGGCGGACACGGTCGCGTTCGGGGACATGCCCAATGACGTACCGATGTTCCGCTGGGCCGGACACGGGGTGGCGATGGCCAACGCGCACGAGGAGCTGAAGGCCGTGGCGGACGAGATCGCCCTGTCGAACGAGGAGGACGGGGTGGCCGTGGTCCTGGAACGGCTTTTCGGTTAGTCGGGCCACGGGGGTCAGGG
>NZ_JAAAHS010000459.1 GCF_009908195.1 Streptomyces boluensis | reverse complement strand
ACTCCCAGTAGGACCCACGGATCGCGGGAAGGGTTGCACGGCGTTCGGCACCAATCCGCAGCGATCCGGAGCAGGGTCGAAATGCCGACAAACCCGTGCGGCCGTAGCGTTTCCCGCATGAGCGAGAACTCCTTCGAACAGGACGTCCTGGCCGAGCTCGGCGACGACAAGCTGCACGAGATCGCCGGTCTCCTCGGGCCCGGCACCGACAACGACACCGCGAAGAACTTCGTCGGCGACACCGTCTCCGCGCTCTCCGGCGGGCTGCAGGAGCGGGCCGAGGGCGCCCCGGAGGAGGCCGCCGAGGTCCGGCAGGCGTTCGCCGAGGTGGGCGACGAGGCCGCGGGTGCGACGGCGGGGGCGGCGGCCGGTGCGGCGGCCGGTGACGGCAACACCCTTCAGGGCGTGGCCTCCTTCGGCGGACTCGGCGGGCTGCTCAGCGGCGGCATGATGGCCGGTGTCCTCACCAAGGTCAGCAGGCCCGTCGCGCAGGCCGTCTCCAAGCGGACCGGCATTCCCGCGCCCACGGTGTCCCGCGCCATCGAAATGCTCATCCCGGTACTGCTCACCGTGTTCGCGAAGCCGGCCGCGGGCGCCAAGAAGCAGCCCGGAGCGACGAGTTCACCCGGCGCGGCACCGGCCTCGGGCACGGCTTCCGCGCAGGGCCGCCAGGGCGGCGGTCTCGACCTGGGCGAGCTGCTCGGGCAGATCCTCGGCGGGAAGAAGTAGCCGGACGGGACGGGAAGAAGTATCCGGACGGGAGCGGTCCGCCCCGCGGGGCCTCGCGGAACCGGCCCTCCCGTTCCCTCTCCCCTACCCCACCTCCCGGAACCGGGCCAGGGTCTCGGCGAGCACCTCGCGGCCGTCCCGTGCCCACAACTCCGCGTTGAACAGCTCCACTTCGACGGGGCCCGTGTATCCGGCGGCGGCCACGCGCGCGTGCCAGGCGCCGAAGTCGACGGAGCCGTCGCCGAGTTGGCCGCGCCCTTCGAGTACGCCCGCCGGAAGCGGGGTCGTCCAGTCCGCAAGCTGGTACGCGTGCAGCCGTCCGCCCGCGCCCGCGCGGGCGATCTCCGCGGGCGCCCGGTCGTCCCACCAGACGTGGTACGTGTCCACGCAGACGCCCACCTGGTCGGCGGGGAACCGTTCGGCCAGGTCGAGGGCCTGGCCGAGGGTGGAGACGACGCAGCGGTCGGCCGCGTACATCGGGTGCAGGGGTTCCACGGCGAGCCGCACACCGCGCTCACGCGCGTAGGGGCCGAGCTCGGCGAGGGCGTCCGCGATGCGTTCGCGGGCGCCGTGCAGGTCGCGGCTGCCGGGCGGCAGGCCCCCGGAGACCAGGACCAGGGTGTCGGTGCCGAGCGCGGCGGCCTCGTCGACGGCCCGGCGGTTGTCGTCGAGGGCCACCACGCGCGCGTGCGGGTCGACGGCCGTGAGGAAACCGCCCCGGCACAGCGTGGTGACCGTCAGGCCCGCCGCGCGCATCAGCTTGGCCGTGGCATCGAGGCCGTACTCCGCGACCGGCTCGCGCCACAGGCCGACGGCGGACACCCCCAACACACCGCAGGCGTCGGCCAGTTCGGGCAGGGACAGCTGCTTGACGGTCATCTGGTTGATGCTGAAGCGGCTCACGTCGACGGTCACCGGGCGACTCCGTACACGTCCAGGAGGGACTTCAGGCGGGCCTCGGCGAGGTCCGGGTCGGGGAACAGGCCGAGGCCGTCGGCGAGTTCGTACGCCCTGGCCAGGTGCGGCAGGGAGCGTGCCGACTGCAGGCCGCCGACCATCGTGAAGTGGCTCTGGTGGCCCGCGAGCCAGGCGAGGAACACCACGCCCGTCTTGTAGAAGCGGGTCGGCGCCTCGAAGAGATGGCGGGACAGCTCCACGGTCGGGTCGAGGAGCTTGCGGAAGCCCGCCGCGTCGCCGGTGTCCAGGATCCGCACCGCGTCCGCCGCCAGCGGGCCCAGCGGGTCGAAGATGCCGAGCAGCGCGTGGCTGAAGCCGTGCGCGTCGCCCTCGATCAGCTCCGGGTAGTGGAAGTCGTCGCCGGTGTAGCAGCGCACGCCCTGCGGCAGTCGGCGGCGCAGGACGACCTCGCGGTCCGCGTCGAGCAGCGAGAGCTTCACGCCGTCGACCTTGTCCGGGTGCGCGGCGACGACCTCGAGGAACGTGTCGGTGGCCGCGTCCAGGTCGGCCGAGCCCCAGTAGCCGGTGAGGGCCGGGTCGAACATGGGGCCCAGCCAGTGCAGGATCACCGGCTCCGCCGCCTGGCGCAGGAGGTGGCCGTACAGCTCGAGGTAGTCCTCGGGGCCGCCTGCCGCCGCGGCGAGCGCCCGGGACGCCATGAGGATCGCCTGCGCGCCCGTCCCCTCCACGAGCGCGAGTTGCTCCTCATAGGCGCCCCGGACCTCGGCCACGCCGACCGGTCCGGCCGGCCGGCCGGTCAGCTGGTCGGTGCCCACGCCGCAGGCGATCCGGCCGCCGCACGCCCGCGCCTCCACGGCCGAGCGCCGGATCAGCTCGGCCGCGCCCGCCCAGTCGAGGCCCATGCCGCGCTGCGCGGTGTCCATCGCCTCGGCCACGCCCAGGCCCTGCGCCCACAGATGGCGGCGGAAGGCGAGGGTGGCGTCCCAGTCGACGGCGGCCGGGCCGTCCGGCGAGGTGTCGGCGTACGGGTCGGCCACGACGTGCGCCGCCGAGAACACCGTGCGGGACGCGAGCGGGGCCGTGCCCGAGGGACGGAACGGGTCACCGCGGGGGACGTACGCGCGCGTGGCGCCGTTTTCCGTGGGCAGCAGGACGGTCACAGGGTCAGCTCCGGAACCTCGTGGCGGCGGCCGTCCGCGGAGGACTTGAGGCCGAGCTCGGCGAGCTGCACGCCGCGGGCGCCCGCGAGCAGGTCCCAGTGGTAGGGCTCGCCGAGGGCGACATGGCGCAGGAACAGCTCCCACTGCACCTTGAAGCCGTTGCCGAACTCGCCGTTGTCCGGCACCTGCTGCCACTGCTCGCGGAAGCTCTCGGTGGCCGGCACGTCCGGGTTCCACACCGGCTTGGGGGTGGCGGAGCGGTGCTGGGCACGGCAGTCGCGCAGGCCCGCGACGGCGGAGCCCTCGGTCCCGTCGACCTGGAACTCGACCAGCTCGTCGCGGTTGACGCGCACCGCCCAGGAGGAGTTGATCTGGGCGACGGTGCCGCCCGCCAGCTCGAAGATGCCGTAGGCGGCGTCGTCGGCGGTGGCGGCGTAGGGCTTGCCCCGCTCGTCCCAGCGCTGCGGGATGTGCGTGGTGGCGAGGGCCTGTACGGACCGCACGCGGCCGAACAGCTCATGCAGCACGTACTCCCAGTGCGGGAACATGTCGGCGACGATGCCGCCGCCGTCCTCCGCACGGTAGTTCCAGGACGGGCGCTGCGCGTCCTGCCAGCCGCCCTCGAAGACCCAGTAGCCGAACTCGCCGCGTACGGAGAGGATCCGGCCGAAGAAACCGCCCTCTATGAGGCGCTTCAGCTTGAGCAGACCCGGCAGGAAGATCTTGTCCTGGACGACGCCGTGCTTGATACCGGCGGCCTCGGCTAGGCGGGCGAGTTCCAGGGCGCCGTCGAGCGAGGTGGCGCTCGGCTTCTCTATATAGAGGTGTTTTCCGGCCGCGATGGCCTTCTTCACCGACTCCTCGCGGGCGGAGGTGACTTGGGCGTCGAAGTAGATGTCCACGGTCTCGTCGGCGAGGACCGCGTCCGCGTCGGTGGTCCAGTGCTGGAGGCCGTAGCGGTCGGCGAGCGCTTTCAGGGCGTGCTCGCGGCGGCCCACGAGGACCGGCTCGGGCCACAGCACCGTGCCGTCGCCGAGGTCGAGTCCGCCCTCCTCGCGCAGGGCGAGGATCGAGCGGACCAGGTGTTGGCGGTGGCCCATCCGACCCGTCACGCCGTTCATGGCGATGCGCACCGTCTTGCGTGTCACGAAAGTCCCTCCGTACGCCGTTGCCCAGCGCTCTCCCCCGGCCCGCTCGCACGGTCCGCACGGCTTCCCCGTCCCGGCTCAGCAGTGCTGAACCGCACCGGCCGCATGTGATAGCAAGCGCTTTCTATCCGGAGAAAAGCTAGCCTGCCTGACAAGCCCCGTACAAGAGGGCCGGGCGAAGTGCCGCACAAGCGGCGCGTGGTACTTGTTCGCGGCAGGCGGCACGCGCGCGTGGTGTCCGTTCACGACAAGTGACACGCGCGCGTAGTGCCTGTTCCGCGGCACGACCCACGCGTACGTGTGTGGGTCCCGGACCGAGACGGGCGCCGCGCGGCGGCGGAACCGAAGAGAGCCCACGGAGGCGTGCAGATGACCGTGACCCTGGCGGACGTGGCGGCCCGCGCCCAGGTCTCCCCCGCCACCGTCTCCCGCGTCCTGAACGGCAACTACCCGGTGGCAGCGGCCACCAGGGAACGGGTGCTGCGCGCGGTCGACGAGCTGGACTACGTACTCAACGGCCCGGCGAGTTCGCTCGCGGCGGCCACCTCCGACCTGGTCGGCATCCTCGTCAACGACATCGCGGACCCGTTCTTCGGGATCATGGCCGGTGCCGTGCAGTCGGAGATCGGCGGGCCCGGCGGGCGCGCGGGCGGGGAGCGGCTCGCGGTGGTGTGCAACACCGGAGGCTCCCCTGAGCGGGAGTTGACGTATCTGACCCTGTTGCAGCGCCAGCGCGCCGCGGCGGTCGTCATCACCGGCGGCGCCATCGAGGACGCCGAGCACGCGGCGGCGCTCACCACGAAGCTGCAGCGGCTCGTGGACGCCGGTACGCGCGTGGTGCTCTGCGGCCGTCCGCCCGCGCCCGAGACCGGTGCCGTCGCGCTCACCTTCGACAACCGCGGCGGCGGCCGCGCCCTCACCGAGCACCTGCTGGCCCTCGGCCACCGCCGGATCGGCTACATCGCGGGCCCCGAGGAGCGCACGACCACCCGGCACCGCCTTGAGGGCCACCGGGACGCGCTCGCGGCGGCGGGGCTGCCTCCCGGTACGGAGCTGACCCTGCACGGCCCGTACGACCGCGCCACAGGCCACGCGGCGACCATCGAACTCCTGCGCCGCGAGCCCGCGTTGACCGCCGTGGTCGCCGCCAACGACACGGTGGCCCTCGGCGCCTGCGCGGCCCTGCGGGAGTCCGGGCGGCGCATCCCCGACGACGTGTCGGTGGCCGGCTTCGACGACCTGCCGTTCAGCGTCGACGCGGTGCCCGCCCTGACGACGGTGCGGCTGCCCCTGGCGGAGGCGGCGGCACGCGCGGGCCGGATCGCCATGGGCCGCGAGCAGGCTCCGCCGGGGGGCGTGGCGACGGTACGCGGGGAGCTGGTGGTGCGGGGGTCCACGGGGC
>NZ_JAAAHS010000458.1 GCF_009908195.1 Streptomyces boluensis | reverse complement strand
GGGTCGGGGTCGGGGCGCCCTCCGACGAGGTCCTGAAACCTGCGGCTCGGCCCGGCCCAGCGCCGGTCGTGCCGGAAGGCCCGCAGGCCCGCACGCGCGCGGGTGCGTGGCCGGCGCTTGTAGAACAGCTTCGACCACGGTGACGCGGGCCGCGCCAGCCGTACCGCCCCGAACAGCGCGACGAACGGCACCACCGTGCCGATCAGGGCGACGCGCGGCTTGCCCTTGCCGAGGGCGACCAGGGCGAAGAAGAAGTTCAGGGCGGTGTTGAGCACGACGGCCACCCGGTTCTGCCGCTCCTCCGGCGACAGTTCGTTCACCCCGAAGGGCAGGAAGCCGCCGAGGACCAGGGCCACCAGGGCGGCGGTGAGCACGACGACCTCGACACTCTTGCGGCCCGCCTCGCTCCAGTACACGTCGTCCAGGTGCAGGATCAGCGCGAACTCGTCGAGGACCAGGCCCGCGCCGAGCCCGAACAGGACCGCGGAGACCAGCGAGCCGAAGCTGTGCTGCCCCGCGGCGACCGCGCCGAAGCCGCCGATGACGGTCAGGACGATGCCGGGCACGACGTGGTGGATGTGCAGATCACCGGTCTTGACGTTGCCGAACGGGCCGCGGCCCGCCCGGATCATGCGCGTGATGATCCGCGTGACCAGGAACGACAGCACGAACGAGACGAGCGCGAGGAGCAGCGGCAGCTTCCCCGGCTCGACGATGTTCCGGTACCACCAGTCGCTCATCCACCGCTCCCGAATTGCGCGTTATGCGCAATTTAACGCGGTACGGCGGACCGGGCACGGTCCCCGGGGAGCGACCCCGCCTCAACTCCCCAGCACCAGCACCACGAGCGCCACCGTCGCCGCCGTCTCCGCGAGCGCGCCGAACACGTCCCCGGTGACCCCGCCGAACCGCCGTACACAGCGCCGCAGCAGCAGCTCGGCCGCGCCCGCCGCCACCAGCACCGCCGCCCCGCAGCGCAGCGCCTCGTACGGCCCCCACAGCGCCCCGGCGAGCGCCGCCGGCACCGCGGTCGCGGCCAGGGTGAGCAGCGCGCCGCGCACCGGGACCGTCCCGGCGACCGCCGCACCCAGACCGTCGGGCCGGGCGGCCGGGACGCCCGCGCGCGAGGCCAGGGTGAGGACCGTGCGGGCGGCGACCGCCGAGACGACGGCGGCGAGCGCGCCCGCGGCCAGGCCCGACTCGTACGCCCGGGAGAGGGCCGCGACCTGGGCGAGCAGCGCGAACAGCAGGGTGACCACGCCGAACGGGCCGATGTCGGAGCGCTTCATGATGTCGAGGGCAGCCTCGGCGGGCTTGTTGCTGCCGAGGCCGTCGGCGGTGTCGGCGAGGCCGTCCAGGTGCAGGCCGCGGGTGAGCGCGGCGGGCACCGCGACCGTGGCGACGGCGGCGAGCAGCGGGCCGGTACCGAGCAGCAGAAGCACCGCCCCGAGCGCGGCCGCGCACAGGCCGACCACCAGACCGGCGAGCGGCGCGCACAGCATGCCGGTGCGGGCGGCGCCCCGGTCCCAGCGGGTGAGCCGTACCGGCAGCACGGTCAACGTGCCGAAGGCGAACCGGAGTCCGTGCCCGAGGTCGTCCCGTATGCCGTTGCCGTCGTCGCCGTTCACGCTGTCCCCGTCGCCCGCTGAGTTCACCGCGGCAGGTTAACCGCCGTCGGCCGGGCCACTCCCGGCGCATTCGGCGCGACCCCGCGTAGGCTCGGCTCCGGCGCTCCTCCGGGCCGGTCGTACGATGCGGCTGGGCCCGGTCGACCCCATCCCCTCGGCCACCACTCAACGGAAGCGAGAATTCACCACCGTGACTGCTCTGACTCTGAAGCCCGCCGCCGCTGCCGGGCAGCGCGCCGACGTGATCGTCGTCGGTGTCGCGAAGGGCGCCAAGGGACCGGTCGTCGCTTCGGGCGCCGAGGTCGTCGACAAGGCGTTCGGCGGCAAGCTCGCCGCGGTCCTCGAAGCGCTCGGGGCTTCGGGCGGCGAGGGTGAGACGACCAAGCTGCCCGCCGCCGACGGGCTGAAGGCGCCGGTCGTCCTCGCGGTCGGGCTCGGCGGAGTGCCGGAGAAGGACGAGGCGTACGACGGGGACGCGCTGCGTCGCGCCGCCGGAGCCGCCGCCCGCGTCCTGACCGGCACCACGAAGGCCGTGTTCGCCCTGCCCGCCGACGGCCCCGACGCCGTCGCCGCGATCGCCGAGGGTGCCGCGCTCGGCGGCTACTCCTTCGACGCGTACAAGGAGAATGGCGACGACGACGCGAAGGGCCCGCTGGCCGAGGCCGTCCTCGCCGTGGAGAAGCCGCGCGACAAGGCCACCAAGGCCGCCCTCGAGCGCGCCACCGCGGTCGCCGAGGAGGTCAACCGCTCCCGCGACCTGGTCAACACCCCGCCGAACGACCTCACCCCCGAGGCCTTCGCCGCCGTCGCCTCCGCCGCGGCCAAGGAGCACGGCATCAAGGTGCAGGTGCTCGACGAGAAGGCCCTCGCCAAGGGCGGGTTCGGCGGCATCCTCGGCGTCGGCGCCGGCTCGGACGCTCCGCCGCGCCTGGTGAAGCTCGCGTACTCGCACCCGAAGGCGAAGAAGTCGCTCGCGTTCGTCGGCAAGGGCATCACGTACGACTCCGGCGGCATCTCGCTGAAGCCGGCCGGGCACAACGAGACGATGAAGTGCGACATGGCCGGTGCCGCCGCCGTGTTCGCCGCCGTCGTCGCCGCCGCCCGCCTCGGCCTCGAGGTGAACGTCACCGGCTGGCTCGCCCTCGCGGAGAACATGCCGTCCGGCGGCGCCACCCGCCCCGGCGACGTGCTGCGGATGTACAGCGGCAAGACCGTCGAGGTCCTGAACACCGACGCGGAGGGCCGGCTCGTCCTGGCCGACGCGCTGTGGAAGGCCTCCGAGGCGAAGCCGGACGCGATCGTGGACGTCGCGACCCTGACCGGCGCGATGGTCCTGGCGCTCGGCAAGCGGACCTTCGGCATCATGGCCAACGACGACGCTTTCCGTACGTCGATCCACGAGATCGCGGAGGAGGTCGGCGAGCCGTCCTGGCCGATGCCGCTCCCCGCCGACCTCAAGAAGGGCATGGACTCCCCGACCGCCGACATCGCCAACATGGGCGAGCGGATGGGCGGCGGCCTGGTGGCCGGTCTGTTCCTGCAGGAGTTCGTGGGCGAGGGCATCACCTGGGCCCACCTGGACATCGCGGGCCCGGCCTTCAACGAGGGCGGACCGTTCGGCTACACCCCCAAGGGCGGCACCGGTTCCGCCGTGCGCACCCTGGTCCGGCTCGCCGAGCGCACCGCCGCCGGCGACCTGGGCTGACCGAGCATTCCCGCGTACGGCCCCGGAGTTCACACCCCGGGGCCGTACGCGCTTCGGGGCCCGCCACGGCGGTGCCCCGGTCGACCTGTCCGGGTTTCGCTCATGACGAAATCCGTAGGTCGATACGCAGCAGTAATCCTCTGAGACGGTGTTGCCCCCGTCTCAGACAGCGGCCCGGCGTCCCGTCACCCGTCGACAAGTGCGAAGATGGGTTCTCGGCAGGACAGGGCCCCCACCACAGGGCCGAAGGAACAAGCGGCCGAACACCAGCCGCCGCGCGGTCATCGGAGACCGGCGTACGGCGCACATGCATGGAGGACGTGACGTGGCGAACGACGCCAGCACCGTTTTCGACCTAGTGATCCTCGGCGGTGGTAGCGGCGGTTATGCCGCGGCCCTGCGCGGAGCGCAGCTGGGTCTGGACGTCGCCCTGATCGAGAAGAACAAGCTCGGCGGCACCTGCCTGCACAACGGCTGCATCCCCACGAAGGCCCTGCTGCACGCCGGCGAGGTGGCCGACCAGACGCGTGAGGCCGACCAGTTCGGCGTCAAGGCGACCTTCGAGGGCATCGACATCAAGGCCGTCCACAAGTACAAGGACGACGTGATCTCCGGCCTGTACAAGGGCCTGCAGGGTCTCGTCGCCTCCCGCAAGGTGACGTACATCGAGGGCGAGGGCCGCCTGTCGTCCCCGACCTCCGTCGACGTGAACGGCCAGCGTGTGCAGGGCCGTCACGTCCTGCTCGCGACCGGCTCCGTGCCGAAGTCGCTGCCCGGCCTGGAGATCGACGGCAACCGCATCATCTCCTCGGACCACGCCCTGACCCTGGACCGCGTCCCGCAGTCCGCGATCATCCTGGGCGGCGGCGTCATCGGCGTCGAGTTCGCCTCGGCGTGGAAGTCCTTCGGCGCCGACGTGACGGTCGTCGAGGGCCTCAAGCACCTCGTCCCGGTCGAGGACGAGAACAGCTCCAAGCTTCTTGAGCGCGCGTTCCGCAAGCGCGGCATCAAGTTCAACCTCGGCACGTTCTTCGAGAAGGCCGAGTACACGCAGGACGGCGTCCGCGTGACCCTCGCCGACGGCAAGACCTTCG
Source organism: Streptomyces boluensis (assembly GCF_009908195.1). Lineage (GTDB taxonomy): Bacteria > Actinomycetota > Actinomycetes > Streptomycetales > Streptomycetaceae > Streptomyces > Streptomyces boluensis. The sequence continues at coordinate 935 of NZ_JAAAHS010000458.1, read as the reverse complement.
AGGCCGAGGTGCTTCTGGTCGCCATCGGCCGCGGCCCGGTCTCGCAGGGCCTGGGCTACGAGGAGCAGGGCGTCGCGATGGACCGCGGCTACGTCCTGGTCGACGAGTACATGCAGACCAACGTGCCGACCATCTCGGCCGTCGGTGACCTGGCCCCGACGCTCCAGCTCGCGCACGTCGGCTTCGCCGAGGGCATCCTGGTGGCGGAGCGTCTCGCCGGTCTCAAGACCGTGCCGATCGACTACGACGGCGTGCCGAAGGTGACGTACTGCCACCCCGAGGTCGCCTCCGTCGGTCTCTCCGAGGCGAAGGCCAAGGAGGTCTACGGTGCGGACAAGGTCGTCGCTCTGAAGTACAACCTGGCGGGCAACGGCAAGAGCAAGATCCTCAAGACCGCGGGCGAGATCAAGCTCGTCCAGGTCAAGGACGGCGCAGTCGTCGGTGTCCACATGGTCGGTGACCGGATGGGCGAGCAGGTCGGCGAAGCGCAGCTCATCTACAACTGGGAGGCGCTGCCTGCCGAGGTCGCGCAGCTCATCCACGCGCACCCGACGCAGAACGAGGCGCTCGGCGAGGCTCACCTGGCGCTGGCCGGCAAGCCGCTGCACTCCCACGACTAGTCGCTCTCCCGCAGGGACCGCGCCCCCTTATCCGTACGTAGTTCGTTAGGAGCAACCGAAACCATGTCGGTTTCCGTAACCCTGCCGGCGCTCGGCGAGAGCGTTTCCGAAGGCACCGTCACCCGCTGGCTGAAGGCTGAAGGCGAGCGCGTCGAGGCCGACGAGCCGCTGCTCGAGGTCTCGACCGACAAGGTCGACACCGAGATCCCGTCGCCCGCCGCCGGTGTGCTGCTCGAGATCGTGGTCGGTGAGGACGAGACCGCCGAGGTCGGCGCGAAGCTCGCCGTCATCGGTGCCGCCGGCGCGGCTCCGGCC
>NZ_JAAAHS010000457.1 GCF_009908195.1 Streptomyces boluensis | reverse complement strand
GTCGGGAGGGGTGCGGTCAGCCGACGAACTCGACGCCGGACGTCAGCCAGCGGCCCTTCTCGTACGTCAGGTCCAGTTGCAGCCGGTACGTGCGGGCCTGGCCCTCCGGGGCGGCGGTGTTGGTCACCTTGCTGTCGGCGACCACCAGGACGCGGGCGGAACGCTCGTCGGACCGCGTGATGCCCGCTTCGAGCACCTGGCCCTCGGAGACCGACTTGTTCTTCGCGACGAGCTTCGTCAGCTGTCTGGTCTGCGCCGCGAACTGCTTCTTGAAGTCGCCGGTCGCGCCGTCGAGGACGTTCTCGCTGTCGCGCGTGTAGTGCCGGTAGTCGAGCGAGGTGAAGTTGAGTGCCGACTGCCGTGCCGCGGCCAGGATGTCCTGCTGCCGCTGCTCCGCCGCGCGCTGCTCGGACACCTGGAGGCCGAGCCACCCGGCGAGCGCCGTCGTCACCACGGTGGCCGCGACGAGTCCCGCGGCCAGGGTGCGGCTGCGCCGGGCGGCGCCCGCGAGTCCACCGCCGAGGCGGCGCAACACCCGTACCGGGCGGGCGGGACGGTCTCGGGCGGTACGGGATTCCGGGCCCTCGCTCATGCCATCGGTCCTACGAGCAGCCATTGCCACGAGTCCTTTCCGAAAGCGTTCTGTTCGCCGCCCGTCGAGCCGATCTCGACGGGAGTTCCGTCCGGCCCGACGGTGGCGCCGGTCTCCGGGTCGTAGGGCGCGACGTACGCGGCCGGGTCCGCGCCGCCGGAACGGGACGAGGCGCCGGGCGCGTTCTGCGCGCCCCGCACCGAGGTGTCGCTGCCGCGGGGCTCCGTGCAGCGCGCGCCGGTGTTCGCTGGGCGGTCGCCGGTGTCGGCGGGGTCGCGGCGCTGGGTGCCGTACCCCTGGCGGCACGGCGCCGGCTTGTCCTTGCCCGCGACCAGGCCGAAGTGGGTGGTGCCGTCGCCCGGGACCACGGTGTAGCTGCCCGTGACGTTCAGCGGGAGGGTGACCATGGCCTGCTCCACGCCGGGCAGCCGGGCCCTGGTGATCTGGCCGCCGCTGATCAAGTTGCCGAGCAGGACCGGGAGATGGGTGCGGTTGTCCTTGAGCAGCGAGTCCAGCTCGTGCGCGGCGGGCGCTCCCGCCCCGATCAGCCTGCGGATGTCCCCGTCGCTCGACTTGAGTTCGTCGGTCAGCGCCGCCAGGTCCTCGGAGAACGACTTGATCGACGAGCCCTGCTCGGACTGGGTCCTGAGGACCGTGCGCGCGTCCTCGATCAGCTTGATGGTCTGCGGGAGCGAGTCGGAGGCCGACTCGACCAGCTCGTTGCCGGAGTCCACCAGGCGGCCGAGGTGCGGTCCTGTGCCCGCGAACGCCTTGCCGAGTTCGTCGACGGTGATCCGCAGGTCCTTCTTGCCGACGGAGTTGACCAGGCGGTCGAGGCTCAGCACGAGATCCGTGGTGGGCAGCGGTGCGCGGGTGTCCTCGCGGGCGATCGTGGAGCCGTCCCGCAGCGGCGGCCCGCTGTCGGTGCGCGGCTGCAGGTCGACGTACTGCTCGCCGACCGCCGAGCGGTGCGCCACCACCGCCAGGCTGTCCGCCGGGATGCGCCGCTCGTCCTCGATGTCGAGGTGCACCAAGACCCCGTCGGAGCCGGTGAGCCGGAGTTCCGCGACGCGCCCCACGGGCACGCCGCGGTACGTGACTTCGGCCCCCTCGAAGATGCCGCCGGACTCGGCGAACTCGGCGCGCACGGTGTAGTCGCTGTCGAAGAGGGCGTCGCCGATGCCCGTGTACTGCGCGCCGACATAGCTGCAGCCGACGGCGGTGACCGTGGCGAACGCGAGCAGTTGGGCCTTGACCGTCCGGGTGAGCACTAGGAGATCCCCTTCAGCAGGAGCTCGGCGAGAGCGAGGTCGATGCCGGGCGGGTAACCCTCGTCGCCGCCGTACGCGGAGTACTGGGCGCCGGTGCACACCGGTGGGCAGAGGCCGCTGCCGCCGCCCGGGTCCGACGGGTCGTCCGGCGTGCCCGGCAGCTTCGGCTCGCCGGGCAGGTCGGGGGCGTCGGGTACGTCCGGGGCGCCGGGGACATCCGGCAGGTCGGGGAGGTCCGGCTTGTCGGGCAGTTCGGGCTTGTCCGGGCCGCCTGGCGCGCCCGGCTTCTCGGGCTCGTCGGCGAGGTTGCCGTAGATGCTCGCCAGGTCGAGATCGGCGGTGATCTGGAGGTTGACGTAGTCGCCCTTGATGGCGCCGGTCGCGCTGCGCGGGAAGGGGTACGTCGTCAGGAGCTCCAGGGAGTTCGGCAGGTTGTCGCCCGCCTTGTTCAACTGCTCCAGAATCGGGCGGAGTTGGCGCAGGTTGGCGACCATGTCCGAGCGGGACGCGTCGATCACCTTGGTGCCCGTCCGGCCGAGCTTTGACAGGGACGTGAGCATCGTCGTCAGGTCCTCTCGCTGGTCGGCGAGCACCTTCAGGGCGCCGGGCACGGTGTCGACGGCCGCGCCGATGGTCTTCTTCTCGTCCTTCAGGCGCTTCGCGAGCCGGTCGATGCCCTCGAGCGCCCGCACGATGTCCTTGCGCTGGCCGTCGAGGCCGCCGATGAACGTGTCCAGCTCCTTGAGGAGCGACTTGACCCGGTTCTCCCGGCCGGTCAAGGCCTTGTTGAGCTCCGTGGTGACCGTCTTGAGCTGGGCCACACCGCCGCCGTTGAGCAGCGCCGACAGCGCGGAAAGGACCTCCTCGATCTCCGGGTTGCGGCCGCTGCGCGACAGCGGGATGCGGGCCCCGTCGCGCAGCCGGCCCACGGGGTCGCCCTGCGGCGGGGCGGACAGCGCCACGTATTTCTCGCCGAGCATGCTGGTCTGCCGCAGGTCGGCCACCGCGTTGCCGGGCAGCTTCACCTTCCGGTCGACGCGCAGCCGTACGCGGGCGTGCCAGCCCTTGAGCTCGACCTTCTCGACCGCGCCCACCGTGACGTTGTTGACCTTCACGGCGGACTGCGGCACCAGGTCGAGGACGTCCCGGAACTCGACCGTCACCCGGTACGCGTCCGGGTCGTTCGCGGCGCCGCCGGGCAGCTCGACGTCGTACAGGCCGCCGAACTCGCAGCCGGCGAGCAGCAGCGTGCCGATCGCGGTCCAGGCGGCTGTCCCGCTCTTGCGCAGTGCGCTCATGAAGCGACCTCCAGGATTCCGCCGAGCGTCCGGTCGGCCGGCGCCGAGCCGGTGGACGGCTTCGGCTGCGACAAATCCGGCAGCGAGTCGAAGAGTTTCTTCAGGTCCGCGCACTCGGAGGCCTGCCTCTTGCCGGTGGTGCCGAGCAGCGAGCACAGCAGCGCGGCCGGGTCCTGCGCCTGCTCGGCGTTGTTGCGGGTGTCGAGAGTGCCCGAGCTCGCGTTGTACGCGTTCTGGAGGTTCCCGAGGCCCGTCGGTGCGGTGTCGAGGATCTCGGCGAGCGCGTCCTGCTGGGTGACGAGGACCTTGGTGACCTTGGCCAGCCCCTTCACATCGGACGTCAGCGCCTTCTTGTTGTCGCGGACGAACTCGCTCACGTCGGCGAGCGCGACGCCCAGGTGCCGCAGCGCCGCCGCCAAGTCCTTGCGCTCTCCGGCGAGTTGGTCGGCCACCTTGGTGAGGCTGGTGTTGAACGACCGGACGCTCTTGTCGTCCTTGGCGAGCACGGACGTGAACACCTGCAGGTTCCGGACGGTGCCGAACAGGTCGCCCTTGCTGTCGGACAGGGTGGTGACGGCCTTCGACAGGTCCTCCACGGTCCGGTGCATGTTCTCGCCCTGCCCGTCGAGGTTCTCCGCGCTCACCCCGAGCAGCCGGGCGAGCGAGCCCTCCTTGTTGGCGCCTTCCGGCCCGAGCGCCTCCGACGTGGTGTGCAGACTGTCGAAGACGCGGTCCAGCTCGACCGGCACGGCCGTACGGCTCTGCGGGATGACGGCGCCGCTGCGCAGCTCCGGGCCCTTGCGGTACACGGGCAGGAGCTGCACGTAACGGTCGCTGACCACCGAGGAGTTGATGATCGCGGCCTTCGCCCCGGCCGGCACCTTGCGTTCCTCGTCGTACGAGAGGACGACCCGCACCCGCTCGCCCTCCGGCCTGATCTCCTCGACCTGGCCGATCCGGACGCCGAGCACCCGTACGTCCGAGCCGGGGTGGATGCCGACGGTGCGCGGGAAGTACGCCGTGACCCGCACCGGCTCCGCGCGCGGCCACAGGGCCACGGTGAGTGTGGCCACCAGGGCCAGGGCGAGCAGAACGGCCGTGCGCCGCAGGAGTTCTGTGCGTCGGCTCATCGTGAGTCTCCCTTCCGCGGGACCACCGGGGCGGCGACCAGGTTCTGGATGTAGCTGTCGAACCAGCGGCCGTTGCCGAGGGTGTTGGAGAAGACGCGCACGAACGGTGCGAGCAGCGCGACGCTGCGTTCCAGGCTCGAGTAGTTGCGTTCGAGCATCCCGACCACCCGGTCGAGGCCCTTCAGGGCCGGGCCGATCTGTTCGCGGTTGTCCTTGACCAGGCCGGACAGCTCGATGCCGAGGGCGGCCGAGCCTTTGAGCAGTTCGTGGATCGCGGCCCGCCGCTTGGCGATCTCGGTGAGGAGCTTGTCGGCGTCCTTGACGAGCGTGGAGAACTCGTCGGAGCGGTCGGCGAGCACGCCGGTGACCCCGTTGGCGTGGTCGAGGAGTTCGCGGAGCTTCGCGTCGCGTGAGGCGACCGTGCGGGAGATCTTCGACAGGCCCTTGATCGACGCCTTCACCTCGGCGGGGGAGTCCTCGAAGGTGGTGGAGATGGTGTCCATCGCCTGCGCGAGGCGGGCCGTGTCGACCTGCTCCGTCGTGGTGGTCAGATCGCTGAAGGCCGTCACCACGTCGTACGCGGGCGTCGTGCGCCGCACCGGGATCTCGCTGCCCGGCTCCAACTGGCCCGGCCCCTCGGGCTCGAGGGACAGATACTTGGCGCCCAGGATGGTCTTGATCCGGATGGCCGCACCGGTGCGCGTGCCGAACGCGGGGTCGCCCTTGACCTTGAAGGTGACCTTCACATGGTCGCCGTCCAGGTCGACCTCGTCGACCTTGCCGACCTTCACCCCGGCGATCCGCACCTCGTCGCCCGGCTTGAGCCCGCCGGCCTCCGAGAAGGCCGCGCTGTACGTCTCGCCGCCGCCGATCAGCGGCAGGCTGTCGGCGTTGAACGCGGCGGCACTGAGCAGGCCGAGGGAGGTGAGGCCCACGACGCCGATCACCATGGGGTTCCGCTCGCGGAAGGGGGTCATACGGCGCAGCACGCGACGCCGGGGCCCGGACTCCTCGGACGCGCGCGCCCCTTCCTGTCGCGGCCGGGACGGGGACAGCCGGGACAGCCGGGACGGCAGGGGCAGTCGGG
>NZ_JAAAHS010000456.1 GCF_009908195.1 Streptomyces boluensis | reverse complement strand
GTGCGGGGCGCGGGGACTTCGGTGCGGGGTGCGGGTGTCTCGAAGCGCGGGGTGGCCGCCTGCCGCTCGGCGCGCGGCGCGGGGATGGTCGCGCGCGGCCCGGAGGCGGCGCCGATGCCGTGCGCGAGGCCGGTGGCCTGCGCGGTGGTGGTGATCAGCTCCTGCGGTACGACCAGGACGGCACGGACACCGCCGTACGCGGAGGGGCGCAGCGACACCTGGAAGCCGTACGCCTGCGAGAGCCGGCCGACCACGGCGAGGCCGAGGCGCGGGCTCTCGCCCAGGTCGTTGACGTCGATGCCCTGCTGGGCCTGCTTCAGCATCCGCTCGGCGCGGGCGCGGGCCTCCTCGCTCATCGAGACGCCGCCGTCCTCGATCTCCACGGCGATGCCCGACTGCACGTCGACCGCGGTGAGATGGACCTTGGTCTGCGGCGGCGAGTAGCGGGTGGCGTTGTCGAGCAGTTCGGCGAGCGCGTGGATCAGCGGTTCGACGGCGGTGCCGACGACGGCGATGTCGGACACCGAGTGCAGTTCGACGCGCTGGTAGTCGATGATCCGCGACATGGCGCCGCGCATCACGGAGTACAGCGGTACGGCCCGCGCCCACTGGCGGCCGGGCCGGGCGCCGCCGAGCACCGCGATGGAGTCGGCGAGGCGGCCGATCAGGGCGGTGCCGTGGTCGATCCGGAGCAGGTCGCCGAAGACGTCCGGGACCTGGCCGTGCCGGTCCTCCATCTCCCGGAGTTCCTGGGCCTGTTGGTGCACGATCGCCTGCACGCGGCGGGCGATGTTGACGAACGCCCGCTGCGCGGAGTCACGCAGGTCCTCCTCGGCGGTCACCGCGCTCACCACCGAGCGCAGCACCTTGAGGTGCGCCTCCGGGGCGTCGATGGCACCGAGTACGTCCTCGGGGAAGTCGCCGCGGCGCAGCCGGGCCACGACGTCGGGCAGCATCTCCTCGGCGACCCGTACGGTCTCCGCCTCCTGCCGCCCCAGGGCCTCCCGCAGGGCGGCCGACTCGGTGCGCAGCGCGGCGATCCGGCGGCCGCGACGGGACGCAGTGGCGCAGGCGACGGCCACGGCGATCACCGCGACGACGCCGATCACGATGACCGCGACAAGGGCGGACGCGTCGACGAACGGGGCCGTGGCGCCGACCGCGACGGCGGTGGCCGCGGGAGGCAACAGCCAGAGCGGGACGGGTGACTTGGGACTTCCAGGGGATGCCCCCGCGCGAACCCTCTGCACTGCGTTACTCCCGTACGTACGCGAAGATCATCCGACGGGTCGGTAGCGTAACGCCTTCGAGTGAATCCGCAGGACCAGGGGTCAAGCCCATGGCCAAATGTGCGCGTCCCGGGGCAACCGAGGTGTAAGGAGGGCCCGGCCATGGGGTGTTGTGGTGACCACACCCATGACCGGGCCCGCTGACCAGGCGTCAGAACACCCGGTGAGCAACCGTCGGACGAGCGGCCGTCAGGCCGCCGCGGCGTCCGCGGCCTGCGCCTTCAGTGCGCGCTCGACGCCCGCGCGGGACTCCGAGATCAGCCTGCGCAGCGCGGCGTTGGGCTCCTCCACCGCGAGCCACGCGTCGGTCAGGTCCAGGGTGGCCTGCGAGACCTGGAGCGACGGGTAGAGCCCGACGGCGACCTGCTGTGCCATCTCGTGTGAACGAGATGCCCACACATCCTTCACAGCAGCGAAGAACTTCTCGGTGTACGGGGCGAGGAGTTCACGCTGATCGGTCTGGACGAAGCCGCCGATCACCGCTTCCTGCACCGCGTTGGGCAGCGCCGTCTTCGCGTCGGACGCCTCCACAACCGAGGCCCACGCCTCCGCCTTGGCCTCGGCGGTGGGCCGCGCCGCACGGGCCGTGGCCGCGTGCCGCTCACCCGCGGCGGTCCGGTCCCGCTCGTACTCGGCGGCGATCTCCTTCTCGCCGGCCCGCCCGGTCGACGCGAGCCGCTCCAGGAACGCCCAGCGCAGCTCGGTGTCGACGGCCAGGCCCTCGAACGACTCGGTGCCGTCCAACAGGGCGTTCAGCAGGTCGAGTTGGTCGGGCGTACGGGCCGCGGCGGCGAACGCGCGGGCCCACGCCAGCTGGTGGTCGCTGCCCGGCTCGGCCGCGGTGAGGTGGTCGAGCGCGGCCTCGGTCCAGCGGGCCAGACCGGTGTCGCGCCAGTCCGGGGCCGCGTACAGCTCAAGGGCCAGCTTGACCTGGCGGTGCAGCGACTGCACGACGCCGATGTCCGACTCCTTGCCGATGCCGGAGAGCACGAGCGCCAGGTAGTCGCGCGTCGCCAGCTCGCCGTCGCGGGTCATGTCCCAGGCCGAGGCCCAGGACAGGGCGCGCGGCAGCGACTCGGTGAAGTCGCCGAGGTGCTCGGTGACGACCCGCAGCGACTCCTCGTCGAGCCGGACCTTCGCGTACGACAGGTCGTCGTCGTTGAGCAGGATCACCGCGGGCCGCTGCTTGCCCACGAGGTCCGGTACGGCGGTGAGTTCACCGTCGACGTCCAGCTCCACGCGGTCGGTGCGCACCAGCTTGCCGCCCCGCAGCTCGTACAGGCCGACGGCGATGCGGTGCGGGCGCAGCGTCGGCTCGCCCTTGGCGCCCTCGGGCAGCGCGGGGGCCTCCTGCCGGATCGCGAAGGAGGTGATGACACCGGAGCCGTCGGTGCCGATCTCGGGCCGCAGGATGTTGATGCCGGCGGTCTCCAGCCACTTCTTCGACCAGGTCTTCAGGTCGCGTCCGCTGGTCTCCTCCAGGGCGCCCAGGAGGTCGGAGAGCCGGGTGTTGCCGAAGGCGTGCCGCTTGAAGTACGCCTGCACACCGCGGAAGAACTCGTCCATCCCGACGTACGCGACGAGCTGCTTGAGAACGCTCGCGCCCTTGGCGTAGGTGATCCCGTCGAAGTTCACAAGAACGTCATCGAGGTCATTGATTTCAGCCATGATCGGGTGCGTGGACGGCAGTTGGTCCTGCCGGTACGCCCAGGTCTTCATGGAGTTGGCGAACGTGGTCCAGGAGTGCGGCCACTTCGACCCCGGCGCGTAGGCCTGGCAGGCGGCCTCGGCGTAGGTGGCGAACGACTCGTTCAGCCACAGGTCGTTCCACCACTCCATGGTGACGAGGTCGCCGAACCACATGTGCGCCAGCTCGTGCAGGATCGTCGACGCCCGCACCTCGTACGCCGCGTCGGTCACCTTCGACCGGAACACGTACTGGTCACGAATCGTGACGGCACCCGCGTTCTCCATCGCGCCCGCGTTGAACTCCGGCACGAACAGCTGGTCGTACTTGGCGAACGGGTAGGCGTAGTCGAACTTCTCCTGGAACCACTCGAAGCCCTGCCGGGTCACGTCGAAGATCGCGTCCGCGTCCAGGTGCTCGGCGAGCGACGGCCGGCAGTAGATGCCGAGCGGCACGCTCTGCCCGTCCTTCTCGTACGAGGAGTGCACCGCGTGGTACGGGCCGACGATCAGCGCCGTGATGTACGTCGACATGCGCGGCGTCGGCTCGAAGACCCAGAGGTCGTCCGTGGGCTCCGGCGTCGGGGAGTTGGAGATCACCGTCCAGCCGCTCGGCGCCTTCACGGTGAACTGGAAGGTCGCCTTCAGGTCGGGCTGCTCGAAGCTGGCGAAGACGCGCCGCGCGTCCGGCACCTCGAACTGCGTGTAGAGATAAGCCTGATCGTCGACAGGATCCACGAACCGGTGAAGCCCCTCACCGGTGTTCGTGTACGCGCAGTCCGCGACGACCTTCAGCTCGTTGCGGCCCTCGCGGAGTCCGGACAGGGCGATCCGGGAGTCGGCGAAGGTCTGCGTCGGGTCCAGGTGGTCGCCGTTCAGAACGATCTCGTGCACGGTGGGCGCGACCAGGTCGACAAAGCTCTCGGCACCCGCCTCGGCACTGTCGAAGCGCACGGTGGTCACGGAGCGGTACGTGCCTCCCTGCTGCGCACCGCTGAGATCCAGGTCGATCTCGTACGCGTCCACGGTGAGCAGGCGCGCCCGCTCCTGTGCCTCTGCGCGGGTGAGATTTGTGCCAGGCACGCTGTCATCTCCTCGGGATGGGACTTTTCGGCAATCCTTGCATGCCCCGTGGGCATGCTGGGGGGGCGTACGGGATGTCCGTGACTCCTCCCCCTCCTGTAATGAGGGGGCTTCTCGCTATGCCGGTGGGGCGTTGCGACGGACCAGCCCGGCCCGTAGAACGTTGCGTGCGCCCACCGTGTCCGCGTGCGCGGTGTGGCCGCAGGAGACGCAGTGGAACTTGTCCTGTGTGGGCCGGTTCTCTTTCGCGGTGTGCCCGCATTCGGGGCAGGTGCGGGAGGTGTTGCGGGGGTCCACGGCGATCACGTCTCGTCCGGCGCTTTCAGCCTTGGCGTGCAGGATCGTCAGGAACACCCCCCCCAACCGGCATCGTTGATCGACTTGTTCAGCCCGGCCTTCGCGGCGGCCCCGTTGGGCAGGAAGGTGCCCGGCTGGTTGGGGTCGGGCTTGGGTGCGGGGGCCTTGCCCATGTTGCGGATCTTGAGGTCCTCATGCGCGATCAAGTCGTGTGCGCGGACCAGGTCAAGGGCGGTCTTGTGGGCGTGGTCGAGCCGCTGGCGACGCACCGTGCGGTGCAGATCGGCGACCTTCTCAACGGCCCGCTGGTGGTTGGCTGTTCGCTTGTCCCGGCGCACCCGGGGGAAGCGGGCAAGGGCCTGCTGTGCGGCTTCGAGCTTCGCGGCGGCCCTCCGGCCGTGGCGCGGGTTGGGTACGAACTCGCCGTTCGAGTCGGCGAGGAAGTTGGCTATGCCCAGGTCGACGCCGACCACACTGCCCGCCGCGGGCAGCGGCTCAGGCTGCTCCTGCTCAGCGGTCAGGACCACGTACCACTTCCGACCCTCGCGCTTGACGGACACAGTCTTGACCTTGCCGACCACGGGCCGGTGCTGGTTGACCTTGACGTGGCCGACGCCTTGGAATCGGACGCGGGTGACCGGGTCGTGCGGGGTGGAGTCCCAGCGGCAGCCGTCACCGTCCTTGGGGAAGTCCACTGTGTCGAACCAGTTCACGCCCCGGAAGCGCGGATAACCCGGTGTGTCACCGGACTTGACCCGCCGGAAGAACCCGGCGAACGCCTTGTCCAACCGGCGAAGCGTCGCCTGCTGCGAGCTGAAAGACCAACGCCCTTGCCGCTCGGGGTCGAACGCCCGGATCTCCTTGAGCTGCGCGGACTGCATTCCGTACTTCACGGATGTCTTCGAAACATGCCGGTAAGCATCGCGGCGTTCCTGCAACGCCCCGTTGTAGAGCGAGCAGTGATTGGCCAGCATCTCGCCCAACGCGGCCTGCTGTCCCACGGTGGGCCGCATCAGGAACTTGTACGCACGCATCACCCGACCCACCCCC
>NZ_JAAAHS010000455.1 GCF_009908195.1 Streptomyces boluensis | reverse complement strand
GTTCCCGACCGTACGGACGTGCGGGCTCACCGGGACCGGCCGCACGACCCGAACCGGGCAGGCCGGTGGTCCCGTCTGACCCGGGCAGGCCGGTGGTCCTGTCCGTACCGGGCAGGCCGGTGGTCCCGTCCCGCTCCCCCCGGGCCTCTGGTCCGCCCGAGCGGGGCCGCACGTCCCGCCACGTGGCCGCCCACCAGGACGAGTGGGCCGACGTCATCGCCGACGGAATCCTGGGCTCCGTCGGCGGCGTACCCGTCGTCGCCTCCCCCATGCACAAGCAGGGCTTCGACCTGCGCACCGGCGTCTGCCTCGACGACCCCGACATGTCCCTCCCGGTGCACGAACTGCCCTAGCCCGGCACTCGTCCACGCGCCCACGCGCCCCGCGCCCTGGGTACCGGCCCGCACCGGGACCTAGGGCACAGCCGTAAAAGGGCCCTAAGCCAACTCGCAATCACGACTAATTCCTCTGATTCCTCTCGTACTTCGCAGACACCCTGGATATGTAAGGAACCCTCCTCACCACCAGGAACGACGCCATGAGTCCTGCCGTAAAGGAAGAAGTGGCCACCGTCGCGGAGCGGTCGTACGATCCCGCGCAGTACCGGCCCGGCCGCACCATCGCCGACTGGGAGCCGGAGAACGAACTCTTCTGGAAGTCCACCGGCAAGCGGGTCGCCGCCCGCAACCTGTGGATAGCCGTCCCCGCCCTTCTCGTCGCCTTCGTGGTGTGGCAGGTGTGGAGCGTCACCGCAACGAACCTCAAGGACGTCGGCTTCGCCTTCAGCACCTCGCAGCTGTTCTGGCTCACCGCGATCCCGGGTCTGACCGGCGGTACGGCCCGGATCTTCTACACCTTCCTCGGCCCGAGGATCGGCCAGCGCACCTTCACCGCGCTCTCCACACTCGTCCTGGTCGTCCCGCTGATCTGGCTTGGCTTCGCGATCCAGGACACCTCCACCTCCTTCACCGAGATGGCGACCATCGCCGCGCTCTGCGGCATCGGCGGTGCCAACTTCTCCTCCTCCCTGGCCAACATCGGCTTCTTCTTCCCGAAGGCGCAGAAGGGCAACGCCACCGGCATCAACGGCGGCCTCGGCAACCTCGGTGTCTCCGTCGTCCAGCTGCTCACCCCGATCGTCATCACCAGCTCGGTGCTCGCCATCGGCTCGGCCCAGCACAAGGCCGACGGCTCGCCGGTGTACCTGCAGAACGCCGCGTTCGTCTGGGTCCCGGTCCTGATCGTCCTGGCCGCCGTCGCCTGGTTCGGCCAGAACAACCTCAAGTCCGCCTCGACCTCGTTCAGCCAGCAGAAGATCATCTTCCAGCGCAAGCACAACTGGCTGATGACCTGGCTCTACGTCGGCACCTTCGGCTCCTTCATCGGCTTCGCCGCCGCCCTGCCGATGCTCATCAAGACGACCTTCCCGGACTACTCCGTCGCGACCTACGCCTGGATGGGCCCCGCCCTCGGCGCCCTGGCCCGCTGGGCCGGCGGCTGGATCGCGGACAAGCTGGGCGGCGCCCGCGTCACGATCCTGTCCTTCGTGGGCATGGCCCTGTCGATCATCGGCGTCATCAACTTCCTTCCCAGCGGCTCCGGTTCGGGTGACTTCGCGGGCTTCTTCCTCTGTTTCCTCGCCGCCTTCTTCTTCTCCGGCATCGGCAACGGCTCGACCTTCCGCCAGATCCCGGTGATCTTCCGCAACCAGCACCTGAAGGGCCTCACCGAAGGCACCCCCGAGTACGCGAAGGCCCTGAAGCAGACCGAGATGGAGTCCGGCGCCGTCACCGGCTTCACCGCCGCCATCGCCGCCTACGGCTTCTTCTTCATCCCGGCACTCTTCGCCAACTTCGCCGTGACCAGCGCGATGTGGGGCTTCGTCGCCTTCTACGTCAGCTGCATCGTCGTCTGCTGGTGGTTCTACGCCCGCAAGGGCGCCGAGTCCCCCTCCTGAGCGTCACCCCTTGGCGGGCGGGTCCCTTCGGGGGCCCGCCTTCCCGGCGTTCCGGGCACATTTTTGTGAATGCCTTCACAAGTGCCCAACGGTCCAAAGTCCCGGAAGAACCCGCAGGTCAAGGCGGTCGCGCCCGCTTGATCGCGGAGGTGCACGGGTCCTCCGCCCCGAAACAGGGGACCATCGCCGAGCCAAATGATCGATCAGCGGGAGTGCAATGGAGGGGAGCGAAGGCACAGTGACCGGAAGGTGTGCACGATGACCGCAACTCCCGCGGAGAAGACGGCGAACGGCGAAGCCCGGGACGGCTGGGACTGCTGGGACGGTTTCAAGGGCGGGCTGTGGCGGGACGCCATCGACGTCCGTGACTTCGTGCAGCAGAACTACACCCCGTACGAGGGCGACGACTCCTTCCTCGCGGGCCCGACTGAGCGGACCACCGCCGTCTGGCAGCGACTGCTCGCGATGTTCCCCGACGAGATCGAGCGCGGCGTCCACGACGTCGACGTGCGGACCCCGTCGCGTATCGACGCCTTCAAGCCCGGCTACATCGACGCCGACAGCGACCTGATCGTCGGCCTCCAGACCGACGCCCCGCTGAAGCGCGCGATCATGCCCAACGGCGGCTGGCGCATGGTCGAGAGCGCCCTCAACGCGTACGGCTACGAGGCCGACCCCGGCGTCCGGGACATCTACACGCACCTGCGCAAGACGCACAACGACGGCGTCTTCGACGCGTACACCCCCGAGATCCGCGCCTGCCGCTCCTCCGGCATCATCACCGGCCTCCCGGACGCCTACGGCCGAGGCCGCATCATCGGCGACTACCGCCGCGTCGCCCTCTACGGCGTCGACCGCCTCATCGAGGACAAGAAGACCGTCAAGGCCGAACTCGACGCCGCGTGGCCCACCGAGAACGTGATCCGCGAGCGCGAGGAGACCGCGGAGCAGATCAAGGCCCTGGGCGAACTCAAGGCCATGGCACTGTCGTACGGCTACGACATCTCCCGCCCCGCCACCAGCGGCCGCGAAGCCGTGCAGTGGCTGTACTTCGCCTACCTCGCGGCGGTCAAGGAGCAGAACGGCGCGGCCATGTCGATCGGCCGCATCGACAACTTCCTCGACATCTACCTGCAGCGCGACATCGACAACGGCGTCCTCACCGAGGAGCAGGCGCAGGAGTTCATCGACGACTTCGTCATCAAGCTGCGCATCGTCCGCTTCCTGCGCACCCCCGAGTACAACGAGCTCTACTCCGGCGACCCGACCTGGGTCACCTGGTCCATGGCCGGCATCGGCGAGGACGGCCGCCCGCTGGTCTCCCGGACCACCTTCCGCGCACTCCAGACCCTCTACAACCTGGGCCCGGCCCCCGAGCCCAACCTGACCGTCTTCTGGTCGCGGCAACTCCCGCAGGGCTTCAAGGACTTCGCGTCGAAGGTCGCCATCGACACCTCCGCCATCCAGTTCGAGTCCGACGAGCTGATGCGCCCCAAGTACGGCGACGACACCGCCATCGCCTGCTGCGTCTCGGCGATGGCCGTCGGCAAGCAGATGCAGTTCTTCGGCGCCCGCGTGAACGTCGCCAAGGCCCTGCTCTACGCCATCAACGGCGGCCGCGACGAGAAGTCCGGCAAGCGGGTCGTCGAGGGCTTCCAGCCCATCGAAGGCGACCACCTCGACTACGAGCAGGTCGCCGAGCGGTACGAGGCGATGCTGGAGTGGCTCGCCAAGACCTACGTGCACGCGCTCAACGTCATCCACTACATGCACGACAAGTACGCCTACGAGCGCATCGAGATGGCGCTGCACGACCGCACGATCCTGCGCACCATGGCCTGCGGCATCGCCGGACTCTCGGTCGCCGCGGACTCGCTGTCGGCCATCAAGCACGCCCGCGTGAAGGTCGTCCGCGACGAGACCGGCCTCGCCGTCGACTACGAGATCGAGGGCGACTACCCGGCCTACGGCAACAACGACGACCGCGCCGACGAGATCGCCCAGCGCATCGTCTCCGGCTTCATGGAGAAGATCCGCAGGCACCCCACGTACCGCGACGCCCTGCACACGCAGTCCGTCCTGACGATCACCTCGAACGTCGTCTACGGCAAGAAGACCGGCAACACCCCGGACGGCCGCCGCGCGGGCACCCCCTTCGCCCCGGGCGCCAACCCGATGAACGGCCGTGACCAGTACGGCTACATCGCCTCCGCGATGTCGGTCGCCAAGCTCGACTACGACGACGCCGAGGACGGCATCTCGCTGACCAACACGATCACCCCGGACGCCCTCGGCCGCAGCCCCGAGGAGCGCGTCGAGAACCTGTCCGGTGTCCTGGACGGCTTCATGGCGAGCGACGGCTTCCACATGAACGTCAACGTGCTCGACATGGCGACCCTCGAGGGCGCCATGGAACACCCCGAGAACTACCCGCAGCTGACCATCAGGGTCTCCGGATACGCGGTGAACTTCGTCCGCCTCACGCGTGAGCAGCAGCTCGACGTCATCCACCGCACCTTCCACGGCTCCCTGTGAGCCACCGGCTCCCCACGGGCCACCGAATCGTGGGGAGCCGCCCCCAGGGAAGCAACACCCAGGGAAGCAACACCCGGGGGAGCCGCCCCGAGCCCCAACTCCTTCCAGGGACAACGGAGTTACGTCATGGCCGTCCTGCTCGACCAGAACACCGGCATCGCAGCCACCCCGGCGGGCGCCGCGAAGCACCGCCCCGTCGAGGGCTCGGTGCACTCCTGGGACCTGTCGACCGGCGTGGACGGCCCCGGCAGCCGCTTCGTGACGTTCCTCTCCGGCTGCCCGCTGACCTGCCTGTACTGCCACAACCCGGACACCTGGCGGATGCGTGACGGCAAGCGCACCTCGGCCGACGACGTGATCGCGGAAGCCGCGAAGTACACCCGGTTCATCGCCGCGGCCCGCGGCGGCGCCACCATCAGCGGCGGCGAACCCCTGCTCCAGCCGGTCTTCGCCGGCGAACTGCTGCACCGCTTCAAGCACGAACTCGGCCTGCACACCGCCCTGGACACCTCGGGCTTCCTCGGCGTCCGTGCCACCGACGCGCTGCTGCGCGATGTGGACCTGGTCCTGCTCGACATCAAGTCCTGGGACCGGGAGACCTACAAGAAGGTCACCGGCCGCCCGCTCCAGCCCACCCTCGACTTCGCGCGGCGCCTCGCCGACCTCGGCAAAGAAGTGCACGTCCGCTTCGTGCTGGTCCCGGGCCTCACCGACGACCCGGCCAACATCGAGGGCGTGGCCGCCTTCGCGGGTTCCCTCGGCAACGTCTCGCGCGTGGACGTGCTGCCTTTCCACAAGCTGGGCGAAGGCAAGTGGCAGGCGCTCGGCATGAACTTCACCCTGCACGGCACCCCGTCGCCCACCCCCGAGCAGGTGGCCCTCGCGAAGGGCGTCTTCGAGGCCCACGGCCTGACGACGGTC
>NZ_JAAAHS010000454.1 GCF_009908195.1 Streptomyces boluensis | reverse complement strand
GTCTTTTGGAGTGCGGTTGGCTCGGGTGCCGGTTCCTTGACTGGGCTGGGCCCATCGTTCTTCGCGCTCGGCGCCGGGGGTGCCGTTTGGTCGACTGGGCTGGGCCCCTCGTTTACGGCACCCGGCACGTGGGGCTGTGCCCACCCGTTCCGCCCAGCGGAACGATTGCCCACAGCGGTAGCGGTAGCTGTAGGGGTGGGAGAGGGCGTCGGGCCCGTCGCGTTGCCGGCCGATGCCTTTCGTACCGCCCGCCACCGCGTAACCGTGCCCATCACGAAGATCGTGAGGACCGTCAGGATCATCAACTGCCCTATGAACAGGCCCCAGAACAGTCCGTACCCCGAGAAGGCGGAGGCGGGGCTTGCGGGCCAGGCGCC
Organism: Streptomyces boluensis; assembly: GCF_009908195.1. Taxonomy (GTDB): domain Bacteria; phylum Actinomycetota; class Actinomycetes; order Streptomycetales; family Streptomycetaceae; genus Streptomyces; species Streptomyces boluensis. The sequence continues at coordinate 5,039 of NZ_JAAAHS010000454.1, read as the reverse complement.
CGCGATGTCGTGCGGTTGGGAGGCGAGGTGCCGTATGGCCAGGGGGGTTTCGGTGAAGGTGACGCCCTCGGGCCAGGCGCCCTTGGCGAAGAGGGCGGCCAGGCCGGTCGCCGTCCAGACCAGGAGCGTGAGGCCGAGGAGGAAGGCGAGCAGGCCGACGAGCAGACCGTCGGGGATGCCGCCGCCGGAGGAGCGGCCCTCGGTGCCGGAGCGGCTCTCGGCGCGGCGGTCCTGGTCCATGTCAGGCCACCGTTGCGTCCGGGTCGCCGAGTTCGGCGTACTGCTCCATGCGGGCCGCGCGTTCCTCCGCCTCGCGTTCGGCGGCGGCCATCAGGTCGTCGTGCGTGTCGACGGGGGACGACTCGGTCATGGCGCGGTCGGTGTAGACGAGGGGCCGTTCCATCTCGGTGATGAGGTGTTTGACGACCTGGACGTTGCCGTTGACGTCCCAGACCGCGATGCCGGGGGTGAGGGTCGGGATGATTTCCACCGCCCAGCGGGGCAGGCCCAGGACTCGGCCGGTGGAGCGGGCCTCGTCGGCTTTCTGGGCGTAGATCGTCCGGGTGGAGGCCATTTTGAGGATCGCCGCGGCTTCCTTCGCGGCGGCCCCGTCGACGACGTCGGAGAGGTGGTGGACGACGGCGACGAAGGACAGGCCGAGGCGGCGGCCGAACTTGAGGAGGCGCTGGAAAAGCTGCGCCACGAAGGGGGAGTTGATGATGTGCCACGCCTCCTCCACCAGGAAGATGCGCTTCTTGCGGTCGGGCCGGATCCAGGTGTGCTCAAGCCATACGCCGACGATCGCCATGAGGATGGGCATGGCGATGGAGTTGCGGTCGATGTGGGAGAGGTCGAAGACGATCAGGGGCGCGTCCAGGTCGATCCCGACCGTGGTCGGGCCGTCGAACATGCCGCGCAGGTCACCGTCGACCAGGCGGTCCAGGACGAGGGCGACGTCCAGGCCCCAGGCCCGTACGTCGTCTATCGCCACGTTCATCGCCTCCGCCGACTCGGGCTCGGGGTGGCGGAGTTGCTCCACGATGTCGGTCAGTACGGGCTGGCGCTCGACGATCGTCTCGTTGACGTAGGCGTGCGCGACCTTGAGGGCGAAGCCGGAGCGTTCGTCGAGGCCGTGGCCCATCGCCACCTCGATGATGGTGCGCAGCAGCGCCAGCTGGCCCGTGGTCGTGATCGAGGGATCGAGGGGGTTCAGGCGGATACCCGTGTCCAGGGCCACGGTCGGGTCCAGGCGGATGGGCGTTATGCCGAGTTCCTGGGCGATCAGGTTCCACTCGCCGACGCCGTCCTCGCCCTGCGCGTCGAGGACGACGACCTGCCGGTCGCGGAACCTCAACTGCCGCAGTACGTACGTCTTCTCCAGCGCGGACTTGCCGTTGCCGGACTCGCCGAGCACCAGCCAGTGCGGGGCCGGGAGCTGCTGACCGTACAGCTGGAACGGGTCGTAGATGTACCCCTTGCCGCTGTACACCTCGCGGCCGATGATCACGCCCGAGTCGCCGAGGCCGGGGGCGGCGGTCGGCAGGTACACGGCCTGGGCCTGGCCGGTGGACGTGCGCACGGGCAGCCGGGTCGTCTCCACCTTTCCGAAGAGGAAGGAGGTGAAGGCGTCGGTCAGCGTGGTCAGCGGATCTCGCATGGGCTTGGCGCCTCTACCTTCTGTGTCCCTGGGTGGCCGGGCTAGCGTCGGATGCCGGTCGCGAACGGCAGGGTGTTCACGAACGCCCGGTGGTGCTCGCGGTCGCACCACTCCAGCTTGAGATACGACTTGCCCGCCGAGGCCCTGATCGTCCGCTTGTCGCGGGCGAGTCCCTCGGGGGAGCGGGACGACACCGTGATGTACCCGACCAGGTTGACGCCTGCCGCGCCGCTCGCCAGGTCCTCGCCGCGCTGGTCCAGGCGGGAGTTGGCGGCGGCGTCGCGGGGGTCGACGGTGCGGTTCATCTTGGCCTGACGGCTCGCCTCCGCCTCGTCGTTGGTCTTCTCGGTCAGCATCCGCTCGATGGCGACCTCGGTGGGTTCGAGGTCCATGGTGACGGCGACGGTGCGGATCACGTCGGGGGTGTGGACGAGCAGCGGCGCCAGGAAGTTGACGCCGACGGGGGTCATCGGCCACTCCTTCACCCAGGCCGTGGCGTGGCACCAGGGGGCGCGGGTGGAGGACTCGCGGGTCTTCGCCTGGAGGTACGTGGCCTCCATGGCGTCGAGCTCGGCGGGCCAGGCGTTCCGCTTCGTCATGGCTTGGATGTGGTCGATGGGGTGGTCCGGGTCGTACATGGAGTGCACGAGCGAGGCGAGCCGGCCCTGGCCGAGGGGCTGGCGTACCCGGATGTCGGCCTCCTGGAGGCGCGAGCAGATGTCGGTCAGTTCGCGGGCCATGACGACGGCGATACCGGCGTCCTTGTCGACCCTGCGCCCGGCGTGCGGCCGGGAGGCGCGGGCCACGGCCTGGGCCTCGGCGGCGAGTTCGCGGGTGTAGTGCATGCAGGCCACGAGGTACGCGCGGTGCTGCTCGCTGCTGGTCGACACCATCGACTGGAGCTGGTCGTACGAGCCCTGCAGCCAGTCGGGCGACTTCTCGTCGCCGCGCACCGCGACGTCCTTGGCGTGCGCGTCGGGGTCGGCGGGCAGGGTGCGGGCGAGCATCTGGAGGCGGGTGACGAAGCCGTCGCCGTTCGCCACGTGCTTGAGGAGGGTGCCGAAGCGGTCGACGAGGGCTTCCTGGTCCTCGGAGTCGCGCAGTCCGACGCCGGGGCCCTCGATCTCGATGGCGGCGGTGACGGTACGGCGGTCGGCGTGCAGCAGGACCGCGATCTCGTCGGGCCCGAACGGCGCGGCGAGCCAGGCGATACGGCCGATGCCGGGCGGCGGGCCGACCTCGACCTCGCGGCCGTCGAAGCGGATGCCCGCCTCGGGCGCGGCCGAGCGGTAGGCGGTGCCCTGGCGGAGGCTGCGCTTGTAGGAGCGGTTGACCTCGAACCAGCGGTAGAACGTACGGCCCTTGTACGGCACGTAGACCGCGGCGAGGGCCAGCATCGGGAAGCCCATGAGCAGCACGATGCGGGCGGAGAGTACGGGGACGAGGAGTCCGCACATCATGCCGAGGAAGGCTCCGGCGATGATCATGGCGATCTCGCCGGTCTCGCGGTTCTTGCCGACGATCGCGTTCGGCCGCGCACGGCCGATCAGATATGTGCGGCGGGGCGCGACCTGGTGGGACTGGGTCGTCAACGCCCTTCACCTCCCGTGCGGTTGGTCGTTCCTCTGGAGCTGCTCGTGGGGCGGGAGCCGTGGCCGCCGGTACGGGGCGAGGGGGCGGCTCCGCCGCCGCCCGAGCCGCGGTTGCTGTGCGCGGCCATGCCGCCGCTGGCGGGGTTCGCGGGGCGGGCGCCGCCGCCGCCGCTGTCGTCGCCGCCGCGGCCGCGGGTGCTGTGTGTCTTGATGCCCTGCGAGACGAGGGCGGCGGGCGAACTGATCACGGCGGCGGCCTTGCCCTCGGCGCCCTGCATGATGCGGTTGTTGCGGCCGGCCGCGATCTCGTCGCCGAATCCCGGTACGAAGCGGTAGATCATCGCCGAGGCGAAGATGGCGAGCAGGATGATGGAGAGCCCGGAGACGACGGCGGAGAACGCGTCCGGGCCGTCGTCGCCGGAGAGCGCTCCGGCGAGCCCGAGCACGATGACGATGACGGGCTTCACCAGGATCACCGCGATCATGATTCCGGCCCAACGGCGCACGTGCGACCAGAGGTTCTTGTCGACGAGCCCCGCGTACACGACGGTGCCGAGCAGCGCGCCCACGTAGAGCAGGGCGGCCCGGATGACGAGCTCCAGCCAGAGGACGCCGGCGGCGAGGATCGACACGAGCGAGACGACGATCAGCATGATCGGTCCGCCGCCGATGTCCTCGCCCTTCTTCAGGGCTTCGGCGAACGACCCGAAGAATACGTCGGTCTGGCCACCGGTGGCCTTGGCGAGCACTTCGGAGACGCCGTCGGTCGCGGAGACCACGGTGTAGAGGATCAGCGGTGTGAACGCGGAGGCGATCACGGTCAGCCAGAGGAACCCGATGGCCTCCCCGATCGCCGTCGCCACCGGCACCCCGCGCACGGCCCGCTTGGCCACGGCGAGCAGCCAGAGCAGCAGCGTGAGGATGGTCGACGCGGCGAAGACGACGGCGTACTGCTTGAGGAACGTCGGGTTGGTGAAGTCGACGTTCGCGGACTCCTTCACCGCTTCGCTGAGCTTCTCGACGGTCCAGGAGGCGGCGTCGGCACAGCCCTTGGCGAGCGAGGAGAGCGGGTCGAGGGTGCCGAGGGCGTCGTCGGCGGGGGATTTGGGGGTGCCGGATTCTTTGCCGTTCTCGCAGTACTTCTTCGCCGGTCCGATGAGGAGGTCGCACGGGTCATCGGACGGCTTGGGAGTCGGCTCGGCTGCCGCGGGCGTTGCCAGCAGGACAGCGGTCGCTTGCACAGCTGCCATGGCGGCAGTGAGTGAGAGGGCACGGCTCTTACCGGGCATACGTGAACCCTCCGTACTGTTCGACGGCTTCGCTGATGTCCTTGGAGGTGGCGGCCGATTCATCGCCGGGCACTGGCGCGGGCCCGTCCTTCTGAGAGTCCTTGGTGATCTTCCAGTCCCCAGCGGTCCAACTCAGATCGAACGTCCAGGTCTTCCAGGTCGTCCGCACAGGGTCGGTGGAGTTCGAGCCGGACATGCCGATGAGGCCGGTGTACCAAACCGACACCCTGGCACGGTCGTTGCTGTACTGGGCAACCTTGGTGCCGACCGGGATCGTGCGAGAGACGAAGGTGCTCCCCTTCGGAGCCTTGCCGTTTTCGTCCAGGCCCATCTGGCCGAGGAAGTCCGGCGAGTAAGCCTTGTCCATAGGGCCCTGGAGCTTGGCAGCCGCGTCCCGTGTGTACAGCGAGTCGACGATGTCGTGACGTGTTCCCGTGCTGAACATCCCGTCAGACCCCAAAGCGGCAGCGTAATTCGCCGCAGCACTCTGCACCCCCTCCC
>NZ_JAAAHS010000453.1 GCF_009908195.1 Streptomyces boluensis | reverse complement strand
GGGAAGCGGAGCGCCGTGCCGCGCTCAGGTGGAGCGGCGGTTCTAACGGCACGTCAGCCGAGGACGGCCAGCGCGTCGATCTCGATGAGCAGGCCCTTGGGGAGACCGACGTACACGGTGGTACGCGCGGAGGCGGGGGCCTTGAGGCCCTGCTCCTCGAAGTACTCGTTGTAGATGGCGTTCATCTCGGCGAAGTGGTCCACGTCCGTGAGGTAGACGCGCATCATCATCACGTCGTCCCAGCTCGCGCCGCCCTCTTCGAGGATCGCCTTGACGTTGGCGAAGGTCTGCAGGGTCTGCTCGCGCAGCGTCGGGCCTGCCGGGGTGGGCGCCTTGCCCTCCTCGGCGGGCAGGAAGCCGACCTGTCCGGCGACCTGAAGGAGGTTGCCCTTCTTCACGCCGTGCGAGAACTTCGCGGGCGGGGTGGTGTGCGTGGCCGGGGTGAGAGCGATCTTCTCGGTCATGAACCGTCTTCCTTCTGAGGGGTGTTGAGCGATGGGTCGTGGAACTGTGGTCAGTGGGGGCGGCCGGGGGGCCTACGCGGGGGTGTGGCCCGAGTACTCGCGGCTGATGGCCTCCGCGGTGCGGCGCACCTGCGGCAGCAGGGTGAGGAGCTCCTCCGCGGTGACGACGACGTTCGGCGCGGAGACCGACATGGCGGCGACGACCCTTCCGTCCGCACCGCGGATGGGGGCCCCGATGCAGTTGATGGACTCCTCGTGGCCACCGAGGTCGGTGGCCCAGCCCTGTTCCCGTACGGTCGCGAGCTCCCGGAGGAAGGCCGCGGCGTTCGGTATCGAACGGGCCGTGTACATGGGGTAGTCGAGCTTCTCGGCGATGGCCCGCCGCTCCGGCTCGGACAGGTCGGCGAGCAGCAGCTTGGCCACGGCGGCGACGGTGATCGCGACGGGCTTGCCGATACGGGAGTACATCCGCACCGGGTAGCGGCTCTCCACCTTGTCGATGTAGAGGACCTCGTTCTCCTCGTACACGGCGAGGTGGATGGTGTGCCCGATCTGCTCGTTCAGCTCGACGAGGTGCGGGTGGGCGATCTCGCGCACGTCGAGGTTCTCCACCGCCTCCTGCGCGAGCGCGAACAGGCGGGCGCCCAGGCGGTAGCGCTGGTCGGACTGGCGGTAGACGAGGCCGTGCTCGTGCAGGGTGCGCAGCAGCCGCAGCGCGGTCGACTTGTGCACGTCGAGCCGCTCGGCGACCTGCCCCAGGTCTGCGGGTCCCTCCGCGAGCAGCGGCAGGATGCTCAGCGCCCGGTCGACGGTCTGGCTCATGTGGTGACTCCCTCCACGGCCCAGCTCTCGATCGTGTCCGGGCCGAGGCGCAGTGTCCCCCACTCCTCACCGCTCAACGCGGCAAGCCGGTCGGCCTCGGCGCGGGCGGGCGGAGTGCCCAGGTCGCCGGGGACGAGGAGGGCGGCGGCGGCGGTCAGATGCCCGTGCCGCAGCCGCGCGGAGTCGGGGAGCCCGCGCAGCGTCGCGGAGAGGAACCCGGCGGCGAAGGCATCACCCGCACCGACGGACGCGACCACGTCGACCTTGAGCGAGGGCTCGTACGTGGCCTCGGTACCGCTGAAGACCGTCGCACCGTCGGCGCCCTGCTTGACGACGAGGGTGCCCGGCTCGGGCAGCGCGGCCCGGATCGCCGCGGGCCCACCGGTGATCCCCCAAGCGGCCTCGGCCTCGTCCTCACCGACGAAGACCAGGTCACTACGGCGCGCGAGCTCAAGCAGTACGGGCCCGGCCTGCGCGGGGTCGGCCCACAGATGGACCCGGTAGTTCACGTCGAACGAGACCAGCGGCCGCCCGGCCCGCGGCTCGGTCAGCGCACGCATCAGGGCGAGACAGTCGGCGGAGAGGGCGGCGGTGATGCCGGAGATGTGCAGGATGCGGGCGTCGTCGAGGGCGTGCGGGTCGACGGTGTGGGGGGCCATGGCGGAGGCGGCGGATCCGGCACGGTAGTAGGCGACTTCGGCGGGGGGCTCAAAATCAGCCCCTCCGGCGTTTGAGGAGCGGGGTCCGGGGCGGAGCCCCGAGTCGTCTGCCACGTCGACGGCACGCTCCCCCGCCGTACGGAAGTAGATCCCCGTAGGCCGAGAGGGGTCGACGGCGACGGCTGACGTATCAACCCCGCAAGCGCCGATCGCCGAGATCAAGTGCTCACCGAACCCGTCCGCCCCGACCCGGCTGACCCACCGCGACGAATGCCCGGCCAGGGCCAACGTGCAGGCGACGTTCGACTCCGCGCCGCCGATCCCGCGCTCGAACGACGGCACGTCGGCGAGCCGTCCGGGCCGGGAGGGCCGGAACGTGACCATGGACTCGCCGAGACAGACCACGTCGGTACCGACGTGGTCCGCCCCTCGGAGGGGTCCTGACGCGTTCACGGTGGGCACGCTCGATCTCCTTCACTACTCCCGGGCGCCATTGACCCGGTATTGGCTCGGATGTTAGACAGCGGTAAGCGAAATACGCAATGGGCATTGCACATGTTGCAACGCACCGTGGCGGTCAGCCCTTAGGAGGCCCCTCATGGCAGCCGACAACGTCGTCGGAAAGCTCGTCGGAAAGCACGCGGCACGGACTCAACTCGCCGACGAGCGAGTCGACTTCCGCTTCAAGGGCCTGCCGCCGGACGCCGAGGGCCTGACCGTCGGCGAGCTCGCCGCCGAGCGCCGCAACCTCTTCACGGACGGCTTCACCACGCCCGTACTCGCCCTCTCCGCCGAGCGCGTCGAGCACAACCTCGCCCTGATGGAGACCTACTCCACCCGGCACGGCCTCGCCTTCGCCCCGCACGGCAAGACCTCCATGGCCCCCGAACTCTTCGCCCGCCAGGAGGAGCACGGCGCCTGGGGCATCACGCTCGCGGTCCCGCACCAGGTACGGGTAGCGCGCGCGTACGGCACCCGCCGGATCTTCCTCGCCAACGAACTCGTCGACGCGGCCGCGCTGCGCTGGATCGCCGCCGAACTGGACGCGGACCCCGACTTCCGCTTCATCTCGTACGTCGACTCCGTGCGCGGCGTCGAGCTGATGGACGCGGCCCTGCGCGCGGCCGGCGCCTCGCGCCCCGTCGAGGTCGTGGTGGAGCTCGGCGCGGGCGACGCGGCGCGTACCGGTGTGCGTACCGAGGCCGAGTGCGCGGCGATCGCGGACGCGGTGGCGGCCACGACCACGCTGCGCCTGGTCGGCGTCGCGGGCTACGAGGGCGAGGTGCCGGACGCCGACCCCGAGCGGGTGCACGCCTGGCTGCGCCGCATGGTCGCGATCGCCGTGGACTTCGACAAGGCGGGCCGCTTCGCGGGGCTCGACGAGATCGTGGTCAGCGCGGGCGGCAGCGCCTGGTTCGACGCGGTCGCGGACGTGTTCGCCGAGATCCCCGACCTCTCCGCACCCGTCCTCAAACTCCTCCGCTCCGGCGCGTACGTCTCGCACGACGACGGCCACTACAAGCACCTCACCCCGTTCAACCGGGTCCCCGGCGAGGGCGCACTGCAGCCCGCGTTCCGGCTCTGGGCCCAGGTGGTCTCCCGCCCCAACGCCGAGCAGGCCTTCGTGAACGCGGGCAAGCGGGACGCGGCGTACGACCTGCACCTGCCCGAGGCTCAGGTGGTCCGGGACGCGGAGTCGGGTGAGGTCCGCGAGTCCACCGGTATCGAGATCACCGGCCTCTCCGACCAGCACGGCTGGGTCCGTACGACGCCCGAGGCGGACCTGGAGGTCGGCGACTGGGTCGGCATGGGCCTGTCCCACCCCTGCACGTCGTTCGACAAGTGGCAGCTGATCCCCCTGGCCGAGGCCGACGGCACGGTCGTGGACTACATCCGCACGTACTTCTAGATCCCCGCCCCGCCCCTTCCCGAAGTCCTCGCCGGACGGGCCTCCTCAAACGCCGGAGGGGCTCAAATTTGAGCCCCTCCGGCGTTTGAGGAGCGGGGTCCGGGGCGGAGCCCCGTGGCTGTCCGCAGGACTTTCGGGAAGGGGCGGGGCGGGGAGAAAAAGAACCCAGAGAGGCAGAGCACCCCATGGACCTGGTCATCCGCGACGCCCGCGTCATCGACGGCACCGGCAACGCCTCGTACCGCGCCGACGTAGCCATCGACAACGGCCGGATCGCCGAGATCAGCAGAGAGGGCGAGGGCCCCCGGCCCTCCGGACAGCGCACCGTCGACGCCGACGGCCTCGCCCTCTCCCCCGGCTTCATCGACATGCACGCCCACAGCGACCTGGCCCTCCTCCGCGACCCGGCCCACACCGCGAAGGCCGCCCAGGGCGTCACCCTGGAAGTCATCGGCCAGGACGGCCTCAGCTACGCGCCCGTCGACGACCGCACCCTCGCCCAGGTCCGCCAGGCCATCACGGGCTGGAACGGCGACGGCTCCGACATCGACTTCAACTGGCGCACCGTCGGCGGCTACCTCGACGCCCTCGACAGCGCCCACGACGGCCAGGGCATCGCGGTGAACGCCGCGTACCTCATCCCGCAGGGCACCGTCCGGATGTACGCCGTCGGCTGGGACGACCGCCCCGCCACGGCCCAAGAGCTGGACCGGATGCGGCAGTTGGTCGCCGAGGGCATGGAACAGGGCGCCGTCGGCATGTCCTCGGGCCTGACGTACACGCCCGGCATGTACGCGAAGGACTCCGAACTGGCCGAACTCTGCCGGGTCGTGGCGGCCCACGACGGCTACTACTGCCCGCACCACCGCTCGTACGGCGCCGGCGCCCTGGACGCGTACCGGGAGATGGTCGACCTGACCCGGGACGCCGACTGCGCCCTGCACCTGGCGCACGCCACCATGAACTTCGGCGTGAACAAGGGCAAGGCCCCGGACCTGCTCGCGCTCATCGACGCCGCACTCGCCGAGGGCGCCGACATCAGCCTGGACACGTACCCGTACACGCCGGGCTGCACCACACTCGTCGCGATGCTGCCGAGCTGGGCGAGCGAGGGCGGCCCGGACGCGATCCTGTCCCGTCTGGAGGACGACGAGACGGCCGAGAAGATCCGGCACCACATGGAGGTCATCGGCGCCGACGGCTGCCACGGCGTGCCGATCGAGTGGGACACCATCGAGATCTCCGGCGTCTCCGACCCCGGCCTGGCCTCCTGCGTCGGCAAGACGATCGCCCAGTCCGCGAAGCAGCGCGGCGAGGAGCCCTGGATCACCGCCCGCCGCCTGCTCATCAACGACAAGCTGGGCTCGACGATCCTCCAGCACGTCGGCCACGAGGACAACGTCCGCGCGATCATGCAGCACCGGGTGCACACCGGCGGCAGCGACGGCATCCTGCAGGGCTTCAAGCCGCACCCGCGCGCGTACGGCACGTTCCCGCACTACCTCGGCCGGTACGCGCGGGACCTGGGCGTCCTCGGCCTGGAGGAGACCGTCGCCCACCTCACCTCCCGCCC
>NZ_JAAAHS010000452.1 GCF_009908195.1 Streptomyces boluensis | reverse complement strand
CGATCCCCCGTGCGTTCCCCCGTGCGCCCCCCGTACGTCCCCCGTGGTCGTGCTACTTCGGCGGGGCGGGCGTGTGGTTGTCGCCCATGGTGGTGATGCCGTCCATCGGCGGGGCGGGCGTGTGGTTGTCGCCCATGGTGGTGATGCCGTCCTGCGGAGGCGCGGGCGTGTGGTTGTCGCCCATGGTGGTGATGCCGTCCTGCGGAGGCGCTGTCGCGTGGTTGTCCTGAGTGGTGATGGCGTTCCGCTTCTTCTCGGTGTTGCTCATAACTGCCCCCTGGTGTCGAATCCGGGCTGATGGGTGGCCCTGTCCGGCGACTCCCCCGAGGACCGCCGGACAGGGTGGTGAGAGACGCTCACCTGGCTGGTGAGGTTCCACGGATCCGTCTGCCCCCCGACGCGACGGATCGACAGGAACATCATGTCTGATCGGCATAAACAATCGATGAACGCCCTTGTGGTTCGCCGATCAGGCGGCGGACACCGGCGTCAGCAGCCCGCGTACCTCTTCGGCGAGTTCCGAGCCTGCCTGCTCGTGCAGCGACAGCGCCTCACGCCAACAGGCACGCGCACGGTCCGACTGCCCGAGGGAGTCCAGTGCACGACCGAGCGTGGTCAGGACACCCGCACGGATACGGTCACCGCCGATGCACCCGATGGCCAGGGCCTGTTCGGCGTACTGAGCGGCCAATGTCGGGCGCTTGGCCGCCAAGTGGGCCTGGGCGATACGGAAGTGCGTCGTCCCCTCCCACAGGCGCTGGCGGTTCTTCCCGAACATCTCCAGGGCGTCGTTCAGTTGCTCCAGCGCCTCGGTGTGCTGGCCCGTCTGTGTCAGCACGACCCCGAGCGCGTAGCGGCCGTTGGCCAGGCGCAGGGTGAGGCCCATGCGGTCGTATATGGCGGTGCCCTGCCGGGCCAGCTCCACCGCGCTGGCGGTACGTCCCGTGAGCATGTGCAGCCGGGACAGGTTGCACAGGGCGCTCGCCTCACCGGGGCGGTTGCCGTCCGCGCGGGAACCTTCCATCGCCCGGAGGAGATGCTGCTCGGCCTCGTCGTACCGCTCCTGGTTGAAGGCGATGATGCCGCGGTCGTTGCTGGCCCAGTAGACCGGCGCCGGGTCGTCGACCGAGGCCGCCAACTCGGCGGCGACCCGGGCCTCTTCGTCCGCTTCCGTGTACCGGCCGGCCACGAGGTGCGCGTTGGTGAGCGCCGTCCGGGCCCTGCCCTCCGTACGGGCGTCGCCCTGGGCGTGCGCGGCGTCCCGGGCGGCGCAGGCGGCGAACTCGTACTGCTTCGAGTTGGCGCCCGACTCCGCGAGGTCCTTCGCGGCCCAGATCAGGTCCACCGCCGGGCGCAGCCGCTCCGTCGCGGCCGCCTGCCGGGCGCACGCCAACAGGCAGTTGGCCTCGGTGTAGAGCCAGTCGAGCGACTCCTGGCGGTCGGTGAAGTCGAGGCCCGCGGACCGGGTGGGTTCCAGATGGGCGGGCAGCCGGTCCTCGGGCCGCTCGATCGCGAACACCTTGGAGGTCGTCGCCAGATAGAAGTCCAGAAGACGGGAGAGCGCCGCCTCCCGCTCGCTCGGCGGCTGCTCGTCCCGCTCCGCGCACGCACGCGCGTAGAGGCGGACCAGGTCGTGGTAGCGGTAGCGGCCGGGTGCGGCGGATTCGAGGAGGGAGGTGTCCACGAGGGCTTCGAGGAGGTCTTCGGTGTCCTCGACCGGCAGGTCGAGCATCGCGGCGGCCGCAGCGAGGGACATGTCGGGCCCGTCGACGAGCCCGAGCAGCCGGAACGCGCGGGCCTGCGCGGGCTCCAACTGGCCGTACCCCAGCTCGAAGGTGGCCTTGACGGCCAGGTCACCGGCCTGCAGCTCGTCCAGGCGACGGCGCTCGTCGGCGAGCTTCGCGGCGAGCACCGAGACCGTCCAGGTACGCCGGGAGGCGAGCCGGGACGCCGCGATCCGGATGGCGAGGGGCAGGAACCCGCAGGCCGCGACCACGTCGAGGGCGGCCTCACGCTCGGACGCGACGCGCTCCTCGCCGACGATCCGGATGAACAGCTGAAGCGCTTCCTCCGGCGACATCACATCGAGGTCGACGAGGTGCGCACCGGCCAGGTCGACCATCCGCATCCGGGACGTGATCAGCGCCGCGCAGCCTTCCGTGCCGGGCAGCAGGGGCCTGACCTGGGCGGCGTCGCGGGCGTTGTCAAGGAGGACGAGGACGCGGCGGCCGTCGAGGAGTGAGCGGTAGAGCGCGGCGCGCTCCTCCAGGGTGTCGGGGACGGCCGAGTCCGCCGTGCCGAGGGCGCGCAGGAACGCGCCGAGCACCGCTTCCGGTTCGGCGGCACGCGCGCCGGCGCCCTGGAGGTCGACGTAGAGCTGGCCGTCCGGGAAGTGGACGCGGGCGGCGTGCGCGACGTGCACGGCGAGGGTGGTCTTGCCGACGCCGCCGATGCCCGCGAGCGCGGAGACCGCCATGACGCGGCCCTCGGCGGAGGAGAGCACATCGCCCAGTTCCGCCACGAAAGGGACGCGTCCGGTGAAGTCGGGCACGGTGGCCGGGAGTTGGGCCGGGCGGACCGTCGCGGACGCGGGTTCGGTGGCGGACGCGGGCTCGGCGAGGCCCGGGTCGGCCTGGAGGATGCGCTGCTGCAGCTCGGAGAGGCCGGGGCGCGGGTCGACGCCCAGCTCGTCGGAGAGCAGCCTGCGGGTGTCCGCGTACACGGCGAGGGCCTCGGCCTGGCGGCCGGAGCGGTACAGGGCGAGCATCAGCTGTTCGCGGAGCCGCTCGCGCAGCGGGTGCGCGGCGGTGAGCGCGGTGAGCTCGGAGACGGCCTCCGCGTGGCAGCCCTGCTCCAGGTCCATGTCGAGCCGGGTCTCGACGAGTTGGAGGCGCCACTCCTCCAGGCGGACCCGCTGGGCGTCGGCGTGCGGGCCTGGGACGTTGGCGAGCGGTTCGCCGTCCCAGAGGCTGAGGGCCTTGTTGATGAGGGAGCGGGCCTGGCCGAGGTCGCCCGCGCCGCGCGCCTTCTCGGCGTCGGCCCACAGGTCTTCGGCGAGGGCCAGGTCGAGGGCGCCGGAGAGAACCGGAAGCCGGATCGCGTACCCGCCGGACTCGCTGGAGAGGACGCCGGGGTCGAGGGCCTTGCGCAGCCGGGAGGCGTATGTACGCACCGCGGCGAGGGCTTCCTTGGGCGGCTCGTCGCCCCAGATCGCGTCGATCAGTTCGGCCGCGGTGGCGGTGCGGCCCGCGCGCAGCAGCAGGGCGGCGAGCAGGGCGCGTTGTTGTGGAGAACCGGTGGTCAGGGGCTCGGCTCCGCGCCAGGCGCGTACCGGTCCGAGCACGCTGAAGCGCAACGGCTGTCCCTCCGGGCGCCGCTGCCCGGGTACGCGCGGTACACCGTCCATCGTTGTCCCCCTGGCGAAATGCCGGACGTGCTCAAGGCCTGGAGTCGGTCGGACATCGGGGAGGCGGGGTGCCCGTCCTGAGCCCTTCCCGGTCCGAGTTCTGGAATTGCCCTCGCCAGTCTGCCTTGTCAGGGGCGTTTGCGTCAGCCGTGCGAGACAGCTCTCACAGGGTCCACGCAAGGAGGACGCGCGGTGAGTCACAGATTTTCCACGGCGCGCTACTAGCTGACGGTTCGTCAGATCGGCGCTACCGTGAGGCGTATGGAGCGTATGGAGACCTTCCCGAAGATCATCTCGGTGGACGACCACACGGTGGAGCCCCCCAACGTCTGGCGGGACCGGCTCCCGTCGAAGTACCACGACATCGGCCCGCGCGTCGTACGTGCCCCGCTGAAGGAAATGACCTTCATGGGCGGCAAGTTCGCACCGGTCATGGGCGCCAAGGGCGACGACGGGCCGATAGGCGACTGGTGGGTGTACGAGGATCTGCACCGCCCGCTCACCCGCCTCGACACCGCCGTCGGCTACGACCGCGACGAGATCAAACTCGAAGTGATCACGTATGAGCAGATGCGTCCGGGTTCGTTCTCGGTGCCGGAACGCCTCGCGGACATGGACGTCAACCACGTCCAGTCGGCGGTCTGCTTCCCGACGTTCCCGCGGTTCTGCGGGCAGACCTTCACCGAGGCCAAGGACCATGAACTCGGCCTGCTCGGCGTGCGGGCGTACAACGACTGGATGGTGGAGGAGTGGTGCGGCCCGCAGGCGCGCGGCCGCCTGATCCCCCTCACCCTGATCCCCCTCTGGGACCCGCAGCTCGCGGCGGAGGAGGTACGCCGCAACGCGGCCCGCGGCGTACGCGCGGTGGCGTTCTCCGAGATCCCGCCGCACCTCGGCCTCCCGTCCATCCACACCGACGAGTGGGACCCGTTCCTGCGGGCCTGCGACGAGACCGGCACGGTCATCGCGATGCACATCGGCTCGTCGTCGAGGATGCCGTCGACCTCCGCCGACGCCCCGCCCGCGGTCGGCTCCACGATCACCTTCGCCAACTGCTGCTTCTCGATGGTCGACTGGCTGATGAGCGGCAAGTTCGAGCAGTTCCCCAACCTGCGGATCATGTACGCGGAGGGCCAGATCGGCTGGATCCCGTACATCCTGGAGCGGGCGGACGTGGTCTGGGAGGAGAACCGCGCCTGGGGCGGCGTCGCCGACAAGGTCACCCGCCCGCCGTCCGAACTCTTCGCGGAACACGTCTACGGCTGCTTCTTCGACGACGCGTTCGGCTTGAGGAACCTCGACTCCATCGGGGTGGGGAACGTGCTGTACGAGACGGACTACCCGCACTCGGACTCGACGTGGCCCAAGTCCCGTGAGGTGGGGGAGTCCCAGATGGGGCATCTGGCGCCGGATGTGGTGGACCGGCTGGTCCGGGGCAATGCGATTTCGCTGCTCGGGCTGACGGAGGACGGGTTGTGGGGGCCGTCGGCGCCCTGAGTCCTCGCCGGACGGGCCTCCTCAATCGCCGGAGGGGCTAAAAAATAGCCCCTCCGGCGATTGAGGAGCGGGAAGAGGAAAGCACCCGCACAAGCCTTGCCTGACGACCCCCCACCCCCCACGATGGCCGTCGACGTCAAGATCTGACGGTCCGTCAAATAAGGGGGCCCAGCCATGACGCAACTCTTCCCGCAGAACCACCTCGCGTACGGCATCCAACTACCCATCCAGTCCCAGAGCACGATCTACGCCGAGCCCTGGGAAGCCGACGCAGGCCCCACCGACCTCGCTGAGCTCGCCCGCGTCGCCGACCGCTCCGGCTTCGACTACATCGCCTGCTGCGACCACGTCGCGATCCCCCGCCGGCTCGCGGCAGCGATGAGCACCGTCTGGTACGACCCCGTCGCGACCCTCTCCTTCCTCGCCGGGGTCACCGAACGCGTACGGCTGCTCAGCCACGTGGCCGTCGTCGGCCTCCGGCACCCGCTCGCCACCGCCAAGCAGTACGCCACGCTCGACCACCTCAGCGGGGGCCGGCTGATCCTCGGGGTCGGGGCCGGGCATGTGC
>NZ_JAAAHS010000451.1 GCF_009908195.1 Streptomyces boluensis | reverse complement strand
CTGCCCGCCCTGTCCGCCCTGTTCGCCATGCAGCCGCCGCCCCCGTTGTCCGTCCGCTGTGCGCGAGCACCGCGACGCCCGGTGCCCGCGCCGCGCCCGTTCGTTCGGTCGGTCGGTCGGTCGGAAGTGGCGCGGCGGGGCCACCGCTGTCAGTTCCCCCACCCGAGCTGAAGCGAAACGTCCCTAACTGGCCATCGGCCAGGATGAGTTGGACCTCAGGTGTCCACGCGCCGCCCCGGGGGGGGGGGCCGGTGACCGGCTGACGACCGTGCCGTACGGTTCCCCCGTGGAGCAGCAGCGCGGACCGTGGACCCGGCACAGCAGTACGGCGTCGTGGGCCGGCCCCCGATTCCAGGTGCACCGCGACCGGATCACCGGACCCGACGGACGGCCCGGCGACTACGACTGGGTGCGGGCGCCCGACCAGGTGCGGGTGGCGGCCGTGGTGGACGGGCACCTTCTCGTCATCGAGCAGTACCACTACCTCACCGGCACCCTGTGGCAACTCCCCGGCGGCGCCGTCGACTTGGCCGACGCCGACCCGTCGGCCGCGGCCCGCCGCGAGCTGGCCGAGGAGACGGGCCACCACGGCGGCACATGGACGGGGCACGGTTTCCTGCACCCACTGCCCGGCCTCACCGACTGCAAGGTCCACCTGTGGCACGTCGACCGACCGTCACCTGGCCCGGCAACCCCAGAGCCCTCGGAGGCCGACCTGCGGGTGCGCCACGTCCCCCTGCCGGAGGCCGCCGCCGCCGTACGCGAGGGCCTGCTCCGCTGCGCGCCGAGCGCCGCTCTTGTGCTCTCACTGACGAGCTGACGGGCTGAGCCGAGCACCCCCGGCCGCTGAAGGCACGCGGCCGCTGAGGGCACACGCCGCTGAGGTCACACGCCGCCCGGTTCCCCCCGCGTCCCCGCCGCGTCAAGGAGCGCCCGCAGCGTCCGCCGTAGCGCCGCCCCCGTGGGCCCCACGTCGAGTCCGCGCCGGGTGCGGAGGTGGTCCCAGGCCGCCCAGGAGGACGCCGCGTCCAGGGCGTCGAGGAGCCCGCCCGGCCTGCGCGCTCCGGACGTACGGCGCAGCTCGGGGGCGAACAGCTCCGCCAGGTCGGCGCGGAGCCAGGCGTCGCCGTCGGCCATCACGCGGCGCAGGCCCGGCGAGTCGGCTTCGAGGCGGAGGCCGACCTTGCGGATCGGTGTCATCAGCTCGTACATCAGGGCGCGTTGGGCCACGAGTGCGCGTACCTTCCGGTCGGCGGGCCACTCGGGCGGTACGGGCTTCGCGAGTGCCTGCCAGCGCCCGGCCTGCCGTTCGGCGGCGGTGACGTACAGGGCCTCGCGGTCGGCGAAGTGGACGAAGACGGTGCGTTCGGAGACTCCGGCGCGCTCGGCGATGGCCTTGCGGGTCGGTTCGCGGGCGCCCTCCGCGGTCAGTTCGAGCAGCGTGTCGACGAGGGTCGCACGCGTCCACTGCGGATCGCGCCGCCAGCGCCTGCCGGTGCCGGTGGCCCCGTCCGCGTCCTCGCGCGTGCCGTCGCCCATGCCGTCGTCGTCGGCGCCCTCGTCGGTGTCAGATCTGATCACTCCGCCATCCTCGCACCCGTGCGCGGCGCCGGGGCAGAGCCGGTCGCGGGCGGGACCACCACCCCACCCCTTATTTCATGAACACTGCAACAAGCGCCCTCCCGACCCTTGACTCGTATTGCAGTCCAAATGCAATAGTGGCCAAGCCCTGGGCCCAACCACCCGATCCCGAAGGCGAATCCACCATGACTCCGATGGACCGGCGCGGCTTCGTGGCCGCCGCGACAGGTGCGGCGGCCGCCGCCGTCTCGCTCAACCCGCTCACGGCGCACGCCCTGGACGCGGGCTCCGAGGGCCGGGACTCGTCCGGCGGCGGCGACTCCCCCACGCGCACGGACAACCTGCCGTACGACGACCGGGGCGACTTCGAGGACGCGGACCGCGGCTTCGTCGCCGCGTTCACGGGCGGGCCGATCACCACCCCGGACGGCCGTACGGCATGGGATCCGGACGCGTACCGCTTCCTCACCGAGGAGGGCACCGGCTCGGGCGAGGGCTCGGGCGCGGGCACTCCGCCCGACACCGTCGACGCCAGCCTGTGGCGGCAGGCCCGGCTCCTCGCCAAGCAGGGCCTGTACAAGGTCACGGACCGCGTCTACCAGGTGCGCGGCCTCGACCTGTCCAACATGACGATCGTCGAGGGCGACACGGGCGTCATCATCATCGACCCGCTGATCTCCGCCGAGACCGCGGCCGCCGCGCTGGCGCTCTACCGCGAGCACCGCGGCGAGCGGGCGGTCACCGCACTGATCTACACGCATCCGCACATCGACCACTTCGGCGGCTGCCGTGGGGTGCTACCCGACGGCGCCGACGGCATCCCGGTGGTCGCGCCGCAGGGCTTCATGGAGCACGCCGTCACCGAGAACATCTACGTCGGTACGGCCATGAGCCGCCGCGCCGCGTACATGTACGGGGCCCAGCTCGAAATCGGCGCGAAGGCCCAACTCGGCTGCGGGCTCGGCCTGAACGTGTCCCTGGGCACCGTGGGCCTGATCGCACCCACCGAGTACGTGGAGAAGACCGGCCAGGAGCTCACCCTCGACGGTGTCCTCATCCGGTTCCAGATGACCCCGGGGACCGAGGCGCAGGCGGAGATGAACTTCCTCTTCCCCGAGCTGCGCGCGGTCTGCATGGCCGAGAACGCCACGCACACCATGCACAACATCGTCACCCTGCGCGGCGCCCAGGTCCGCGACGCGCACGCCTGGGCCGGGTATCTCACCGAGTCCATCGGCCTGTACGCGGGCGAGGCCGATGTCGCGTTCGCCTCGCACCACTGGCCGACCTGGGGCAACGACGCCATCGTCGAGCTGCTCACGCACCAGCGCGACCTGTACGGCTATCTGCACGACCAGACCGTGCGCCTCATCAACAAGGGGCACACGGGCCTGGAGATCGCCGAGGACTTCCGGCTGCCGCCGCAGCTCGACCGGGTGTGGGCCAACCGCGGCTACTACGGCTCACTCAGCCACAACGTGAAGGCCGTCTACCAGCGCTACATGGGCTGGTTCGACGGCAACCCCGCCCACCTGTGGGAACACCCGCCGGCCGCGGAGGCCCGCCGCTGGGTGGAGTGCCTGGGCGGCCAGGCCGCGGTACGCCGACGGGCCCGCGCGTACGTACGGCGCGGGGACCTGCGGTTCGCGGTCACACTGCTCAACCACGCGGTGTTCAACTACCCCCAGGACACGCTGGCCAAGGGGCAGTTGGCCGAGGTGTACACGCGGCTCGGCCGGGGCAGCGAGAACGCGGTGTGGCGCAACTTCTACCTCACCGGCGCCCAGGAACTCGTCCACGGCATCACCCCGCCCGAGGGGTCGAGCGCGGGACCCGACATGTTCCTGCAGCTCCCCGTCGGCCAGCTCGTCGACAGCATCGCCGTACGCGTCGACGGCCCCAGGGCGTGGGACACCCGCTTGGCCATCGACTGGCAACTGGGCGACCGCTACTGGCACTTGAGGCTCGCCCACGGCCTCCTCACCTGGACCGAGGACACCGAGCCGAACGACGAGGCGGGTCTCACCATGACGATGACGAAGCCTCAACTCCTCGCCCTGCTCGCGGGGAAGGGCACGGACGGCATCACCATGAAGGGCGACGCCTCGCTGATCAAGAAGCTGTTCGCCCTCCTCGACGAGCCGACCCGCGCCTTCCCCATCGTCACACCGTGACCGGCCGCACGGCGACAGCGTCCACCTCGAACAGCACCCCCGACCGACCCCGACCGGCCTCCACCTCACCTCACCTCACCTCACCGCACCACGGCAGGTGAACTCCCCCCGGCCACCCGCAACTTGGGGCCGCCGTCACCATCGGCCGGTACGGTCCACACGTCGCTTTTGCGGCCCTCGCGCCCCGGCAGGGCGTACGCGAGGGTGTCGTCGTCCAGCCAGGCCGCCTGGTCGTCGACGCTGCGGCGCTCGGCGACGGGGTGTTCGCGCAGGGTGCGCAGGTCGAGTACATGAAGCCGCCAAGGGTTCGAACTCCCTTGCCGTACCCGCTTCTTGAACGCGATCCGGGTGTTGTCCGGCGACAGCGAGGGGCACTCCACGTTCTGCCGCAGCGCACGGGCCGACCAGCGGCGCATATCGCCCTGGACGAGGTAGGTGCGGCCCTTCGTCGACACCGTGGCGTAGAAGCGGTTGTCGTCCTCGGCGAACGTGACGCCCCAGTAGTTGACGTCCGGGGAGTGGTAGCGGCGGCCGTCGACGGTGAGCGGGATCTCCTCCATGTTCTTGATCAGGTACCCGGTGCGGGTGTCCAGGATCGAGGTGCGGGTGGAGAACGACGAGCCCGCGTACGAGTCACCGGTCGCGAACATCGTCCACGACAGCATCCGCCCCGAGGCCGACACCCGCGCCCGGTTGGGTATCCCGGTGAGCGCGATCCGCCGCCGCTCCCGCAAGCGCCGGTTCAGGACGACGGCGTACGACTTGGGCGGGACTCCGGCGCGCCGCTGGAGACAGAGCGCGGTGTCGGCCGCGGCGTGGAACCGCTCGCAGGACGGACCGCCCCCGCCGCGCCTGCCGCCCTCCAGGGGTACGCGGGCGACCCGGCCGTCGGCGCGTTCCGCCCCGTCACGGACGTACAGGTAACCGCGGTCGAGCCCGAACTCCGAGGTGGCGGCGGCGGGTTGGGCGCGGCGGACGGCGTGCACCGTATAGGTGACGGCTACGCCCGCGAGGACGGCGGTGGCGACGGCCACGGCGACGATCCGGGACCGCAGCGAGCCGAAGGGACGTGCCACTCGCATCAGGGAGCCTCCGAACTTGGTTCATCCGTACGGGAGTTGGTCGCCGGGGAGCCCTCCGATCGGCGGGTCTCAAGCGGTCGAAGCAGCAGCGCCGCCACACCGAGCGCCGTGCACAGTGCGAGCACCGCCGCTGTGAGCGCCGCGGTCGTACCCCACCAGGTCCAGGCGGCGCCGAAACCCGCGGCGGCGAGGAGGCGGCTGAGCGCCTGCCCGGTCTGGAGCACCGCCATCCCGCTCGCCCTGCGCGCCGCCGGGAGGAACGGTCCTGCGAGCGCCATCAGGACGCCGTCGGTGGCCGCGTAGAAGACCCCCACGAGCAGCAGCACACCCACCAGGAGCGGGGCGCCGCCGACCGGGGCGAGGAGCAGGCCGTACGCGCCGACGAGCGCCGCGTGACCGGCGAGGAACGGCACCCGGCGGCCGACGCGGTCCCCGATCCGGCCGACGGCGACCGCGAGCAGCAGGTACACGGCGGCCGCGCCGAGCGGCAGCAGCGGGAACCAGCTCTCGGCGAAGCCGATCCGGCGCTGCAGCAGCAGGTACACGAAGGCGTCGCCGACGGTGGCCGCGCCGAGCACGGTCGCCGCCGCGAGGATGCGGCGGAACGCGGGCACGCGCAGCAGGTCACGGGCGCGTTCGCGGGGC
>NZ_JAAAHS010000450.1 GCF_009908195.1 Streptomyces boluensis | reverse complement strand
GACCCGCCCCTTCGGCCTGCTGCGGCCCGCCGACGAGATCGGCATGCTGGCCCGCCGCTACATGCACGAGTACGGCGCGACCCGCGACCATCTCTTCAACGTCGCCCTCGCCTGCCGCAACCGGGCCAACCAGAACCCGGCCGCGATGATGTACGAGCGCCCGCTGACCCGCGACATGTACATGACCTCGCGCTGGATCAGCGAGCCGCTCTGCCTCTTCGACAACTGCCTTGAGACGGACGGGGCGTTGGCCTGCGTCATCGTCTCCGCCGAGCGGGCGCGGGACTGCCGCCAGAAGCCCGTGTACGTGCACTCCGTCGCCCAGGGCCTGCCCGCCCAGCACCACGGCATGGTCAACTACTGGAACGACGACCCGCTCACAGGACCCGCCTGGACCGCCGCCCGGCACCTGTGGAAGCAGGCCGACTTCGGGCCCCAGGACGTCGACGTCGCGCAGATCTACGACGCGTTCACCCCACTCATCCCGCTCTCCCTTGAGGGGTACGGCTTCTGCGGCCGCGGCGAGGGCGGCGCGTTCACCGAGGGCGGCGCTCTGGAGATCGGCGGCCGCCTCCCCATGAACACCGGCGGCGGCGGCCTCAGCGAGGCGTACGTCCATGGCTTCAACCTCATCAACGAGGGCGTGAAGCAGTTGCGCGGCGTCAGCACGGCCCAAGTCCCGGACGCGGCAACGTGTTTGGTGACGGCGGGCGAGGGGGTGCCGACGTCAGCGGTACTGCTACGCGCCCCGTAACCGATAGGGGCGCGGGGCTGTGACATTTTGCGGCTCCGCCCCGTGAGCGCGACCAGCCACGACGAACCCGGCAGCCGGCAAAGGACAGGACATGGCAGACGCGACCCGAACCTCCGACCTACTCACCCCGGTGCCAGACGACGACGGCGCCCCCTTCTGGGACCACGCCCGCGCAGGCGAACTCCGCATACAGGCCTGCGCGAACAAGGACTGCGGAGAACTCCGGTTCCCCCCACGCCCCTGCTGCCCCCACTGCCAGTCCTTCGACAGCGAATGGCGCCGCATGAGCGGCAAGGGCCGCATCTGGTCCTACGTACTCCCGCACCCCCCGCTGCTCCCCGCGTACGCGAAATTCGCCCCGTACAACGCGATCGTCGTCGAGCTCACGGACGCGCCGCGGATCCGGCTCGTCGGGAACCTGGTGACCGAGGCGGGCGCCCCGCTCGACTCGGTGGACCCGGCCCGGCTGAAGATCGGGGCACGGGTGCAGGTGGTGTTCGCGGAGGTCGGCGGGCAGGTCGTACCGCAGTGGGTCCTGGAGCGGCCGTGAGTACGGGCCTCAGGGTCGAGCGGGACGAGAAGACCGGTGTCGCCGTCGTCACCCTGGACCGGCCCGCCAAGCACAACGCGATCGACCTGGACACCGCCGCCGAACTGGCCGCGACCTGGCGGGAGTTCAGGTTCGACGACACGGTGCGCGCGGTCGTCGTGACCGGGGCGGGCGACAAGGCGTTCTGCACCGGCATCGACCGCGGTGCCGAGGTGCCGCAGCCCACGTCGCCGTACTCGATCGACGATCCGCTGGTCGCCATCGGCCCCAAGGCCAACGACCTGTGGAAACCGGTGATCGCCGCCGTGAACGGGATGGCGTGCGGCGGCGCGTTCTATCTGCTCGGCGAGGCGGAGTTCCTGCTCGCCGACGAGCGCGCCACGTTCTTCGACCCGCACACCACGTACGGCATGGTCAGCGCGTACGAGTCGATCGCCATGGCGCAGCGGATGCCGTTCGGGGAGGTGGCGCGGATGTCCCTGCTCGGGACGGCCGAGCGGATCTCGGCGCGGCGCGCGTACGAGACCGGCCTGGTCAGTGAAGTCACCCCGGACGGCGGGGTGTTGGCGGCCGCGGTGGAGTGCGCGCGGACCGTCGCCGGGTACCCGGCCGGTGCGGTCGAGGGCACCGTACGGGCGGTGTGGGCGGCGAAGGAGGCGGCGCGCGCGCAGGCTCTCGCGCACGCGCCGCACCTCATCGCGCTCGGCAATCTGCCGCCGGAGCAACAGGCGGACCTGTTCGGCGCCCGGAGCAGCGGCGGCCGGGGCAGCGGCTTCCGGCTCCGCTGAACCCGGCCCAACCCCCCTAGTACGAGGGGATCTTGCTGACGGTGCTGACCTCGCAGCGGCCCTGGAGGCCGGCCACGTCGGAGTCGTACACCGAGTCCTCGACGGTGCCCTCGAACGGCGTGCCCACGGCAACGTCCTCGTCGGTGAAGAGGGCGCTGCCGAGCATGGCACCGGCGCTGTCCTTGAACACCAGGGTGCCGGTGTAGTCGGCGGAGCCGGTGGAGTCACCGTTGGTGATGGTGTACTTCCAGGTGATCTTGGCCTCGGTGGAGCTCAGGCCGTTGATCACGCAGTCGGTGATCTGGATGTCCGACTCACCGGCGGTCGTGGGCCCCGCCGACGGCGTGCTGTCGCCGTAACCGCCGGTCGACTGCTCGTAATCGTCGTCGTAGTCGCTGGACCCGCCGGACGTGTAGGACCCGCCGGACGAGCTGGAGCTCGACGACGACCTGTCGTGGTCGTCGCAACCGCCACCGCTGCCGCCCCTGCGGGCACCCGTCAGGGCGACGACGACCACGGCGGCCACCGCGACGGCGCGTACGTGACGCATCTTCATGACAGTCCCCCTCAGCCCGCGACGCGGGTCACGTCGTGCAGCTTGCAGGTGATCTTGCTGAGGTCGTCACCGGGCTCGGCGATGTACTGCGCCGACGACTCCTGGGTGCTGGTGCTCTGCGCGGTGACCCACGGGATCGACGTGTCCGCGGTGCGCAGCAGCTCGCCGCTGGGGCCGGTGAAGGTGATCTTGTACTTGTAGTCGTACGTCTCGTCCGAGTTGTTGGTGACCCGGACGCGAGCGGTGACGCCACGCGCCTCGGTGTACTCGCAGGACTCGATCTTCAGGTCCTTGATGGCCTTGTTCTTGCCGCCGCCGACGCCACCGATGCCGGAGGTGCCGCCGGAGGTGCTGGAGCCGCTCGTACCGCCGGAGCCGAGGTCGCCGCCACCGGTGCTGGTGTCCTTGCCGACGTCGTCGTGACCACCGGAGGTGGAACCACCGCTGCTCGACGAACTGCCGCTGCTGCCGGACGAGTTGGAGCAGCCGCCGCCGGACGAGCCACGGGCACCGGTCAGAGCGACCAGAGCGACGGCGCAGATGGCGATGGAACGGGCATGACGAAGCTTCACTTGCAGATCCCCCGGGATATGTACGTACGCCGACGCGCACTCGGGCGCGCGCTCGGAAGGGCCCGTATGTGACAGGCGCACGTCACCCTAGCAGTGGTTCTTACACAGCCTTTATACGGCTGCCCGGAGCGCCACGAGCCCCTGGGCGTACGGTCGTTACAAGGCTGTCGACCTGCGGTACAAGGCTGTTGCACCGCGGCCCCACGCCCGCCCGTCGTCGCGTGGCGCCGGGTGACCGTGCGGCGTAGCGTCGTGACCGAGAGCAGCGCGCGGAGCGCCCGCGCGCGTCTTGGAGGTCCACCGATGATGCGCACGCTGCGTAACGTTCTCGGGTCGATCCTCGCTCTCGCCGGAGCGACGGCCGCCGTCTGGAGCCCCTTCCGAATCTGGTACGACGGCCGTCACGGGCGCGATTACCGCATCGAGGAACTCTTCACCGGTACGGGCGTCACGGAGGCGGGGGCCGGACTGCTCGGCTCGCTGTTCCTGCCGTTCGCCTTCGCGGCCCTGCTCACCCTGGTCGGCGTGGTGTTCCGCGCCCGGCTCCTGGTCGCGGCGGCGGGCCTGCTCGTGCTCGCGTTCACGGTGCTGTGGATGGTCCGCGTGGGCCAGGCCGAGGGCTCCCTGACGGTGGGCGGCACGGGCGACGGACTGGCCGTGGGCGCGGGGAACGCCCTGCTCGGCGGGGTCGCCCTGCTCCTCGCGGCGCTCGTCATGGCGGGCCGCCGCAAGTACCCGCACGGGGTGCGCGGCCACGAACCCGGACGCACGCCGTACGACGCTCCGTACGACGAGGGCCCGCCGTACGACGACGGCCCTCCGTACGACGGCCCTCCGTACGAAGGCCCGCCCGGGTACGGCCACTCCGGGGAGCCCACCCTCGACTCCGGTCGCTAGCGGGGCTCGCTAGCAGGACGAGCCAGCAGGACTCGCTAGCGGGACGAGCCCGTCCCCTTCACCGCGTCAAGCGCGTACACGCAGCGGTCCTTGCTGCACGCGTACACCACACCCGCCTCCGCCACCGGCGAGCCGGTGATCTCGCCGCCGGTGGCGAGCTTCCAGCGGAGCTGGCCGCCGACCGCGTCAAGCGTGTACAGACAGTGATCGGCGGAGCCGAAGTGGATGCGGCCGTCCGCGGCCACCGGGGAGCCGACGACCTCGCCGCCCGCCTGGAAGCGCCACTTGGGAGTGCCGGTGACGGCGTCCAGGGTGTACAGGCCGTTGCCGCTGCCCACGTGGACATGGCCGCCGGTCACCAGAACCGGTTCCACGGACGAGCGGGACTCGGTCGCGATCCGCCAGCGGTCCCGGCCGTCGGCGGCGTCGATGGCGTACACCGTGCCGAGGTAGTCGGCGAGGTACACCCCGCCGCCGGTGACCGCGGGGCCCGGCGCGAAGGCGGGCGGGGAGAGGAACACCGCGGGCGCCTCGAAGCGCCACGGCACGTGCCCGCCCTCGATGTCGATCGCCAACACCCTTGTCCCGGCGGCGACATACACGTACCCGTCCTCGG
This sequence comes from Streptomyces boluensis, assembly GCF_009908195.1. Taxonomy (GTDB): domain Bacteria; phylum Actinomycetota; class Actinomycetes; order Streptomycetales; family Streptomycetaceae; genus Streptomyces; species Streptomyces boluensis. The sequence continues at coordinate 764 of NZ_JAAAHS010000450.1, read as the reverse complement.
CGGGCGTGATCCGCACCGGCACGCCACCGCAGGACGCCGCGTCACCGATCGGGTACGACCAGCGCTCCACGCCGGTACGGGCCTCCAGGGCGCGCAGCCGGGCGTCCTGCCACACGTACACCGTGCCGTCCTGGATCACCGGTCCGGCCTCGGGCGTCTCGAAGTCCGTCTGGACGCCGGTGATCTGCCAGAGCACTTCGCCGTTGGCGGCTTCCACCGCCTGAACGCCGCCGCCACGGGTCGCGGTCACCACGGTGCCGCGGTCGGCGCGCAGCGAGTACACCCAGGCGTCGGTCTGGCGGCGCCACAGGTCGGTGCCGTCGGTGGCGTCGAGTGCGTACAGGGTGGGGCCGTCGGAGGCGTGCACGCGGCCGTCGGCCACCGCCATCGACCAGGCCACGTCGCGGGTCTTGAACTGCCGCCGCCCGGTGGCCACATCGAGGGCGTGCACCTCGAAGGAGGTGACGTACACCCGCTCGCCCGCGACGTGCGGGGTGCCCCACACGTCGTTGGACATCCGGAACCGCCACGGCCGCCAGGGCGCGTCCGGCTGGTGCTGCGGCGGCACCTCGGGCGGCCGGGACGGGGCCGCGGGGGCGGTGCGGGCCGCGTCGCCGTTCACGGGCGCGGCGCCGGGTCCGCGCACCCAGGACCCGACGATCCCGTCGGCGCCGGGTGCCTGACCGGCGACGGCGCGGGTGTCGGCGATCCGGGGCCCGGGGCCGATGGGTACGGGGGCGCCGGGCAGCCGGACGGGGCCCGAG
>NZ_JAAAHS010000045.1 GCF_009908195.1 Streptomyces boluensis | reverse complement strand
GATCACCCCCTCACTCAGCACCAACGCCCGCCCACAGAGCTCCATCGCGTACGGCAGGTCATGCGTGACCATCAGCACCGTGACGTCCAACGACCGCAGAATCTCGGCGAGTTCACGCCGCGACGCGGGGTCGAGGTTGGACGACGGTTCGTCCAGGACCAGGATCTCCGGCTCCATCGCGAGCACCGTCGCCACCGCGACCCGCCGCCGCTGGCCGAAGGAGAGGTGGTGCGGGGGCCGGTCCGCGTACTCCGTCATGCCGACGAGGCTCAGGGCCCGGTGCACGCACGCGTCGAGTTCGGCCCCGCGCAGGCCCGCCGCGGCCGGGCCGAAGGCGACGTCCTCGCGCACCGTCGGCATGAACAGCTGGTCGTCGGGGTCCTGGAAGACGATGCCGACGCGTCGGCGGATCTCGGCGAAGTTCCGCGCGGCGACCGGCAGTCCGGCGACCGTGACGGAGCCCGCGCCTGCGGTGAGGATGCCGTTGAGGTGCAGGACGAGCGTCGTCTTGCCGGCGCCGTTGGGGCCGAGCAGCGCGACCCGTTCACCGCGGCCGATGGTGAAGTCCACGCCGAACAGGGCCTGGTGGCCGTCCGGGTAGGCGTATGCGAGCCCGGAGACCTCCAGGGAGGGGGCAGAAGTCACAGGAACCATCCCAACAGGCAGATCGTGAATGCGGCCAGCGGCAGCGTCAGCGCGTACGACCATTGCGTACGCGAGGCCGTGACCTCGTCGATGACCGGCATCGAACCGGCGTAGCCGCGGCTGACCATCGCGAGGTGGACCCGCTCGCCGCGTTCGTAGGAGCGGATGAACAGGGCGCCCGCCGACTTGGCGAGGACGCCCCAGTGGCGGATGCCGCGGGCCTCGAAGCCGCGGGACTCGCGGGCGATCCGCATGCGGCGCATCTCGTCGGTGATGACGTCCCCGTACCGGATCATGAAGGACGCGATCTGGACGAGCAGCGGGGGCAGCTTGAGCCGCTGGAGGCCGAGGAGGAGCGCGCGGAGTTCGGTGGTGGCCGCGAGCAGCACGGACGCGGCGACGCCGAGGGTGCCCTTGGCGAGGACGTTCCAGGCGCCCCACAGGCCGGAGGCGCTCAGCGAGAGGCCGAGGACCTCGACGCGTTCGCCCTGCGCCACGAACGGCAGCAGCACCGCGAAGGCCACGAAGGGCACTTCGATGAGGAGCCGCTTCAGCAGGAAGGCGGCCGGTACGCGGGCGGCGTACGCGACCCCGGCGAGCAGCAGCGCGTAGCCCGCGAAGGCCCACATCGCCTCGCGCGGCGTGGACACGACGACGATCACGAAGGCGAGGACCGCGGCGAGCTTGCAGTGCGGGGGCAGCGCGTGCACCGGGGAGTGTCCGTGCCGGTAGAGCCGGTGGGTGTGGCCCGCGCCCATGTCAGGCGGCGTCCTCGGTGCGGGCGACCGGGGCCGCGGCGGTACGACGGCGGCGCAGCGCCCAGAACACGCCGGAGCCCACGACCACGGTGGCGCCGACCCCGATGACCCCGGCGAGGCCACCGGAGAGGCGGGCGTCCGCGATGTCCTGGACGCCGTAGTCGGCGAGCGGGGAGTCCTTGGCGGCGTGCTCCTCGACCTTCTTGTCGATGCCCTGGTCGGCGGCGACCTTCTCCAGGCCGTCGGGGTCCGCGGAGGCGTAGAAGCTGACGAAGCCCGCGAGGACGAGGGAGGCGGCAAGACCGGTCAGCCACACCTTGCGCGGGGAGCGGGCCGGGGCCGCGGCGACCGGGGCGGGGGCGGCGTCGACGAGCTCACCGCCGACCCGCAGCTTGAGCGGCGCGGTCAGGCCGCGGGCACCGTGCACGAGGTCGGGACGGACGGCGATGACCGAGCCGACCGTGGCGGCGGTGATGGCGGCCTCACCGATGCCGATGAGGACGTGCACGCCGACCATGGCCGTGAGGACGGTGCCGAGAGGGACGTCGGTGGTGCCGCCGAGCGCGTACAGGCCGGTGAAGACGGCCGCGGCGGCGGGCACGGAGAGCAGCGCGGCGACGAACGCGGCGACGGTCACCGAGCGGCGGCGGCGCGGCAGCACCTTGAGCAGTCCGCGGAAGGCCAGGTAGGAGACGACGACGGTGACGACACCCATGGTGGTGATGTTCACGCCGAGCGCGGTGAGGCCGCCGTCGGCGAAGAGCACGCCTTGCATGAGCAGGACGACGGATATGCAGAGCACCCCGGTGTACGGCCCGACGAGGATCGCCGCCAGCGCCCCTCCGAGCAGGTGCCCGCTGGTTCCGGCCGCGACGGGGAAGTTCAGCATCTGGACGGCGAAGACGAACGCGGCGACGAGTCCGGCCAGTGGCGCGGTGCGCTCGTCGAGTTCCCTGCGGGCGCCCTTGAGGGAGACGGCGACGGCTCCCGCGGCGAGGACACCGGCGGCCGCGGAGACCGGGGCGTCGATGAATCCGTCGGGTACGTGCATGGAGATCTCCGCTTCGGCCGGGGCACTCAGCCGGGTCCCCCGGCCACAGAACCGTCTGATGATAGGGCCCTCTTGCAAAGCACTCGCAAAAGCGGGGAGAGCACGATTGGAGAGCGCGACGGGAGAGCGCGATGGGGCCGATCACCCCGGAGAGTCCGATCGTCCGGGAGCGCCAGCGGGAAAATATGCGACATTGGGGAGATAGCGCCGCATATTTCACAGCAAGCGTGAGGAGCCCGTGATGTCCGCCGCGGTCGAGCAACACGCACGGGCCCATCTCGTCACGGACGCCCCCGACGGCCACCGGGCACTCCGGGTGGCCCTCCGCTACGACCCCGAGGGGCTGACCGACGACATCCGTATCGCCGTCCCCGGCTCACCGGGCGGCGAACAGGAGTGGACGCTCCCACGCGCGCTCCTCGAGCAGGGCCTGCGCACCCCGGCGGGCCATGGCTCCGTACGGGTCTGGCCGTGCGGCCGGGTGCAGGTGGTGGTCGAGTTCCACACCGAGGGCGGTGTGACGGTGCTCCAGTTCGACTGCGCGCCGCTGGTGCGCTTCCTGGGGCGCACCTACGCGGTCACGGCGGCGGCGAGCCACTCGGCCTGAGCCGGCCTGAGCACCCGCTCCCCTCGCACCTGAGCACCCGCTCCCCCACACACGACAGTCGGGCGGCCCCTGGAATCCAGGTGCCGCCCGATGCGTTCACGCATTCACGCATTCACGTCAGTGGGCGCGGCTCAGACGCCCGCCAACTCCCGCTCCTTGTCCGGCCCTTCGGGCCGCGCCGCGTCGCCGTCGCCGAGCCGCTCGCGCAGCTTCTCGCCCTCCACGTCGACGTCGGGCAGGATCCGGTCGAGCCACTTCGGCAGCCACCAGGCGCGGTGCGAGAGCAGCGCGAGCACCGCCGGGACGATGGCCATCCGTACGACGAAGGCGTCGAAGAAGACCGCGACGGCCAGACCGAAGCCGATCATCTTGACCATCTGCTCGCTGGAGCCGATGAAGCCCGCGAACACCGCGATCATGATGACGGCGGCCGCCGAGACCACCCGCGCCCCGTGCTTGAAGCCGGTGACGACCGCCTGTCCGGGGCGCTCCCCGTGGACGTACGCCTCCCGCATCCGGGTCACCAGGAAGACCTCGTAGTCCATCGCGAGGCCGAAGACCACGCCGACCATGAAGATCGGCATCATCGACATGACCGGGCCGGTCTGCTCGACCCCGAACAGCGAGCCGAGCCAGCCCCACTGGAAGACCGCGACCACAGCGCCGAGCGCGGCGACCACGGAGAGCAGGAAGCCGAGGGCCGCCTTGAGCGGCACGAGCACCGAGCGGAAGACGACCATCAGGAGCAGGAAGGCCAGGCCGACGACGAGCGCCAGATACGGCAGCAGCGCGTCGTTGAGCTTCTGCGAGACGTCGATGTTCATCGCGGTGGTGCCGGTGACCATGGTCTTGGCGCCGGTGTCCGCGGTGATCTCCGCGCCCGCGTCCCGGATCGCGTGGACCAGCTCCTCGGTCTCGACGCCGCTCGGCTTGGAGTGCGGGATGACGGTGAGCATGGCGGTGTCGCCGGCCTTGTTGAACGTGGCCGGGGTGACCACCGGCTTGCCGTCGAGGGCGCCGACGGTGCGGGCGACCTCGGCGGCCGCGGCCTTCGGGTCGGCACTGCCGGCGGCGTCGACGACGACGAGGAGCGGGCCGTTGAAGCCGGGCCCGAAGCCCTCGGAGACCAGGTCGTACGCCTTGCGCTGGGTGGTGCTGGTCGGCTGCGCCCCGTCGTCCGGCAGGCCCAGCTCCAACTGGCTCGCCGGGACGGCCACCACACCGAGTCCGACGACGCCGACGAGCAGCACGGTCAGCGGCTTGCGCAGCACGAAGCGGGCCCAGCGGGTGCCCAGGTTCTCCTTGGACACAGCGTCCTTGGCGGCCCCCGCCTCAGGGGTCTTACGTGCCTTACGGCCCACCGCATGCTTGCCCGCGTACCCCAGCAGCGCCGGGATCATCGTCAGCGCGATGAGGACCGCGATGGCGACCGTGGCGGCGGCCGCGATGCCCATCTTGGTGAGCATCGGGATGTTGACCACGGCGAGGCCGACCAGCGCGATGACGACGGTGAGCCCGGCGAACACCACCGCGGAGCCCGCCGTTCCGACAGCGCGTCCGGCGGCGTCCTCGCGCTCGCGCCCGTCGGCCAGCTCGGCCCGGTAGCGGGAGACGATGAACAGCGCGTAGTCGATGCCGACAGCGAGGCCGATCATCATGGCGAGCGTGGACGTCGTACTGGACAGGTCGAGCGCCGTGGAGAGCGCGGTGATGCCGGAGACGCCGATGCCGACGCCGATCAGCGCGGTCAGCAGCGGAAGCCCGGCCGCGACCAGCGAGCCGAACGTGATCACCAGGACCACGGCCGCGACCGCGACGCCGATGATCTCGGTGGCGCCGGTCTCGGGGATGGCCTGCAGCGCGTCGCCGCCGATCTCGACGGTGAGCCCGGCCTCCCGCGCGTCCTGCCCGGCGCCCTTGAGCTCCTCGCGCGAGGACTCCTCGAGCTCCATGCCGGAGACCTTGTACGAGACCTGCGCGTAGGCCGTCGTACCGTCCTTGCTGACCGCCTTGGCCTGGAACGGGTCGGCGACGCTGGCGACCTCGTCGCCGCCCTTCAGCTCCCGTACGACCTGCTCGACGGCGGTCTTGTGGGCCGGGTCGGTCATCTTCTCGCCGTCCGGCGCCTTGAAGACGACGCGGGCGGTGGCCCCGTCGGGGTTGGCGCCCGGCGAGCGCTCCTCGATCAGGTCGAAGGCGCGCTGCGCCTCGGTGCCGGGTATGGAGAACGAAGCCGAGCCCGCGCCCGACGAGTTGGCGGCGCCGACGCCCGCGAGGGCGAGCAGCGCGACCCAGATCAGGACGACGAAGTGCCGTCGCCGGAACGAGAACCGGCCGAGTTTGTAGAGGAACGTGGCCACTGGGGCTACTCCCGGTCAAGTCGTGGTGTGTTCAGGGCAGGCCGGACCGGCCCGACGACGTGAGCGGTGCGTCAGGTGGGGCGGTACGTGGAGGTCGGTTGACGTAGGGGTCAGAGGCCGAGGGCGGGGAGGACCACGGCATCGACGTAGTCGGAGAGGAAGGCCCGGTCGGGTGGGACGTCCTCGATGAGGAGCCGGGCCACGAAGGCGCCGACGGTCATATGGACGACGTACGGGAGCGCCGGGTGGCCCTCTCGCACCTCGCCGCGCTCGACGGCCCGCCGGAGCATGGCGTCGAGTCCGGTGAGCTCGGGCGCGATCAGCAGCTCCCGCATCGCCTGGTGGAGATCCGGGTTGCCGTGGATCGCCTGGGCCAGACCCCGCATCAGCGCGGAGTCCTTCTCCAGCTGGCAGTCGTCGGTGGCGGCGACCATCGCGTGGAAGTCGCCGCGCAGCGATCCGGTGTCGATCTCCTCGAAGGCGACCGGCTTGTTGGACCGCAGCGCCCGGACGACCAGCTCCGGCTTGCTCCCCCACTGGCGGTAGAGGGTGGCCTTGCTGGACTTGGTGCGGGTGGCGACGGCGTCCATGGTCAGCGCGTCGTACCCGACCTCGCCCAGCAGATCGAGCACGGCCGCGTACAGCTCGGCCTCACGCTCGGGGGTGATACGGCTGCGCGCCACGTCGGGAACTCCTTCACGGCACCGAAGTGAACGAAACGGTTTCGTTCACTTACGAAGGTACGCCAACGGTCAAGCGAAACGGAACCGTTTCGCTGGTGGCGCCGGTCACACGGACTTCAGCCCTCCGTTCGGGTTGCCGCCCCTCACATACCGGAAAAGCATGGATAGGTGAGAGACGCCGCATACCTCCGCTTCCCGCACCTGCACGGCAACCTCCTCTGCTTCGCCGACGAGGACGACCTCTGGGTGGCTCCGATCGCCGCCGAGGGCGCCACCCCGGAGCGCGCGTGGCGGCTGACCGTGGACCGCACCCGGGTCGGCCACCCCCGCTTCTCGCCCGACGGCAGCCGGATCGCGTTCACGACCTGGCGCAGCCTCGATCCGGAGATCCATGTCGTCCCGGTCGAGGGCGGCCCCGCCACGCGCCTGACGTACTGGGGCAGTACGGACACCAAGGTGTGCGGCTGGACGCCGCCGGACCAGCACGGGCACAGCGATGTGCTCGCCGTCGCCTCGCACAGCCAGCCGTTCTCGTACTTCACCTGGGCCTACTCGGTGCCCACCGACGGCTCGCCCGGCGGCCGGCTGCCCTGGGGGCCGGTCGACGACATCGCGGTCGCGGACGTCGACGGCGAGCGCCGCACCCTGCTGCTCACCGGCCGGCCGCCGCACGAACCGGCCGCCTGGAAGCGGTACCGGGGCGGCGCCACCGGGCGGCTCTGGCTGCACGGCGAGCGGCTCCTGCCCGACCTGCGCGGGCACTTCTCCAGCCCGATGTTCGTGGGCGGCCGGATCGCGTTCCTCTCCGACCACGAGGGCATCGGCAACCTCTACTCCTGCCTTCCCGACGGCTCCGACCTGCGCCGGCACACCGACCACGACACGTTCTACGCCCGGCACGCCTCCGCCGACGGCCGGCGGGTCGTGTACCAGTGCGCGGGCGACCTCTGGATGGTGGACAACCTCGGCCCCGGCGCCGAGCCGCGCAGACTCGACGTCCGCCTCGGCGGCTCGCGCACCGGCCGCCGCGTCTACCAGGTCCCGGCCACGAGCCACCTCGACGCACTCGCCGTGGACGAGACGGGCCGGGCCAGCGCCGTCGTCGTACGCGGCAGCCTGTACTGGCTGACCCACCGCGACGGCCCGGCGCGCACCCTCACGGACACTCCGGGCGTACGGGTCCGGCAGCCGGAGATGCTCGGCTCGGGCGGCAAGGTCGCTTACGTCACGGACGCCGAGGGCGAGGACGCGGTCGAGATCGCGTACCTGCCACGGGCCACCGGCGACCGGGAGCCGCGCCGGCTCGCCTCCGGCCGGCTCGGCCGGGTGGAGGAGATGATCTCGGACCCGGAGGGCGAACGGCTCGCCATCGCCTCCAACGACGGCCGGCTGCTGCTCATCGACGTGCCCGAGGAGCCCGGGGAATCCGGGGGGTCCGAGGAGCCCGGGGAGCCCGGCGACGGCTCCGGTCCCGGGCAGGTCACCGAGCTGATCCAGTCCCTGAACGGGCCGGTGCGCGACCTCGCGTTCTCCCCGGACGGGGCCTGGCTGACCTGGTCGCACCCCGGCATCGGACGGTCGCTGCGGCAGATCAAGCTGGCCCGGATCAAGGACCGCACGATCGTCGACGTGACCAACGGCCGCTTCGAGGACGAGAACCCGGTGTTCACGCGGGACGGCCGCTATCTGGCCTTCCTGTCCTGGCGCGGCTTCGACCCGGTGTACGACGTGCACACCGGCGACCTGTCCTTCCCGCTCGGCTGCCGCCCCTACCTCGTACCGCTGTCCTCCGCGACGCTCTCGCCGTTCGCGCTCACCCCCGACGGGCGCCCGGCGGCGGGCGGGCTCGACCCGGCCGAGGAGGACACCGAGGCGGGCACCGTCATCGTGGAGACCGAGGGCCTGGAGAACCGGGTCACCCCGTTCCCGGTCGCGGCCTCCAAGTACTCCGCGCTGCAGCCGGTCAGCGGCGGCGGCCTGGTCTGGATGCGCTGGCCGATCTCCGGCGCGCTCGGCGAGACCTTCGTCAACCCCACCGACACCTCGGGCCGGCCGAGCCTGGAGCACTTCAACATCGCCAAGGCGCGCAAGACCGAACTCGTCGACCACCTCGACCTGTTCGCGCTCAGCGGCGACGGCAGCCGCCTGGTCGTCGTGGACGAGGGCGAGCTGCGGGCCGTGCCGTCCACCGAGCCCGGCGACAACGACTCCACGGTCTGGATCGACCTGCGCCGCGTCCTGCACGAGGTCGACCCGGCCGCCGAGTGGCGGCAGTCCTACGCCGAGGCGGGCCGGATCATCCGCGCCTACTTCTGGGACCCCGGCATGTGCGGCATCGACTGGGACGCGGTGCTCGACCAGTACCGCCCGCTCGTCGAACGGGTCGCGTCCCCCGACGAGTTCGCGGACCTGCTGCGTGAGGTGCTCGGCGAGCTGGGCACCTCGCACGCGTACGTCTCCCCCGCCCGCCGCAACGAGGGCCCACCGCACTACCAGCGCCCCCAGGGCCTGCTCGGCGCCAACCTGGTCTGCCGGGACGGGGCCTGGCTGGTGAAACGGATCCTGCCCGGCGAGTCCTCCGACTCCAAGGCCCGCTCACCGCTCGCGGGCACGGGCATCCGTGAGGGCGCGGTCCTCAGCCATGTCGACGGCCGCCCGGTCGATCCGGTCACCGGCCCGTACCCACTGCTCGCCGGCGCGGGCGGGACCACGGTCGAGCTGACCTTCGCGCCCGCCGAGAGCGAGGGCAGATCACGGCGCGTGGCCGTCGTCCCGCTGATCGACGAACGCCCGCTGCGCTACCAGGACTGGGTGGCCAAACGCCGGGAGGTCGTACGGCAGTTGAGCCACGGCAAGTGCGGCTATCTGCACATCCCCGACATGGGCGGCTCCGGCTGGGCCCAGTTCAACCGCGACCTGCGGATGGAGATGTCCCGGCCCGCGCTGATCGTGGACGTACGGGGCAACGCGGGCGGCCACATCAGCGAGTTGGTGATCGAGAAGCTGACCCGCACCATCCTCGGCTGGGACCTGACCCGCAACGCCCAGCCCGTCTCGTACGCATCGAATGCCCCGCGCGGACCGGTCGTCGCCCTCGCGGACGAGGCGACCTCGTCCGACGGCGACATGATCACGGCCGCGTTCAAGCTGCTCGGGCTCGGCCCCGTGGTCGGGCAGCGCACCTGGGGCGGCGTCGTCGGCATGACCGGGCGGCACCGCCTCGGCGACGGCACGGTGATCACGGTCCCGATGAACGCCGCGTGGTTCGACGCGTACGGCTGGGACATCGAGAACAAGGGCGTCGAGCCGGACCTCGAAGTGCTGCGCACCCCGCTCGACTGGGCGGAGGGCCGGCACGCCCAACTCGACGACGCCGTACGGCTCGCGCTCGACCTCCTGGAGCGGCACTCGGCGGCCGCACCGCCCGACTACTCGGCCGTTCCGGACCGCCGTCGACCTGCGCTGCCACCCCGCGCCGACGGCTCCGTCACAGAGAGCAACTGATCGAAATGCGGCCTATGTCCGGCCGTGCCACTCTGGTCGAGGCCCCATCCCTCACCATTCTTCAGGAGTGAAACACATGGGCATGGCAGACCAGTTCAAGGACAAGGCCAGCGAGCTTCGCGACAAGGCCAAGGACGCGATCGGCGACAAGGGCGAAGCCCCCGAGCGCGCCTCGCAGGCCCAGGACGAGGCGCAGGAGCGCACCTCGCAGGGCCGTGAGCAGGCGCAGGAGCGCGGTTCACAGGCCCGCGAGCAGGCGGAGCAGTACGGCCAGGAGGCCCGGGAGAAGTTCGACCGGTAACTCGCTGTCCTGACGCAGACGGCACACTGCGCGAAAGGTGCGCCTGTACTCACGTACAGGCGCACCTTTTCGTCGTGGTGACGGTGGTCGTGCGGTGTCAGTTCCCCGACCGGACCTGTTCGTCCGCCGAACCGCCCGCTCCCACAAGTCCCTTGCCGACGGAACCGAGCCGCGGCTCGAAGCGCTTCATCTCGCGCTGTCCGACACTGGCGATGATCCCCGGCAGGTAGCCGCGGATCGACTGCATCCCGCGCAGCCACCACTGCGCGTACACATGCGCCGAGCGCCGCTCGATGCCCGCCACGATCCGGTCCACGGCCGGGCCGAGCGGGTACGTCTTGTTCGACGGCCACGGCAGCCGCTGCCGCAGCTCCCGCATCACCTCGTCCTGGTCGGCGCCGCGCACCATGTCGGTGTCGGTCCAGGACAGATAGCCGACGCCGACCTTCACGCCCTTGTAGCCGACCTCGGCCCGCAGCGAGTGCGCGTACGCCTCGACGCCGGACTTGGACGCGCAGTAGGCGCTCATCATCGGGGCGGGCGTGAGGGCCGCGAGCGAGGCGATCTGCAGCAGATAGCCGCGGGACTCCATCAGCACCGGCAGGAACGCCCGGCCGGTCACCGCCGAGCCGATCAGGTTGACCTCGATCACCCGCCGCCAGGCCTCCGGGTCGGAGTCGGTGAACGGGCCGCCGCTGGCCACGCCCGCGTTGGCGACCACGATGTCGACCTTGCCGAACCGCTCCTTGACCTCCTGCGCGACCCGCGCCATGGCCACGTGGTCGGTCACGTCCGCGTGCCAGTGGTCGCTCTCACCGGGCAGCCGCGCGGACACCTGCTTCAGCTCGTCCGGTTCGAGGCCGACAAGCGCCACCTTCGCGCCGCGTGCCGACAGCTTGCGGGCGAGGAGCTCCCCCACGCCGCGGGCCGCCCCGGTGACCACTGCGACCTGTCCCTCCAGGCTGACCTTGCTCATGCGCCCTCCCTGACCGATTCGTGCCGTCCGACCTGTACGTACGTATCGACGAGCTCGCGGATCTTCCCGGTGACCGCCTCGGGCGCCTCGACCGGGGTCATGTGCCCGAGCCCGGCGAGCTCGGTACTCCCCACACAGTGCGGCAGCGCGGCCACGAGCGCACGCGAGTGCACCACGGGCGTGAGCCGGTCCCCGGTGCCGACGAGCACCGCGGTCGGCACGGTCAACTGCCGTACCTCCGCCCGCAGATCGAGCTCCTCGAAGATCCGCGACCAGCCGTACCGCGACCGGCGCGGGCAGGCGTGCACGATCCGCGCGCAGGCCTCCACCTTCTCCGGCGCCGAGCCGGGGCCCATGGTCCCGTACCGCAGCACCTTCTTGCCGAGCGGCGTGACCGGCCCGAGCGGCGCCCTGGAGCCGAGCACCGACTTGGTGAGCCGGGTACGCAGCCGGCTCGGCCGCATCGGCAGCACGGTGGCCTCGGAGACCAGGTCCCAGCCTCCGGTGCTGCACAGCAGGACGGCCGCCGCGTGCTCCTTCACCTTCGCCCGCGTCGCGGCCGCCATCAGCGTCATCCCGCCCATGGAGTGCCCCACGAGCACGGCCTTCTCGCCGGGTTCGAGGGTCGCGGCGAGCACCGCCTCCAGGTCGTCGGCGAGCGCGCGGGCGCTGTACCCGGCCGCGTCGACGGGCGCCGGACTGCGCCCGTGGCCCCGCTGGTCGTAGGCGATGACGCGGTGGTCGCGCGCCAACTCCCGTATCTGCGCGGCCCAGAAGGCGGTCGAGCAGGTCCAGCCGTGCGCGAGCACCACGGCGGGCGCGTGCTCGGTGCCGTGCACCTCCACGTGGATCCGCGCGCCGTCCGCGGAGACCGCGGTCAGCTCGTGCGAGGCGGCCGGCGGGGCGTACGGCCCGGATGTGACATGCGTAAGGCGGCTCATGCCCTGACCTCCGTCTTCTTCTTACGGGACGACTTACGGGACGACTCGGCGCCCGTCGCTGCGGCGGCCTCGACCGGCTTCGGCGGCCGTACGACCTGGTACTCGGCGAGGTCCACGCGCTTGGTGGCGGCGCGGAACTCGGTGGTGGTGCCGGGCCAGATGGTGGTGTTGACGCCGTTCGCGTCCAGGTACCAGCTGGTGCAGCCGCCGGTGTTCCACACGGTGCGCTTCATGCGCTCCTGGACCCGGTTGTTCCAGGCGACGACCGCGCCGGGCCGGGCATCGAGCGCGGCCCGCCCGCCGAGCACGTCCAACTGCCGCATGTAGTCGGCCAGATAGTTCAGCTGCGCCTCGATCATCAGGATCATCGAGGAGTTACCGAGCCCGGTGTTCGGGCCGATGACCGTCAGGAAGTTGGGGAAGCCGTCGGAGGTCGCGCCCCGCAGCGACTTCATGCCGGACTTCCAGTGGTCGGTGAGGGTGGCCCCCTCGGCACCGACCACCCGGTCCGCGATCGGCATGTCCGTGACGTGGAACCCGGTGCCGAAGATGATCGCGTCGACCTCGGTCTCGGTGCCGTCCGCGGCGACCAGGGTGTTGCCCCGCACCTCGGTGAGCCCACTGGCGACCACGTCGACGTTCGGCTGCGCGAGCGCCGGATAGTACGTGTTGGAGAGCAGGATCCGCTTGCAGCCGATGCGGTAGTCGGGGGTCAACTTGGCGCGCAGCTCCGGGTCCTTGACGGCCCGGCGGATGTTCGCCTTCGCCAGGGACTCGACCAGGCCCAGCTCGTTCGGCCGCTTCGTGAACGCCTGGACCTGGAGCTCCCTGATCCCCCACAGGATCCCGCGCCGGGCCTGCGTGGTGAACGGCAACTGCCGGTGCAGCCAGCGCTCCACGCCGCTGATGCTCCGGTCGGCCCGCGGCATCACCCACGGCGGGGTGCGCTGGAACAGCGTGAGGCTGCGCACCTCGCGCTGGATGGCCGGCACGATCTGGATGGCCGAGGCCCCGGTGCCGATCATCGCGACCCGCTTGCCGCGCAGGTCGTAGTCGTGGTCCCAGCGCGCCGAGTGGAAGACCTTGCCCTCGAAGGAGTCGAGGCCCGGGATGTCCGGCATCTTCGGGTCGGAGAGCGGCCCGGACGCGGAGACCACGACGTCGGCGGTGAGGCTGCCGCGTACGGTGTCGATCTCCCAGTGCAGCTCCTCGGCGTTCCAACGCGTCTGCGTCACCTCGGAGTTGAAGCGGATGTGCGGCCGGATCCGGAAGACGTCCGCGACATGCTCGAGGTACTCCCGGATGCGCTCCTGCCCGGAGAAGGTACGCGGCCAGTCCGGGTTGGGCGCGAAGGAGAACGAGTACAGATGCGACGGCACGTCACAGGCGCACCCCGGATAGCTGTTGTCCCGCCACGTCCCGCCCACCGCGTCGGCCCGCTCCAGGACGACGAAGTCGGTGATGCCCTCGCGCCGCAGCCGGACAGCGGCCCCGAGCCCGCCGAACCCGGACCCGATCACCGCCACCCGTACGTGCTCGCGCTCCTGCTCGGCCATGCCGCCGCCCTCCGCACTCCACGACTCTGCCAGTAATCACTGGCGCAGTCTGGAGAGTAGAACAGCCACGTACTCATGGGTAGGGGTCGGGCCGAAGAAAGTTACCGGCGGTACGGCCAGGGGCGTCTGTCATAGGGTCGGAGACGTGCCTCACGAACCGCAGAACCGCGAGTACCGCATGGACGAGCTGGCCGCCGCGGCCGGCATCACCGTCCGCACCCTGCGCTTCTACCGAGAGCGCAAGCTCATCCCGCCACCCCGCCGCGAGGGCCGCATCGCCTGGTACGACGAGCACCACCTGGCCAGGCTCCGCACGATCACCGGACTCCTGGAGCGCGGCCACACCCTGACCGCCATCGCCGAACTCACCGACGCCTTCGAGACCGGCCGCGACGTCGGCGAACTCCTCGGCCTGACCGGCGAACCCACCGAGGAGACCCCGGTCCGCCTCACCCCCGAGGAACTGGCCGACTACTTCGAGGGCGAGGTCACCCCGGAGAACCTCCAGTCGGCCCTGGACCTCGGCTACATCGGCACCGACGGCGACGAGATCGTGCACATCAGCCGCCGCCTGCTCGAGGTGTCGGCGGCGCTGGTACGCGAGGGGGTCCCGCTCTCCGAGGTGATGGCGGCGGGCCGCCAGGTGCGTGAACACGCGGACGCCATGGCCGAGTTGTTCATGACGATCCTGCGCACCCACGCCCCCGAGAGCGACCCCGACAAGCTGCGCCCGCTCGCCAAGGCGGTCGTCGAGGCGGAACTCTCCCTCGCCATGGACCGCCGCATCGGCAAGCTCTGACGTCCCGCCCCGGTACGGCTCAGAGGTCGTAGACGACCGTCACCGGCGCGTGGTCGCTCCACCGCTCGGCGTGCGAGGCGGCCCGCTCCACGAACCCCTTGACCGCCTTCCCGGCAAGCCCGGGGGTCGCCACCTGGTAGTCGATCCGCCAGCCCGTGTCGTTGTCGAAGGCCCGGCCGCGGTACGACCACCACGAGTACGGCCCCTCGACATCCGGGTGCAGCGCCCGCACCACGTCGACGTAACTCTCGAAGACCTCGCCGAGCCAGGCCCGCTCCTCGGGCAGGAACCCGGCGTTCTTCTTGTTGCCCTTCCAGTTCTTGAGGTCGGCCTCCTGGTGCGCGATGTTCCAGTCGCCGCACACCACGACCTCGCGCCCGTCCGCCGCGGCCCGCGCCTTCAACGCCCGCAGGTGGACGAGGAACGCGGCCATGAACCGCTCCTTCTCGTCCTGCCGCTCCGTACCGACCTCACCGGACGGCAGGTAGAGGCTCGCCACGGTCACGCCGGGCAGGTCCACCTCGACGTACCGCCCGCTGTCCGCGAACTCCTCGGCCCCGAAGCCGATCTGCACCCGGTCCGGCTCCCGCCGCGAGTACAGCGAGACACCAGCACGGCCCTTCGCCGCGGCCGGTACGTGCACCACATGCCAGCCCGCCGGCTCCCGCACCTCGTCGGGCAGTTGCGCGGCCTCGGCCCGCACCTCCTGGAGGCACACGACATCGGCGTCGGTCCCGGCCAGCCACTCCACGAAGCCCTTCTTGGCGGCGGCGCGGAGCCCGTTCACGTTCACAGTGGTCACAGTCAGCACCCGGACACGGTACCGGCACACTGGACAGCATGGAGATAAGGCCGACCCCCTACGACCACCCCGACGCGATCAAGCTCAACGACCAGGTGCAGCTCGAGTACATCGACCGCTACGGCGACGAGGGCGACGCCACCCCACTCGACGCCGCCATGTTCAACCCCCCGCACGGCCTGTACCTGCTCGCCTACGACGAGCTCGGCCGCCCCGTGGCCTCCGGCGGCTGGCGCACCCAGGACGAGAACGAAGAGGGGTACTCGGACGGCGACGCCGAGATCAAGCGGATGTACGTCGTCCCCGAGTCCCGCGGCCTCGGCCTGGCCCGGCGCACCCTCGCCCTCCTGGAGGCCGACGCCCGCGCCGCGGGCCGTACCCGCATGGTCCTGGAGACCGGCATCATGCAGCCCGAGGCCATCGCCCTGTACGCCTCCGAGGGCTACGAGCCGTGCGCCAAGTTCGGCTACTACCGGCACCACAACCCCAGCCGCTGCATGGCCAAGCCGCTGTGAAAAAGGGGCCATGAACAAGGCGCCATGAACAAGCGAGAACCCCGCCGGACGAATCCGACGGGGTTCTCAATTGCGGTGGACCTGTGGGGATTTGAACCCCAGACCCCCTCGATGCGAACGAGGTGCGCTACCAGACTGCGCCACAGGCCCTTGCAACGAGTGAAACTCTAGCACCCCGAACGGGGTGCTCCGAAATCCGGTCCCGCGCGACTCCCGCGCTGGTCAGATCCCCGACCCCACCGGACCTCGCCTCACTCGTTGGCGGCCCGCGGCCGCTCGCCCTCGGCGTACTGGTCGAACAGCGGCGTGCGCCCGCGCTCACGGCTGCGGCGCGCGGCGGCCCGGCGGGCGGGCGCCTGCTGCGACTCGTTCTCGGACCGGGCCGTACGCCCCGGCTGCTCGGCCTCTTCGGCGGCCTCGGCCGGCTTGGCCCGCTTGGCGTCCTTCGCCGGCTCGGCGACGCTGGACCGCGCCGAGCTCCAGGTGTCCGGGGCGCCCAGGTCGATGCTGCCGGTGGCCCGCGGCGCGACCGGCGCGGTGACGTACGTCGGCAGCGGCACCGGCACGGGCTCCCAGCTGTCGCCGCGCGCCGCACCCCGGTCGCGCTCGCGCTGCTGGTCGACCCACTCGGCGTGATCGGTCTGCTCGACCAGGGCACGCCGGTCGGCCGCGAGCGCGGAGAGTCCGGGCTTCTCGGCCGCCTCGGCCTCGGGCCCCGCAACCGGCTCCTCGGCGACCGGCTCCGCCGCGGCGGGCCTGCGCCCACCGGGCCGCCGCTCCCGCAGCCGCTGCGCCGCCACCTCGGCCCGCCGCCGGTCCATCGTGTACGTGTAGCGGCGCCGCTCCTGGGACCGCAGATGAACGATGTACGTACTGAGCAGCAGGGCCGGGAGCGCGGGCGCCCACAGGAAGGCGAGCCCGCCCACGGCGGCGACGACCGAGCCGACGGTGAACGCGAGGAAGAGCACCACCGTGGTGCGGCGGCGCCGGGCAAGCACCTTGGAACGCCGGGCCCGCGCGGCCGCCGCCTCGGCGTTCTCGGCCCGCTCGGAGCGCACCGGCCGCGCGGGGCGCTCGGCGCGCTGCTCACGCGGGGCCTCGCGCTGCTGCTCCCGCTGCGGTTCACGTTGGGGCTCGCGCTTGAGGTCACGCTGGGGCTCGCGCGATCTCGGCTGTTCGCTCTGCTCCTCGCCGTCCTCGGACATGGCGAAGGCCCGGACGTCGACGGATCCCGTCAGGGCTTCCGTCGCGGCGTCCGGGTCGGCCTTGGGCTCCTCGCCTTCGGTACGCGCCCGTACATCCTTGGCGTACCGACGCTCCATCCCCGCCCGTCCGGAAAGCAGGCGGATGGCGGTGCTGAAGCGTTCCGTCGGACGGGCTTCGTTCAGCTCGTCCTGCCTACGGAGCCACATCGGCACCAAATAGGCGGCCCAGGCCCCGACGATGACTGCATAGATGAGGCCGCTGCTGCTCACGCCTCACACGGTAGAGGGGTTTGCATGAGGCCATCTGCCAATTCAGCCGGTGTGTCGCACGATCTGCCTGATATCTCGAACTTTTTTTGTGACTGATCCGATCAGCAGGCTTCGAGACCAGGACACCCAGAGGCACCGGAGGCATATTCGTGGTCAATCAGCGTTCATTTTCGAACACTTATTTTATTTGGGAACGCTCCTGGTGCCAGCGGTGGAGCAGTCCTTCGGGCACCTCTTCCGCGGTGAGCGCGAACACCAGGTGGTCCCGCCACGCACCGTCGATGTGGAGATAGCGCGGACGCAGCCCCTCGCCACGGAATCCGAGTTTCTCCACGACCCGTCGGCTGGGGGTGTTCTCGGGACGAATGCAGACTTCGATGCGGTGCAGCCCGACGGTGCGGAAGCAGTGGTCCACGACGAGCGCGACCGCGGTCGGCATCACTCCGCGACCGGCCACCGACTCGTCGACCCAATAGCCGACATGGCCCGAGCACATCGAGCCCCAGGTGATCCCGGCGACCGTCAACTGGCCCACCAGGCGCCCCTGGTACTCGATCACGAAGGGCAGCATCCGGCCCGCGTTGGCCTCGGAACGCAGGTGCCGCACCATCTGCCGGTACGTCGGACGGTGCGTGATCGGGCCGCCGGGGCCGGGCGGCGGGATCGTGGCCTCCCAGCGGCGCAGCCAGTCGCGGTTGCGGCGGTTGACCTCACGCCAGGCACGCTGGTCGCGCAGCTTTATCGGGCGGAGGACGATGTCGCCGTCCGCCAGTTCCACAGGCCAGGAAGGGCGGCTGTTCAGCTCGGGCTCCCCGTGGGTCCGGTGCCGGGTGGGGCGTCAGGTCTGGGGTGGTCACCGCCGCGGATCTGGTCGACGGCGTGCACCAGGATCCGTTCCAGTACGGCGAGTCCGTCGCGTACGCCCCCGGTGGAGCCCGGCAGGTTCACGATCAGCGTGCCGCCCGCGATCCCGGCGAGCCCTCGGGAGAGGGCCGCGGTGGGCACCTTGTCCCGGCCGAACGCCCGGATGGACTCGGCGATTCCGGGCACCTCGAAGTCGATCACGCGGCGGGTGGCCTCGGGGGTCCGGTCGGTGGGCGAGAGGCCGGTGCCGCCGGTGGTGAGGATGACGGCGTACCCCGCGTCGACTCCCGCGCGCAGCGCCTGCTCGACCGGGTCGCCGTCGGGCACGACCTGCGGCCCCTCGACCTCGAAGCCGAGGCCGCGCAGCCCTTCGGCCAGGACCGGTCCGCCCTTGTCCGGGTAGACGCCGGCCGAGGCGCGGTTGGACGCGGTGACGACGAGGGCCCTCACGAGCGGCTCCAGTCCCCGGACTTGCCGCCGGTCTTCTGCTCGACGCGGACGTCGGTGATGACGGCGCCCTTGTCGACCGCCTTCACCATGTCGATCACCGTGAGTGCGGCGACGCTGACGGCGGTCAGGGCCTCCATCTCGACGCCCGTGCGGTCCGTCGTCTTCACCGTGGCGAGGATCTCCACCGCGTCGTCGGCGACCGTCAGGTCCAGCTTCACGCCGGACACCGCGAGCGGGTGGCAGAGCGGGATCAGGTCGGGGGTGCGCTTGGCGCCCATGATCCCGGCGATCCGGGCGGTGGCGAGCGCGTCACCCTTGGGGACGCCCTCGCCCCGCAGAAGCTCGATCACGCGCGGCGAGACCAGGACCCGGCCGCTCGCGCGCGCGGTGCGCGCGGTGACGTCCTTCTCCGATACGTCGACCATGCGGGCGGCGCCCGCCGCGTCGATGTGCGTCAGTCGGTCCTGCGTACTCATGTGCTGTGCGCTCCCGGTCGGGGCTCGTGCGGGGCCGTGGTGGGCCTCGTGTGGGCAGACACGGTACCCGCACCGGGCCGGGCTCAGCCGAGGAGGACCACGTCCACCTCGGTGCCGGGGGTGACCTCGGTGGTGTTCTCGGGGACGACGATCAGGGCGTCGGCGTGGGCGAGCGCCGCGATCAGGTGGGAGCCGGCGCCGCCCACGGGGGTGACCGTACCGGCCTCCCCGTCGTACCGCCCGCGCAGGAACTGGCGCTTGCCGGACGGCGAGGACAGCGGCTTCTCGGCGCTCAGACCGGCCCGGAGCGTGGGCCGGCTGACGTCCTTGAGCCCCATCAGGGCGCGGATCGCGGGGCGTACAAAGAGCTCGAAGGAGACGTACGAACTGACCGGGTTGCCGGGCAGGGCGAGGAGCGGGGTGTGGTCGGGGCCGATGGCGCCGAAGCCCTGGGGCTTGCCGGGCTGCATGGCGAGCTTGCGGAACTCGACGCCGCTGCCCGACTCGGCGCCCTCCTCCCAGGTGCCGACCCCCTGGAGGGCCTCCTTCACCACGTCGTACGCCCCGACGCTGACGCCGCCCGTGGTGACCAGGAGGTCCGCGCGGATCAGCTGGTCCTCGATGGTGGACCGGAGGGTCTCCGCGTCGTCGGCGACCGCGCCGACGCGGTAGGCGATGGCTCCGGCGTCCCGCGCGGCGGCGGTCAGCGCGAAGCTGTTGGAGTCGTAGATCCGGCCCTCGGCCAACTCCTCGCCGGGCTGGGTCAGTTCGCTGCCGGTGGAGAGCACGACCACGCGCGGGCGCGGGCGCACCTTGACGCTGCTGCGGCCGATGGAGGCGAGCAGCGCGATCTGCGGCGGGCCGAGGACGGTGCCCGCGTCCAGGGCGCGCTCCCCGGCCTGGACGTCGCTGCCACGTGCGCGCACGTGGGCTCGGTTCCCGGCGGGGCGGTGCACGCGGACCTCGCCGGTGGCGCCCTCGGGCGAGCTGCTGTGCGGGTTCATGGTGCCGACGGGGCCCTCGCCCAGGCCACCGTCGGTCCACTCCACAGGCACGACGGCCTCGGCGCCGGGAGGCAGCGGGGCGCCGGTCATGATGCGTGCCGCCTGGCCGGGGCCGACGGTCAGCTCACCGGCGCTGCCCGCCGCCACGTCGCCGATGACCTCGAGGACGGCGGGGAACTCCTCGGTGGCACCGGCGACATCGGCGGTACGGATCGCGTACCCGTCCATCGAGCTGTTGTCGAAGGGCGGGAGCGAGACGGGCACCGTGACGTCCTCGACCAGGACGCAGCCCTGGGCGTCGAGGAGCTGCAGCTCGATCGGCTCGAGCGGGTGGACCGCGCCGAGAATGTCCTCCAAGTGCTCGTCCACCGACCAGAGGTGGGCCTGGCCGGTGGCGGCCGCCGTCGTGCTGCTGCTCAAGGTGCTACATCTCCTCGGTGACGTAACTACGAAGCCAGGCGCGGAAGTCCGGGCCCAGGTCTTCACGTTCGCACGCGAGTCTGACAATGGCACGCAGATAGTCGCCGCGGTCGCCGGTGTCATAGCGGCGGCCCTTGAAGACGACGCCGTGCACCGGGCCGCCGATCTTCTCGTCCGCGGCCAACTGCTGAAGCGCGTCGGTCAGCTGGATCTCGCCGCCGCGGCCCGGCTCGGTCTTGCGCAGTACGTCGAAGACGGCGGGATCCAGGACGTACCGGCCGATGATCGCGAGGTTGCTGGGGGCGTCGGCCGGCTCCGGCTTCTCGACCAGGCCGGTGACCTTGACCACATCGCCCTCACCGGTGGGGTCCACGGCGGCGCAGCCGTACATGTTGATCTGCGCCGGGTCGACCTCCATGAGCGCGATGACGCTGCCGCCCTCGCGGGCCTGGATGTCGACCATGCGCTGCAGGAGCGGGTCGCGGGCGTCGATCAGGTCGTCGCCGAGGAGGACCGCGAAGGGTTCGTTGCCGACGTGCGGGGCGGCGCACAGGACCGCGTGGCCGAGGCCCCTGGGGTCGCCCTGGCGGACATAGTGCATGGTGGCCAGGTCGCTGGACTCCTGGACCTTGGCGAGGCGGCCCTGGTCGCCCTTGCGGACGAGGACCTCTTCCAGCTCGTAGTTACGGTCGAAGTGGTCCTCGAGGGGGCGCTTGTTGCGGCCCGTGACCATGAGAACGTCGGACAGACCGGCGGCCACGGCCTCCTCGACCACGTACTGGATCGCCGGCTTGTCGACGACCGGCAGCATCTCCTTCGGGGTGGCCTTGGTGGCCGGAAGGAAGCGCGTGCCGAGGCCTGCTGCTGGGATGACAGCCTTGGTGATCGTGGGGTGCGACTCAGTCATGCCCAGCACCATAACTGGTGCGAATGTGCGGAACATGTGCGTCCGGTTAATTGATGCACTTAGCGCTGGTTAAGAGAGGTTTGTGAGCTGGCTGTGTGCGCGGACACGAGCGGCAAGGCTGCCAAGGCGACGTTGCGGGGAGAACTCCTGGAAGCGAGGCGCCGGTTGACAACAGATGACGCGCAGGAGGCGGCCGCGGTTCTCGCCCGCCGGGCACTGGAACTCGAGGAGCTGGCGGGCGCCCACACCGTCGCGGCCTACGTCTCGATCGGCCGCGAACCCGGCACGCGTGTGCTCCTGGACACCCTGCACGCGCGCGGGGTGCGTGTGCTGCTGCCGGTACTCCTGCCGGACAACGACCTCGACTGGGCCGCCTACACGGGCCCTGAGCACCTGCTGCGCGCCGGACGCGGGCTCCTGGAGCCGGACGGGCCCCGGCTCGGCCCGGACGCCGTCCTGGGCGCGGACGCGGTGCTGCTGCCCGGCCTCGCCGTGGACGACCGCGGGCTGCGCCTGGGCCGGGGCGGCGGCAGCTACGACCGGGTGCTGGCCCGGCTCGTCCACGCGCGCGTGGAGCCGCCTCTGGTGGTGCTCCTCTACGACAACGAGGTGGTCGCGCGGGTCCCGGAGGAACCGCACGACCACCCCGTGCACGCGGTGGTGACGCCCAGCGGCGTCCGGCGCTTCACGGCCTGAGCACGCTCTGGCCTGAGCGCTTTCCGGCCCTGGCGCCTTACGGCCTGAGCACCAGGTCGTTCTCGGAGGCCGAGTCGACCGCCTTCTCCGAGTAGGGCCAGTCGAGCAGCTCGCCCTTGACCCACTTCTCGGTCTGGTCGGTGTAGTTGGGGCTGTACGCGTGCCCCGACGCACCGGTCAGGTTGATCCACTTCGACTTGTCGAAGTCGTCGAGGTTGACCACCATCCGCATCGACGGCACCCAGATCACGTCGTAACCGCCCGCCGCGTTCCAGCCGGTGGCGTTGACCGCGGCCTCGCCGCCGCCCAGGTCCCAGGGGCCGCGGTTGAGCAGCCACTGCATGAAACCGGGACCCTCGGTACCGATGGTCTGGTTCTCCAGGGTCAGGCGGTGCAGCCGGCCCCAGCTCCAGGTGTCGATGTCCTTGCCGAGCTTCGCGGTCAGCTCCCAGCGGGCGTCCTCCATGGCACGCGCGAAGAGCTGGTCACGGGTCTTGGTCTCGGAGTCCGTACGCGTGGAGGGCGAGTGCCACCACTCGTTGTCCTCGTCGTCGAGGATGCCGCGCACCACCTCGAACCAGCGGTCGCCGCCGTCCGGCTGGGCCGCGTCCGCGTCCCGCTCGCCGCACTCGCGCACCCGCTCGTCCGGGTCGTCCACCGGGCCGGTCTTGTCGGCCGGCGGCACGCTGATGCAGGAGCCCTTGACCCGCAGCTCCTTGGGCAGCTTGTTGCCGAAGGACAGCTTGAGGACGTTGCGCCAGACCGCGTTGAAGTACGCGGCGGCCGCCGAGTCGGCGTCCTGGGTGTAGTCCCAGCCCTCGAGGAGCTGCTGGGCCTCGCGGACGTACGGGTCCGACACATCGATCTTGAGCAGCTTGGGCGTGAGCATCTTGGCGATCTCACTGCTGTTGTCCAGCTGCATGGTGCGCATGTCCTCGGTCGAGATCTTGCCGCCGTTCTTCAGCTTCGACTCGACGAGGTCGTTGATGCGCTGGCTCCGGGCGCCGTAACCCCAGTCCTCGGTGAGCTTGTACGGGTACTTCTTGGCGTCGATCACGGCCTGGTTGGCGGTGACGATGTACCCGCGCTCGGGGTTGTACTCGTACGGCAGGGCGCTCTGCGGGATGTAGCCGGTCCAGCGGTACGCGGGGTCCCAGCCGGGCGCCGGGAGCGTGCCGTTGTGCCCCTTCGCGCGCGTGGGGATCCTTCCGGGCGCCTGGTAGCCGATGTTGCCCTCGGTGTCGGCGTAGATGAGGTTCTGCGAGGGGACCTCGAAGTCGGCCGCGGCCTTGCGGAAGTCCTTGAAGTCCTTCGCCCTGTTGAGCGCGAAGACGGCGTCCATGGACTTGCCGGGGGACAGCGCGGTCCAGCGCAGCGAGACCGCGTACCCGTCGGCCCGGTCGGGGGCGGAGCTGCCCACCGGGGCTTCCTGGCCGACCTTGCCCAGCTCGTCGTTGCGGTCGGACACCACCGGGCCGTTGTTGGTCCGGCGCACCACGATGTCCTTGTCGGCGCCGCCCGCGACCTTGATGGTCTCCTTGCGGGTCTTGAACGGCTCGACCTTGCCGCCGTACTGGTAACCGGCGCCCTGGATCTTCTCCAGGTACAGGTCGGTGACGTCGGCGCCGAGGTTGGTCATGCCCCAGGCGACGTCCTGGTTGTGGCCGATGATCACGCCCGGCATGCCGGAGAAGGTGTAACCGGACACGTCGTACTGACACTTGTCCGAGACGCTGCGGCAGTGCAGGCCCATCTGGTACCAGATCGACGGCAACTGGGGCGCGAGGTGCGGGTCGTTGGCGAGCAGCGGCTTGCCGGTGGTGGTGTGGTCGCCGGAGACCACCCAGGAGTTGGATCCGATGCCGTTGCCGTTCGGGCCGATCGCGTCGGGCAGCTTGTCGAGGGCGTCGGACAGTCCGGAGAGCTGCGTCGTCACCCCGCCCGACGTGCTCCCGCCGGCCGCGAGCCCGTCACCGGCCCCGGTGCCGGTTCCCGCGCCTATGCCTGTGCCCGTACCTGTCCCGGTTCCCGCGCCCGCGCCCGACTGCCCCTGCACCGCGGTGCCCTTGGGGTCGTACGCCTTGCCGCCGGCGGGCAGCGCGCCCTCTTCGACGATCGGCTTGTGCAGGTCGTACGGGTACTCGGGGTACAGGTCCTGGATCTGCTGCGGGCCGAGGCGGCTGTTCATCAGGGCGCGGTCGATCTCGTCCTGCATGTTGCCGCGCAGGTCCCAGGCCATCGCCTTGAGCCAGGCCACCGAGTCGACCGGCGACCACTTCTCGATCTTGTAGTCGTTGGTGAAGCCGAGCGCCGCGTACTCGACGGAGACGTCCTTGCCGTCCTTGCCTGCCAGGTAGGCGTTGACCCCCTTGGCGTACGCCTGGAGGTACTTCTTGGTCTCCGGGGTCAGTTTGGTGTCGTACTCCTGCTGCGCGACGTGGTGCCAGCCGAGGGTGCGCAGGAATTCATCGGTCTCGACCTGGCTCTTGCCGAACATCTCGGAGAGCCGACCGGAGGTCATGTGACGGCGTACGTCCATCTCCCAGAAGCGGTCCTGCGCCTGCACATAGCCCTGGGCCATGAACAGGTCCTCGTCGGAGGACGCGTACACCTGCGGGACTCCCGCGGCGTCGCGGCGCACGTCGACCGGTCCTGCGAGACCGTCGAGCTTCGTCGAGCCCTTGGTCTGCGGCAGCGAGGCACGCACCGTACTGACGCTCCAGTACGCGCCGAAGGCCACGCCCGCGACGACGGCCAGGACCAGAGCGATCACGACGAGGCGGGCACGTCGCCCCTTCTTCTTACCGGTCTTCTGGCCGGAAGAGGCGCTTTCATTGGCGGGCATCGCTGTCCTTGCTGTCCTTCGAGCGGCGTGGGCGGCCGGGCGGGCTCTGCGGTCCTTGAAGTGCTGGGAGCAACCATAGGACGAGGGCATGACGGCAATTGACGCGGTGTGGATATCTCTGGAACCGGGGTGTGGATAACTCAGGCTCCCGCGGCGCCCTCTGGTATAGCGGCCACCGTCTGGTATAGCGGCCATCGTCAAGGAAGCGTAAACGATTAGGTAAGGTAACGAAGTACCTCTCGCCCGCGCCGAGTCCGCGCTTCCGGAAGGAACGGCCACTGACTGTCCATCAGCTCAACGAGCTCCTCCTCGTCTGCTCCGTCGTCCTGCTCATCGCGGTCGCAGCCGTGCGCATCTCCTCGCGCAGCGGCCTGCCGAGCCTGCTCCTGTACCTGGGGATCGGGGTAGCGATAGGCCAGGACGGATTCGGCAACGTCGTGTTCGACAACGCCGAGTTGACCCAGGTCATCGGGTACGCCGCACTTGTCGTGATCCTGGCCGAAGGTGGCCTGGGCACCAAGTGGAAGGAGATCAAACCCGCGTTGCCGGCGGCAGTCGTCCTGTCGCTGCTCGGTGTCGCGGTGAGCGTGGGCATCACGGCGGCCGGGGCGCACTACCTCGTCGGCCTCGAGTGGCGGCAGGCGCTCATCATCGGCGCAGTCGTCTCCTCCACCGACGCCGCCGCGGTCTTCTCCGTGCTGCGCAAGGTGCCGCTGCCCTCGCGCGTGACGGGCGTGCTCGAAGCGGAATCCGGCTTCAACGACGCCCCCGTGGTGATCCTCGTGGTCGCCTTCTCCACTGCGGGACCGATCGACGACTGGTACGTGCTGGTCGGCAAGATCGCCCTGGAGCTCGCCATCGGCGCCGCCATCGGCCTCGCGGTGGGCTGGCTCGGCTCGTTCGGGATGCGGCACGTCGCGCTGCCCGCCTCCGGTCTCTACCCGATCGCCGTGATGGCCATCGCCGTGACCGCGTACGCGGCCGGCGCCCTCGCCCACGGCAGTGGATTCCTCGCCGTCTACCTGGCCTCCATGGTGCTCGGCAACGCCAAGCTGCCGCACTGGCCCGCCACCCGCGGGTTCGCGGACGGGCTCGGCTGGATCGCGCAGATCGGCATGTTCGTCCTGCTCGGACTGCTCGTCACGCCGCACAACCTGCTCGACGACATCTGGCCCGCCATCCTGATCGGCCTGATCCTGACCGTCGTCGCGCGTCCCGTCGAAGTGTTCGTCAGCCTGCTGCCGTTCCGGATGCCCTGGCAGGAGAAGGCCCTGATGTCCTGGGCCGGCCTGCGCGGAGCGGTGCCCATCATCCTGGCGACCATCCCCATGGTGACGGGCGTCGCGGGCAGTGAGCGGATCTTCAACATCGTCTTCGTCCTGGTGGTCGTCTACACCCTCATCCAGGGCCCCACGCTGCCCTGGCTCGCCAAGGCGCTCGGCCTCGGCAGGGCCGACGAGGCGGCCGACCTGGGCGTGGAATCCGCCCCTCTGGAGCGGCTGCGCGGGCACCTTCTCTCGGTGGCGATTCCCGAGAAGTCCAAGATGCACGGCGTCGAGGTGGGCGAGCTGAGGCTGCCCGCGGGCGCCGCCGTCACCCTGGTCGTACGCGACGAGAAGTCCTTCGTGCCGTCGCCGACCACGGTGCTGCGCCACGGCGACGAGCTGCTCGTCGTCGCGACCGATCCGGTACGGGACGCGGCCGAGCAGCGGCTGCGCTCGGTCGGACAGGGGGGCAAGCTGGCCGGCTGGCTCGGCACCGGCGGCAGATCGGCCTCCTGAACGCGCCGCCGCGGGGCAACTCCCTGGGTGCCGTGATGGCGTCCCGCTAATCACAGGTAGTGAGCTGCGCAACCTTCCTATTCGGAGGCGTAAGCGGCCGTTTCCCCGTACAATCAAGGCACAACGAATCGAACCACCTCTGTCTGATGCAGAGCTGGCGCGACCGCACGGCGGCCGCGGTCCCTCGCAGTGGGCCGGGTATCACCGACGTTCTTCTGCGCAAGAGGACAGCTCTCGGCGACGTCACACGGGCACGCCACCAGGCAGCAGAAAGGCAAGGACCGTGGAATCCGCGGTCAACCCGACCACCCGACCTGGGTACGGGCAGCTCCTGCGCACACCCCGCGCACTCTCTTTCGTCCTGCCCGGCTTCGCCGCCCGCCAGCCCTTCGCGATGCTCACCATGTCCATCGTCCTGCTGGTTCAGCACACCACCGGATCGTTCGGCAGCGCCGGCGCCGTCGCCGCGGTCGCGGGCGTCGCCATGGCGCTGTTCGCGCCCCAGAACGGCAAGCTCGCCGACCGCTTCGGCCAGGCCGCCGTGCTGATCCCCGGCGTCCTCGTGAACGCCGTCTCGGTGATCGCACTCGCCGCTCTCGCGCTCGCCGACGCACCCTTGTGGGCCCTTTTCGTCGCCGCGGTGCCCGTCGGCGCCTCGGTGCCGCAGGTCGGGCCGATGGTGCGGGCCCGCTGGGCCGCCGTCCTCGACCACCCGGAGCGGCGCGCGCTCACGCCCACGGCCGCCGCCTTCGAGTCCGTCACCGACGAGCTCACCTTCGTCGTCGGCCCGGTCCTCGCGACCGCGCTGTGCACCTGGGTGCACCCGGGCGCCGGCCTCGCCACCCAGGCCGTACTGACGCTGGCGGGCGGCCTCCTGTTCGCCGCTCAGCGCGACACCCAGCCCGTGCCGCACGGGGCACTCGCCGGGCACGCGCGCGTGGAGCACGTTTCGGCGTTCTCCATTCCCGGTGCGCGGGTGCTCGCCGTCGCGTTCCTCGGCATCGGCTCGGTCTTCGGCGGCATGCAGGTCTCCCTCACCGCCTTCGCCGCGGAGGCCGGTCAGCCCGGCGTCAACGGCCTCCTCTACGGCATCTTCGCCGCCGGCAACATGCTCGCCGGTGTCGCCTGCGGTGCCATCGCCTGGAAGGTCGGCCCGCGCCGCCGCCTGATCCTCGGCTACACCGCTCTGGCGATCACCGCCTCCCTGCTGTGGACGGTGCACTCCGTGGCCCTGTTCGCGGTGCTCGGCCTGCTCGTCGGCATGTCCATCGCACCCGCCCTGATCACCGGCTTCACGCTGGTCGAGGCGCTGGTTCCGACGTCGGCGCGGACCGAGGCGTTCACCCTGCTCACGGGTGCGGTGGCGCTCGGCCAGGCCGCCGCTGTGACGCTCTCCGGACGCCTTGCCGACGCCCATGGCGCCAGTGCCGGATTCCTGGTCCCGATGGGCGGCACGGTGCTCGCCCTGGTGACCATCGTGGCGCTGCGCTCCCGGCTCGTACCGACCCTCAAAAGTCGCACCGTCGCGCGTGGCGTCGGTCACCGCTCGCCGGTGACAGTGGACTGATCCCGAGGAATACGTCACTATGGACCGTCGTTAGCACTCATCGAGTGAGAGTGCCAGGAGGAAGCAAGTGCCGACCTATCAGTACCAGTGCACCGAGTGCGGCGAGGGCCTCGAGGCGGTGCAGAAGTTCACCGACGACGCCCTGACCGAGTGCCCCACCTGCAGCGGACGCCTCAAGAAGGTGTTCTCGGCGGTCGGCATCGTCTTCAAGGGTTCCGGCTTCTACCGCAATGACAGCCGCAACTCGTCGTCGAGCAGCACGCCCGCTTCGTCGGCGTCGAAGCCCGCAGCGTCGACCTCGACGTCGTCCGCCGGGTCTTCGACCTCGTCCTCGTCTTCGTCGAGCTCCTCGAGCAGCTCCACGGCCGGGTCGTCGTCCTCCTCGTCCTCTTCCTCCGGAAGCAGCAGCTCCGCGGCCTGACGCTCCGCGCGCACCACACTTCTCGAAGGCCCCGCTGTCGTACGGCAGCGGGGCCTTCGGCGTGCGCCGCGGACGATCCACAGGGCCCCCGGGACGCGGTGCCGCTCCACTACGCTGCTGCGCATGGCTAACGGACATGACGGTGCCGCAGCGGCCACCGCGGACATAGGTGTGATCGGCGGCTCGGGCTTCTACTCGTTCCTCGACGACGTCACCGAGATCCAGGTGAGCACCCCTTACGGCGACCCGAGCGACTCCCTGTTCCTCGGCGAGATCGCCGGCCGGAAGGTGGCCTTCCTGCCCCGCCACGGCCGCGGCCACCACCTGCCACCGCACCGCATCAACTACCGCGCCAATCTCTGGGCGTTGCGCTCCGTCGGCGTGCGCCAGGTGCTCGGGCCGTGCGCGGTGGGTGGGCTGCGCGCCGAGTACGGGCCGGGGACGCTGCTGGTGCCCGATCAGCTCGTCGACCGTACTAAGAGCCGCGCGCAGACGTACTTCGACGGCGTGCCGTTGCCCGACGGCAGCGTGCCGAACGTGGTGCACACGACGTTCGCCGACCCCTACTGCCCCGAGGGTCGCAGGACCGCGCTGAAGGCGGCGCGGGCACGGGACTGGGCGGCCGTCGACGGCGGCACCATGGTGGTCGTGGAGGGGCCGCGCTTCTCCACCCGTGCCGAGTCGCGGTGGCACGCGGCCGCGGGCTGGTCCGTGGTCGGCATGACCGGCCACCCCGAGGCGGTGCTCGCCCGCGAACTGCGGCTCTGCTACACGTCGTTGTCGCTGGTGACCGACCTGGACGCGGGAGCCGAGGCCGGTGAGGGTGTCTCGCACGCCGAGGTTCTGAAGGTCTTCGGCGAGAACGTCGCACGGTTGCGGGACGTGCTGTTCGACGCGGTGGCCGCGCTGCCCGCGACCGCCGAGCGGGACTGCTTGTGCACACGGGCGCACGAGGGGTGGGACTTGGGGATCGAGCTGCCCTGAGGTCTCGCTATGGCTTCGCTGAGGCTGGGTTGCGGGGTTGCGGGGTTGCGAGTTGTGGGG
>NZ_JAAAHS010000449.1 GCF_009908195.1 Streptomyces boluensis | reverse complement strand
CCACCACCCCCACCAGCCCCGCATAACCTCCCCGTATGACCGATCAGCTGAAGCCCATGCCCGAGGACTGGCAGCGCGCCCTCGCTGTCGTCGCCCACCCCGACGACCTGGAGTACGGCTGCGCCGCAGCCATCGCCCAGTGGACGGACGGCGGCCGGGACGTGACGTATCTGCTCGCCAGCCGCGGCGAAGCGGGCATCGACACCCTCCCGCCCGCCGAGTGCGCGCAACTGCGCGAGCGCGAGCAGCGAGCCAGCGCCGCCGTGGTGGGCGTGACGAAGGTCGAGTTCCTCCACCACCGCGACGGCGTCATCGAGTACGGCACCGCCCTGCGCCGCGACATCGCGGCGGCCGTCCGGCGCCACCGGCCCGAACTCGTCATCACCCTCAACCACCGGGAGAGCTGGGGCGCCGGCACCTTCTGGAACACCCCCGACCATGTCGCCGTGGGCCGCGCCGCCCTCGACGCGGTGGGCGACGCGGGCAACCGGTGGATCTTCCCCGAGCTGGCCGAGAAGGGCCTCGAACCGTGGAACGGGGTGCGCTGGTCCGCCATCGCCGGCTCGGACGCCGCCACCCACGCCGTCGAGGTCAGCTCCGGATTCGAGCGGGGCGTGCGCTCGCTCCTGGAGCACCGCGTGTACATCGAGGCGCTCACGGACAAGGACCCGGAGGAGTACGCACGCGAGGTCCTGAACTTCTCCACGTCGATGGCCTCCGACCGCTTCGGCGGCCGCCCGTCCGTCGCGTTCGAGGTCTTCAACCGCTGAGCCCCGGCCGCTACCCTGACCACCCGCCCCGCCTGACAACCCGTCAGGAACCGGTGGGCGTACGGCAGGGGCAGGGGGCGGCGTGATCGACACCATCGGCACGGACATCCCGGAGGGTGAGGAACGGCTGCGCCTGCATGTGGCCGACGGCATCGGCCACCTCACCCTCTGCCGCCCCCGCCAACTCAACGGCTGGAGCTGGGAGTCCACCCGCCAACTCGGCATCATGGCCGACCGGATCCGCTTCGACGACTCCGTCAGGGTGGTCCTGCTGCGGGCCGAGGGCCGGGCGTTCTGCGCGGGCATCGACGTCACCGCGCCGGGCGGCGCCATCACCGGCCGCTCCCCGGCCGAACGCACCCGCAACTACTACGAGGGCATCCGCTGGGTGCACCGGCGCTTCGCCGACTTCGCCGGTCTTCCGCAGCCGATCGTGGCCGCCGTGCAGGGCTACTGCCTGGGCTTCGGCTTCGAGCTGGCGCTGATGGCGGACGTCCGGATCGCTGCGGACGACGCAGTGTTCGCGCTGCCCGAGGCGCAGCTCGGCGTCGCCGTCGACGCGGGCGGAGACCTGCGCATCGCCCGTGAGGCGGGCGCGGGCTGGGCCAAACTCCTCGCCCTCACCGGCCGCCGTATCGACGCTACCGCGGCGGAACGCCTGCACCTCGTCCAACAGACCGTACCCACCGAGGAGTTGGCGAAGGTCGCCCTCGCCACGGCCACCGAGATCGCGGCCAACGCCCCGCTCGCCGTGCAGGCCATCAAACGCGACATCGACACCTTCGCGGACGCGGGCCTCACCACCGCCCTCGACCACACCGCCATGTCCGCCGCGATCACCCTCACCTCGCAGGACGCACGCGAGGGGTACGCGGCCAAGGCGGAGCGGCGGGAGGCGCGGTTCGACGGGACATAGGGCAGGGGGTACCCGGTGTCCCGCGCGCCGGTCGCCCCTCACAGCCTGAAATCCCCCCGCCCCAACTGCTCCCGCACCGGCACCACCGGTGCCCCCACCGCGTCCCGGCGCTGCCAGTTCGCGCCGTCCACGACCAGGGTGTGACCGGAGATGAAGCGCGCGTACGGCGAGGCCAGGAAGGTGGCGGCCCAGCCCAACTCGCGGGGCGCGCCCACGCGTAGGGCCGGTTGTCGCGCGTCCCGGTCGTCGCGTGCCTGCTCCAGGCCCGCCCGGATGTCGTCGGTCATGTCGGTGTGCGGCATCAGGCCCGGCACGAGCCCGTTCACCCGTAGTCCGTACGGGCCCCACTCCACGGCGAGCGTCTCCACCAGGTTCTTCACGCCCGCCTTGGCCGCCGCGCTGTGCGCGAAGCCGGGGCCGCCCGTCCAGGCGTAGGACGCGCCGACGTTCACGACCGACCCCGGGGCCCCGGCGGCCAGGTGGCGGCGGCCGAACTCGCGGGTCATGTAGAACGTGCCGTTGAGCGTGATGTCCACGACGGTGCGCCAGGCGTTCGGTGACATGTCCTCGGCGGGCACCGGGAAGTTCGCGGCCGCGTTGTTGATCAGCACGTCCGGGAGTCCGAGCGTCGACTCGGCCCGGTCGAAGACTCCGGCTACGGCCTCCGGGTCCCGGATGTCGCACTGACAGGTCGTCACTTTGCCGCCCAGGGCGCCGAGTTCGGCCTCGGCGGAGCTCAGGTGCTCCTGCTTGCGGCTCGCGATCACCAGGTCGGCGCCGAGCCGGGCGAATTCGGCCGCGACCGCCTTGCCGAGCCCGGTGCCGCCACCGGTCACGAGGACCACGGAGCCGTCGTACGTACCGGGCGGCAGGGCGCCGGCGCCCAGCGGGGGAGGAGCGGGCAGGCCGGGAAGCGCGGAGTCCGTCATGCGCGCATGGATAGCGGTCCGGCGCGCAAAGGTCCATGGTCCCCGCCCAGGAAGACGCTCCCTAGTGCGCCGCTTCCACGTATGCGGCCAGATGCGCCAGCGAGGACGCGATCCCCGCCTCGTGGTCGGCCTGCCCGATCCCGGGCGGTACGCCGGTGGCGGTCACGGTGACCTCGGTGCCGTGGCCGGTGCCGGTCAGGTTCCACGTCATCGTCATGGTGCCCGCGTACGCCGGGTCGTCCGCCTCGAACTCGGCCTGCTGCACCACGAGTTCAGGCTCCACCAGGTCGACGAACCCGACCTCGACTACGTCCGTGGCCTCCGATGTCTTGCCGGGGCTGCCGGTCGGGTCGAGGTACGTGAGCACCATCCGGAACCCGCCACCGGGACGGGGGTCCCAGCGCTCGATCCGGCCGCTCATGTCGTCCGGCGGCAGCCAGGCCTCCAGTGCCGCGCGGTCGAGGAGCGCGCCGTACACGGCGGCCGGTGACGCGGCGATCAGCCTGCTGACGCGGTCGGTCCTGGTCATGGCCGGAGTCTAGGCACCGAGGCGCACCGAGGGCTCGGGTCAGGTCCGGTCACCACGCGTCGACGACGGGCCCCTCCGGCTCGTACTGCCGCCAGGCCTCGGTCAGTCGCGTGAGCCGGTCCGCGGCGGCGATCCCGTACAGGGAAGCGACCTTGCCGTCGCTGATGTCGAACGCCACGGCGCCCACGACCCGGTCCTCCACCACCGCGACGACCGCGGGGGAGCCGTTGAGCAGCGCGATGTGGAACGCGGGGGAGCCCCCGGCCAACCGCCGCTTCGCCGCGGTGGGTTTGAGGCCGGCCCGTACGAACGAGGCGATCCGCTCGCGCGTCGTGTACCGCAGCAGCCGCCTGGCGAGTCCCGCGCCGTCCGAGACCGCGACCGCGTCGGCGGTGAGCATCTCCACAAGCCGGTCGGTGCGCCCCGACGTGGCGGCGGAGAGGAACTCCTCGACGATCCGGCGCGCGGACGCGGGGTCCACCTCGGTGCTGACGCGGCGCTCGGCGGTGACCCGGCGCCGGGCCCGGTGGGCGTGCTGCTGGCTCGCGGACTCGGTGATGTCGAGGATCTGTGCGATCTCGGAGTGGGGGTACGAGAAGGCCTCCCGCAGGACGTACACGGCCCGTTCGACCGGCGAGAGGCGCTCCATGAGGGTCAGTACGGCCATGGACACCGATTCGCGCTGCTCGAAGGTGTCGGCCGGGCCGAGCATCGGGTCGCCGTCGAGCAGAGGTTCGGGCAGCCAGGCACCGGCCGTACGCTCGTGCCGCACCTGCGCCGAACGGAGCCGGTCGAGGCAGAGGTTGGTGACGACCTTGGTCAGCCACGCCTCCGGCACCTCGATCAGCTCCCGGTCGGCGGCCTGCCAGCGCAGGAACGTGTCCTGCACGGCGTCCTCCGCGTCGGCGGCGGAGCCGAGCAGGCGGTACGCGAGCGAGGCCAGCCGGCTCCGGCCGGCCTCGAAGCGATCGATGGCTGCACTGTCCATGCGGCACACCCTAGGCGGTGACCCTCACACCGGCCGCGTCGGGCGCCGTGGTGGTCAGGCGGCGCTTGCGCTTCGGCATGCCGAAGGTCGGGTGGGCGATTCCGAACCAAGCCCCCTTCAGTACACCGGACTTGACCCGTACGGCGGGCTTGCCGCCCAACCACCAGGACTTCGCCCGGGCCTCACCGTCCACCACCTGGCAGATCGCGTCCCGGCGTCCGAGGCTGATGTGGTTGCCGAGGTATTTCAGGCCGACGGTCGGGACCTTGCTGTCCGTCAGGCGGGCGACGATCGCGGAGGTCGCCTGCATGTTGGTGAATCCGGCGGAGGCGCAGGACATCGGCAGCGGACGGCCGTTGTCGCCGATGGCGTACGCGCTGTCCCCGGCCGCGTAGACGTCCGGGTGCGAGACCGAGCGCATGGTGCGGTCGACGACGATCTGGCCGTTCGCCGCGACCTCCAGACCACTCGTGGCCGCGATCGGGTGCACCGCGAACCCGGCCGACCAGACGGTCACTTCGGCGGGGACGGCCGTGCCGTCGGCGGTGATCGCCCGGCCGGGCTCGACGGCCGCGATGTCGGTGTGCTCGTGGACGGTGATGCCGAGCCGGTCGAAGGCCCGGCGCAGGTGACGGCGGGCCTGCGGGGTGAGCCAGGCGCCGAGTTCGGCGCGGGCGGCGAGCGCGACGGAGAGGTCGGGCCGGGACTCGGCCAGCTCCGTGGCGGTCTCGATGCCGGTCAGGCCCTCACCGACGACGAGTACGGTGCCGCCCTCGCCGAGCCCGGCCAGGCGCTCGCGCAGCCGCAGCGCCGAGGACCGGCCGGTCACGTCGTAGGCGTGCTCGGCCACACCGGGAACACCGTGGTCGGCCACGGAGCTGCCGAGCGCGTAGAGAAGCGTGTCGTACACGAGCTCACCCGCGCCGTCCTCGTCGGTGACGGCGACGGTCCTGCGCTCCGGGTCGACACCGGTCACCCGCGCCAGGCGCAGCCGTACGGCGGTGCCCGCGAAGACGTCGGTGAGCTTGCGGACCTCGAGGTCCTGGCCGCTCGCGAGCTGGTGCAGCCGCATCCGCTCGACGAACTCGGGCACGGCGTTGACGACGGTGATCTCGGTGTCGGCGGGGGAGAGCCGGCGAGCCAGGTTCCCGGCGGCGTAGGCCCCGGCGTATCCGGCGCCCAGTACGAGGATGCGGTGCTTCATGACGTTGCTCCTGTCTCGTTCGCGTGCCCCTTGAACGGGATGGCGCCCCGATTCCTGACAGGGCTCCGGTGTGACGCCGGTCACGGGGCTGTCCTGGCTGTCCCGGCTGCCCTGCCCTCGCGCCCCGTGCCGTCTTGACAAGTCACCTTGCCGAAACTGCACTGAAGGCATGACGCGTACGCCCAGCACGCCCCGCACCC
>NZ_JAAAHS010000448.1 GCF_009908195.1 Streptomyces boluensis | reverse complement strand
GGCCCCGGCCCCGTCCCGGGAGACCGTCTCATGACCGACCGCGACCCCTCGCCCCCGGTTCTCGTCCTGGACGGGCTGACCCGGCGGTACGGCAGCGTGACGGCACTGGACGGTGTCGGCCTGCGGCTGCCCGCCAGGGCCCGGCACGCCGTCATCGGACCCAACGGCGCGGGCAAGACCACCCTGCTCCACCTGATCGCGGGCACGGAACGACCCGACCGCGGCACGATCGTGCTCGGCGGGCGCGACCTCACCCGTACCGGGCCTGCCCGCCGGGCGCGGTACGGAATCGCGCGGAGTTTCCAACAGCCCGCCGTCATCGGAGAGTTGACGGTGCTCGACAACATCGTCCTGGCCGCCTGGAGCCACCACCCCCGGCGCGACCGTGTCCCGGCCGCGCGCGAGCAGCTCGCGGCCGTGGGTCTGGGCGACATGGCGCACCGCCTGGCCTCCGAGCTGTCGCACGGCCGGCGCGGACTGCTCGATCTCGCGGCGGCCCTGGTCTGCCGCCCGCGCCTGCTGCTCCTCGACGAGCCGGCCGCCGGACTCACCGACCGTGACATCGGGCGGCTGCTCGACGTACTCGGGCAGCTCTCCGGGGATGTCGCCATGCTCCTCGTCGAACACCACACCGGGGTGGTCACGCACCTGGCCGACACCGTCACCGTGCTCAAGGACGGCAAGGCCCTGCTCACGGCCCCCACCGACGTGGCCCTCAACCACCCGGACGTGCGCGAGGCCTACCTGGGAACGGCAACCGACCACCCAGGACGGGGAGTTGACCACCGGGGAAAGGGGAGCGGCCCATGCTCCGCATCAGCGGGCTGACCGCGGGTTACCACGGCGGCACCGTGCTGCACGGCGTCGACCTCGAGGTGCCGCCCGGAACCGTGCACGCCGTCGTCGGGCACAACGG
The DNA here is from genome assembly GCF_009908195.1 of Streptomyces boluensis. Lineage (GTDB taxonomy): Bacteria > Actinomycetota > Actinomycetes > Streptomycetales > Streptomycetaceae > Streptomyces > Streptomyces boluensis. The sequence goes on along the minus strand of NZ_JAAAHS010000448.1, from coordinate 4,641 downwards.
AGCGGGCAAGAGCACGCTCGTCCACACCGTCGCAGGGCTGCTGCGCCCCACTTCGGGGACGGTCCGCCTGGACGCCGTCGACCTGACGGGCCGGCGGGCACACCAAGTGGCCCGTGCGGGCGTCGGGTTGGTCCCGCAGGGCCGCCGGGTCTTCGCCGGACTGACTGTCGCCGAGCACCTGCGCCTTGCCCACCGGCCGCGCGCGAAGGCAGGACGCCGGGGCACCGCCTGGACGCCGGAACAGGTCCTCGGTCTGCTGCCCCGCCTCGCCGAGCGCCGGACCAACCGGGGCTCGCAACTCTCCGGCGGCGAGCAGCAGATGCTGGCCCTGGCCAGGGCGCTGCTCGGCAGCCCGCGCGTCCTGCTGCTCGACGAGCCGACGGAGGGCCTCGCGCCAGTGATCGTCGAGCAGATCCAGGAGCTGATCCGTGCGCTCGCCGACGAGGGAGTCGCCTCGCTGCTCATGTCGCCGAGCGCGGCACTCGCCCGCGCCTGCGCGGACACGGTCACGGTCCTCACCTCGGGTGCGGTCGCTGCCCGGTTCGACGGCGACGAGGTCCGCGCCGATCCGGCCGCCCTGCACCGGACTCTCGCCCTGGCGCCCACGGAGTGACCGGGCCGCGCCACCGGCTGCGTCGAGCCCGGCACCCGGTGGCGCGCCCTAGTCCTCACCTACGCTCAGCCTCGCCGCACGGTCAACTGCCCTTCTTCAGACTGTCCTTCTCCGGGCCGTCCTTCTCCAGGCTGTCCTTCTGGAGTGCGTGGCCGCCGAAGCCGCTGTTGCGCTCCGGGCCGCCGATCTGCCCCTTCCACCAGGCATCGAAGTCCGAGGTGCGCATGGTCTCCCAGTCCGGAGTGTCGACGACCTGGGCCTGTCCGAACGTGCGGCCCAGGTCGACCATCGAGGCGCCAAGCGCGGTCCGACCGGCGTCGTACGCCGCGCCGGCCGCCGCCCAGTCGTCATGTGCCCGCCAGGCCTGCTCCAGGATCAGGGCATCCTGCAGTGCCTTGACCGCCCCGCCGCCGGTGTGCGGCCGGGCGACGGTGGCGGCGTCCCCGGCGAGGGCGAGTCGGCCGCGGGCGTAGTGCGGCACCTCGAGGTCGTAGATGGGCTGGATGAAGGACTCCTCGCGCGGGGTGCGCAGCACGCACTCGGCCCAGTAGGGCGGGAAGTGCTTGCGCACCAAATCCCGTGCGAACGCGTCGAGTTCGGTGCTGAGCTTCCCCGGCGGCAGCGAGGTGGGGCTCTGCAGATTCAGTGGGAGCGCCAGGTGCTCGGGCGGGGTGGTGTAAAGCACCCAGTTGACCCGCATGCCGCCCGCGCCGTCCGGTATTCGGTAGATCACGCAGTGACCGCCGGGGAAGACCACCGTACGCAGATCCGTCCAGACGAGGTCCGAGGAGCCGCACTCGGGCGCACCCGGCGAGGCGCCGCGCCAGCCGAGGTATCCCGCGTACGTGGGCCGGAGGCCGGGGAACATGGTGTCCCTGACGACGGAGCGGTAACCGTCGGCGCCGATGACGACGTCGAAGCGCTCCCGCCCGCCGGCGGTGAAGTCGAGCGTCACGCCCTCGGCGTCCTCCTCCACAGCCGCGATGCCCACGCCGGAGCGGTACTCGACCTCGGCGGGCACTCGCCGGCGCAGCTCACTCCACAGCGAACCCCAGGAGTACGCGCGGAACGGGGCGTCCTGCACTCCGACAGCCCGGCCGAGTTCCGACTCGCCGTCACGCATCGTCCAGATGCGCTGGTCGATCGGGCTCCACGGCATGTCGGCGTCCACATACCCGGCGGCTTCCAACTCGGCGTAACGGTCCCGGTGCAGGCTCACGCCCACCCCTCGTTCCTGGAGCCGGTCGGCGGCCCGCTCCAGGATGGTGACCTTCTCGGCGCCACCCCGTAACGCTGCCAGGGCCGTCGCGCAGCCCGCGATGCTGCCACCGACGACCGCGATGTTGCCACCAAACATCCCGTGCTCTCCCTCAGGTACCTCTCCGGCACTCCCTGCCAGCGGTCCCGGCTGATCACGGGCGCCCCGGGGTGCCCGTCCATCCCATCATGATCAGGCAATGCCGAGAGGGAAAAGGTGAGGGTTCGAGGTGAGGTTCCGCCAGGAATGCGGAGGCTGATGACGGAAAGTCAGTACGCCTTGCTGTATGGGCAGTTGGGCATAATCGCCGATCCCATTCCAATCCCATTCCAATCCCATTCCCGTTCCAACTCGCCTCCTGCGGAGGGTATGTCCCGTTTCCCGGTGCCTCGAGGCAGCGCGTTGCGGCCCGGCGTCCAGGCGCTGGCCGCCCCGGAGGCAGTCCAGGACGGCGTGGTCCGGCGCCTCGCGGTTCATGCAGGTGTGGACTCCGGGCGTCCCAGGCGCTGATAGCCGGTCACCACGGCGCCGTATCCCTGGCCGAGGAGCCTCTTGACGGGCAGAGCCTCGTACTCGGTTCCCCCGCGCGACGGCAGAGCACGAGGACTCCTCGGGTAGCTGGTCAAGTCGTGCCGGCCGGGCGGGGGAGGCGGGCTCCTGACGGGTGTCGCGGCCGGGGACCGACCACTGTGTCCGCCATCCAGGGTCCGTGAGGTCCTTGCCGGCGAGCATCCCGCACCCGTCGTGGAGGTCGTCCTCGCCTTGCGTATCGCGGCCGAGTCGGGGTGAGAGCGCCGTCGCCCTGTGCCTGCCTGCTGTGACGGCTACGCCGGCGGTTGCCCTGACGGAGCTTGGCGGACATGAACAGGGACAACGCCGAACGGCAGGTTCGGCTGATGACTGTTACTTCACATCCGCCGGGGCCAGTGGGGTAGACGCCGACACTCCGGTTCAACAAGATGTTGATGCCCGCCACGGGGAACCTCACGGAAAGGACTGCGAGTTGACCGTCAACCCCACCAGGATGCACAAGAAGGATCGGGTGTGGGCGTCGATCATCGGCGGGATCGTGGTGATCGCTTTCCTCGCGAACAGCTGCGGCAGCGACACCGACAGCGACGGCAAGCCGGAGCCGAAGCCGTCGAAGACCGCCACCGACCCCTACAGCCTGCCCGACTACACCGGCAAGAGCGTCGTAAAGGCCGACAGCGACATCTACGGCCTGTTCGACGAGGTGGCCGTCGAGCCGGTCCTGGCCAACGCCACTGGAGCGAATGTCATGCCGACCAGCTCGTGGGAGGTGTGCTTCCAGTATCCGAAGGTGGGCACGTCGCTCGTCACCGTGCTCAAGAAGGGAATCACCTTGTCGGCGGTTCCGAAGGGAACGACCTGCCCGAAGGTGGACCGCAAGCACATCCCGGGTCTCCCCAAGGTGACGGGCAAGACCGTGGCCGCAGCGAGGAAGGCGATGCTGGCAGCCGGGGTTGCCAAGGACGACTTCGAGTGGCTCACGGCCTACAGCGACGACTACCGCAACCCGGGGGCCAGTTGGAAGGTGTGCACGCAGAGCCCGGCCGCGGGTGAGTCGATCAACACGGACGGCGACACGCTGGACCGGGTCGTCTCGGTCGGAGCGGTCAAGGCCGGGGAGAACTGCCCGCCGGAGGACGGCGCGTCGCACTACAAGAATCCGGCAAACGACCCGGACAGCCCGAAGCACGACGGCGATGACGACGGCGTCCCCGACGAGCAGGAAGACGACAGCGACTGGGACGACAGCAGCGGCGGCACCTCCACCGGCGGCGGCTCCTCGTCCTCGGGTGGCAGCGGCGGCGACGGCTACGACCCGGGCGGTTGCCGGCCCGGCGGCTGCGACAACTCCCGGCACTGCCCGCCCGGCGGCTGCAAGAACTAACCACCCGTTCAGGCCCCGCCCTCACGCGTATGGGGGCGGGGCCACCCCAACCTGACCGCTCGCAGAAGGACAGCCCGTGCTCACCTACACGCCCGACCACCGTGAACAGCAGATCCAGGTGCTGATGAACGTGCTGAAGCCGCTGGCCACCAGCACCGACCCGTACGTGATAGCCACCACTGTGCGGCACTTCCGGCCTGTCGCCTCGTCGATGCACACGATCGCGAAGCGCCTCCACAAGACGTTCCCCGCCTACCTGCGGCATCTCGGTCGGCAGACCGGTTCGAAGACGAAGCTGATCGAGACGTTCGTTGAGACCGCGGGACGTCCGCTGCGCAGCCTGAACTTCATCTTCGAGTCGGACCTACCGCACTGGGACCGGATCATCGAGCTGCTGGACGCGTTCTACGACGGCGAGCAGGGCCCCGAGGACATCTCGTTCATCGGCGACTGGGAGGACGCCGTACGGCACGTGAACAACATGCTCAACTCGCTGGCCCGCGACATCCGCCCGGCAGCAGCCAAGATCGACCCCGGTGCCTACCACGCCGCGGTGGTCGCCCTGGTCGAGGTCGGGAAGGCAATGAACCCCGTGTTCGGCCACATGGCCGTTCAGGTCGCGAGGCGCCACATCATGGGCGAAGAAGTCGCCTCCGTTCTGGCGTGGAACAGCGACACCTCGCTGCAGAGCTGCCGCGTGGTGATGGAGTGGTGCGCCGAGGAGGCGACCAGCCTCCTGTCCCTGCTGGACAAGACGTACAAGCTGACGCTGAAGCGCACCGACCCGACGGTGCCGTGGCCTAAAGCCGGCGGCGTACAGGCGATCCAAGCTGACGGCCTTGCGGCGCTCCCACC
>NZ_JAAAHS010000447.1 GCF_009908195.1 Streptomyces boluensis | reverse complement strand
CCCCGACCCCCCACGCCTATATCTCCCAGGAGGAGATTCGCTGTGACCATCACCCAGCCGGACCTGAGCGTCTTCGAGACCCTGGAGTCGGAGGTGCGCAGCTACTGCCGCGGTTGGCCGACGGTCTTCGACCGCGCGCAGGGCAGCCGCATGTACGACGAGGACGGCCACGAGTACCTCGACTTCTTCGCCGGTGCGGGCTCGCTCAACTACGGGCACAACAACCCCGTCCTGAAGCGCGCCCTCATCGACTACATCGAGCGCGACGGCGTCACCCACGGCCTGGACATGTCGACCACGGCCAAACGCGCCTTCCTGGAGTCCTTCCAGAACACGATCCTGCGCCCCCGCGACCTGCCGTACAAGGTCATGTTCCCGGGCCCGACGGGCACCAACGCCGTCGAGGCGGCCCTGAAACTGGCCCGTAAGGTCAAGGGCCGCGAGTCGATCGTGTCGTTCACGAACGCCTTCCACGGCATGTCGCTCGGCTCGCTCGCCGTGACCGGCAACGCCTTCAAGCGGGCCGGCGCCGGCATCCCGCTGGTGCACGGCACCCCGATGCCGTTCGACAACTACCTGGACGGTCAGACTCCGGACTTCCTCTGGTTCGAGAGCCTCCTGGAGAACTCCGGCTCGGGCCTCAACAAGCCCGCCGCCGTGATCGTCGAGACGGTCCAGGGCGAGGGCGGCATCAACGTGGCGCGCGCCGAGTGGCTGCGCCAGCTCGCCGATGTCTGCAAGCGCTGGGACATGCTGCTCATCGTCGACGACATCCAGATGGGCTGCGGCCGCACCGGCGGGTTCTTCTCCTTCGAGGAGGCGGGCATCGTGCCGGACATCGTCACCGTCTCGAAGTCCATCTCCGGCTACGGCCTGCCGTTCGCGCTGACCCTGTTCAAGCCCGAGCTGGACATCTGGGAGCCGGGCGAGCACAACGGCACGTTCCGCGGCAACAACCCCGCGTTCGTCACCGCTGCCGCCGCCCTCGACGCCTACTGGGCCGACGGTCAGATGGAGAAGCAGACCCTCGCCCGCGGCGAGCAGGTCGAGCAGGCGCTCAAGGCCATCCGCGCCGAGCACCCCGACGCGACCGTCGAGTACCGCGGCCGTGGCCTGGTCTGGGGCCTGGAGTTCCGCGACAAGCCGCGCGCGAACAAGGTGGCCCGGCGCGCCTTCGACCTCGGTCTGCTGATCGAGACCTCCGGCCCGGAGAGCGAGGTCGTCAAACTGCTGCCCGCCCTCACCATCACCGCGGAGGAGCTGGACGAGGGTCTGCGCACCCTGGCCCGCGCCGTACGCGAGACCTCGTAGGGACGCGGCGACCCCATCCGCACCCCGCACCGGGGGCACCGCAGATCGCCCTCCGGGCTCGTCCTCAATCGCCGGACGGGCTGAAAAACAACTCCGGCGCCGCAAGACAAGAAAGAGAGCAACTCACCGTGATCGTCCGTTCGTTCAAGGACATTGAAGGCACCGACCGGCACGTCAAGTCCGCCTCGGGGACCTGGGAGAGCAAGCGCATCGTGCTCGCCAAGGAGCGCGTCGGCTTCTCGCTGCACGAGACCATCCTGTACGCGGGCACCGAGACGTCCATGTGGTACGCCAACCACATCGAGGCCGTCGTGTGCACTCAGGGTGAGGCCGAGCTGACCGACGACACGACTGGCGAGAAATACACCATTACGCCGGGCACCATGTACTTGCTGAACGGGCATGAGAAGCACACGATGCGTATCAAGGAGGACTTCCACTGCATCTGTGTCTTCAACCCGCCCGTAACGGGCCGCGAGGACCACGACGAGAACGGCGTGTACCCGCTGCTCACGGAGCCGGACGAGGGCTGATCACCCCCGAGCCTCGGGCGTAACAGCCCCCACTTGACTCCCGGCCGCCGCACCCCGCCTCGGGGGCGGGATGCGGCGGCCGGGTACATCCCGAACAGGGCCGTACGAGAGGAGAGGCAGGCAACACCATGACCACCGCACCCGAACGCACCGCAGACCTGTACCCGACCCGAGGCGCCACCGAGGCGCTCACCGAGCGCCAGGACCCCGTCGTGTGGTCCGAGCCGGGTACACAGGGGCCGTTCGCGGCCGCGGAGCTGTCGGCGTTCGACAGGGACGGCTTCATCCAGGTGGATGAGCTGGTCCCCGAGAACGAAGTGGGCATCTACCAGGCGGAGTTGGACCGCCTGACCCTGGACCCCGCGATGCGTTCCGATGAGCGTTCCATCGTGGAGCCCCGCACTCAGGAGATCCGCTCCATCTTCGAGGTGCACAAACTCAGTGAGGTGTTCGCCAAGCTGGCGGCGGACCCGCGCGTGGTCGGAAGGGCCCGGCAGATCCTGGGCTCGGACGTCTACATCCACCAGTCCCGGATCAATGTGAAGCCCGGCTTCGGCGCCTCCGGCTTCTACTGGCACTCGGACTTCGAGACCTGGCACGCGGAGGACGGGCTCGCGCGCATGCGGACCGTGTCCGTGTCCATCGCGCTCACCCGGAATTACGCGTACAACGGCAGCCTGCTCCTGATGCCGGGTTCGCACCGCACGTTCCTCGGCTGCGAGGGTGCCACGCCGAAGGACAACTACAAGCGGTCCCTGCAGATGCAGGACGCGGGCATTCCCTCCGACGAGGCGCTGATCAAGCTCTCCGACGAGTACGGGATCGCCCAGTGGGTCGGCTCGGCCGGCTCGGCCGTGCTGTTCGACTGCAACACCATGCACGGCAGTGGTGACAACATCACGCCGTTCCCGCGGAGCAATGTCTTCTTCGTGTTCAACAGCGTGGAGAACACCGCTCAGGAGCCGTTCGCCGCGCCCGTCCGGCGGCCCGAGTACATCGGCGCCACCGACTTCACCCCGGTACGGTGAGGTCCCTCGCGGCGAGACTCCCGCGGTGAATCCGTGATGTGACGCTTGGCCCGGTTCCCCTTGAGGGAGCCGGGCCAACCGTCGTTCACGGTCCGGGAGTTCGGCCGGAGAGCAGGTTCAGCCGGAGAGCGCGTTCAGCCGGAGAGCACGTCGAGCAGCCGGTCCACGTCCGCCGCCGAGTTGTACAGGTGGAACGCCGCCCGCAGGCTCCCCGCCCGGTCGGACACCTCGACCCCGGCGCGGCTCAGCTCCGGCTGGCGGGCACCGAGTCCGGGGACGGACACGATGGCGGAGCCGGGCGCGGGCACCGGTGTGTGGCCGAGCCGGTCGAGGCCCGCGCGGAAGCGGTCGGCGAGCGCGGTGTCGTGGGCGTGGATCGCCTCGACGCCGATCCGCTCGACCAGACCAAGGCCGTGCCGGGCGCCGACGTACGAGAACAGGCTGGGGCTGACGTCGAACCGGCGGGCGGAGTGGGCGAGTTCACGGACCGGTCCGTAGCAGCTGTCCCACGGGCGCTCCCCCGCGACCCAGCCCGCGAACAGCGGCGTGAGCGAGCCGAGGTCGTCGGGGACGACGAGGAAGGCCACGCCGCGCGGGCAGAGCAGCCACTTGAAGCCGACGGTCACCGTGTAGTCGTCGACGGCCGCGTCCAGCGGCAGCCAGCCCGCGGACTGCGAGGCGTCGACGAGGGTACGGGCGCCGTGCGCGCGGGCCGCGGCGCGGATCGCGTCCAGGTCGGCGATCCGGCCGTCGGCGGACTGGGCGGCGCTGACCGCGACGAGCGCGGTGCCGGGCCGCACCGCCTCGGCGAGCCCGTCGAGCGGCACGGTGCGCACCTTGAGGTCACCGCGGATGTGGAACGGGTTGACGATCGAGCTGAAGTCATCATCGGCGACCAGGACTTCGGCGCCCGCGGGCAGGGCGGCGGCGATCAGGCCCACGTACACGGCGACCGAGTCACCCGCCGCGACCCGGCGCGCGGGGACTCCGGCGATCCGGGCGAAGGCGGCGCGGGCGGCCTCCACGTCGGCGAACATGTCACCCGGCCGCCCGGCCGCGAGGGCGGCGACGGCGTCCTGCATCGCCCGCACCCCGTCGGCGGGCAGCAGACCGGTGCTCGCGGTGTTCAGATACGTCGTCTGCGGCGCGAAGGCCGCACCTGAGAGGCTCTCCATGCCCCTACTCTGCGGTGCGGGCCAACTCCCCGTCCATTGCGCATTGTTGCGAACCTTGTCGTAGGAATGCTTATACGTCGCTCTTGACCTGCGGAACCTCGCAGCCGTCCGGGCCGCAGGTCGCCGCGTCGGTCGCGTCGGTCGCGTCGGCCGCCGGGGTGAGGGTGGTGAGCGGGGTGCGGGCGTCCCACGCCTGCTCGAGGGCCTGCGCGAAGACCTCGGCGGGCTGGCCGCCGGAGACGCCGTAGCGCCGGTCGAGGACGAAGAACGGTACGCCGGTGGCGCCCAGTTCGGCCGCCTCGCGCTCGTCGGCGCGCACCTCGTCGGCGTACGCGGCCTCGTCGGCGAGCACCGCCTTCGCCTCGGCCTCGTCGAGACCGGCCTCGACGGCGAGCGTGACGAGGTCCTCGTGGACGAAGACGGAGCGCTTCTCGGTGAAGTTCGCGTGGTAGGCGAGGTCGAGCAGCGCGTTCTGGCGGCCGCGGGCGCGGGCCAGGTGCAACAGGCGGTGGACGTCGAAGGTGTTGCCCGCCTCGCGGCCCACGGTGCTGTAGTCGAGGCCCTCGCCGCGGGCGACCTCGGCCACGTCCTCCTCCATGGCGCGGGCCTCTTGGGGGGTGCGGCCGTACTTCTCGACCAGCACGTCGGTCACCGGGACTATGTCGGCCTTGCCGCGGTGCGGTTCGAGCTCGAAGGAGCGGTGCACCACCTCGACCTCGTCGCGGTGGGCGAAGGACGCGAGGCCCTGCTCGAAGCGGGCCTTGCCGATGTAGCACCACGGGCAGGCGATGTCGCTCCAGATCTCGACGCGCATCAGGTGTGTCTCTTCTCCGTACGGGGGTGGCGGTCGGCCTGGTCAACGCGGCCTGCGGACCGCGCATTCCCCGCCCGTACGGTGAGCGTCCCGCCGGTGAGCGGCCGATTACCGTGAGCGGTCCGGCTCACAGCCGCCGGTGCATGATGTGCAGCGCGACCCGGCCCCGTACGGGGTGGTCGAAGGCGTCCGGCACCGTGCCGACGACGGTGAAGCCGAGGGAGCGCCACAGGGCCAGGGCCGGGTTGGTCTCGACGACGGCGTTGAAGACCATCGCCTCGTACCCGTCCCGCGCGGCCTGCTCCAGGACATGTTCGGCGAGGCGGCGCCCGACGCCGCGGCCGGTGCGGTCGGGGTCGACCATGAAGGCGGCGTTGGCGATGTGGGCGGCCGGTCCGCCGTAGTTCCGCTTCACGGACGCGGAGCCGAGTACGGTGTCCGGCTCGGTGTCGTCGACGGCCACGAACACCCGGGCACCGGGCGGCATCCACAGGGCACGCGCGGCGTCCTTCGGGGTGTCCCGGTCCCAGGAGTAGGTCTCGCCCGCGGCGACGATGCGCTGCCAGAAGGGCCAGATCCGGTCCCAGTCGCGCTCCTCGGCATCCCTGACGGTCAGCATGGCCGCAGTGTCGCAGAAGGGGTGGGCGGTGGCCGAGGCGTTTTCTCGGGCGCGGGTCGGGGGCTCGGAGGCGCCGGTCGGGGGTCTCAGGCG
>NZ_JAAAHS010000446.1 GCF_009908195.1 Streptomyces boluensis | reverse complement strand
CCGGACCCCCTCCCCCAGCTACCGCTGGGAGGTGCCCCCACCTCAAGCGCCGGAGAGGCTGAATTCGGGCGGGGATTAAGCTGGCCACCATGAGTGACGTACGCGGCGAGCTGCTGCAGCAGATCAAGGACAAGGCCGTCGTGCACGGCAAGGTGACGCTTTCCTCGGGTATCGAGGCCGACTACTACGTGGACCTCCGCCGCATCACCCTCGACGGCGAGGCCGCCCCCCTGGTCGGGCAGGTGCTGCTCGATCTGACGGCGGAGCTCGACTTCGACGCCGTGGGCGGGCTGACCATGGGCGCCGACCCCGTCGCCGCGTCGATGCTGCACGCCGCCGCCGCGCGCGGAAAGCGCCTCGACGCGTTCGTGGTGCGCAAGGCCGCCAAGGCGCACGGCCTGCAGCGCCAGGTCGAGGGGCCGGAGATCAAGGGCCGCCGGGTCCTGGTCGTCGAGGACACCTCCACCACCGGCGGGTCGCCGCTGACCGCGGTCGAGGCCGTACGGGCGGCGGGCGCCGAGGTCGTGGGCGTGGCCACCATCGTGGACCGGGCCACCGGCGCCGCCGAGAAGATCACCGAGGGCGCCGGGGTGCCGTACCTCTTCGCGTTCTCGAAGGACGAGCTCGGCCTCGACTGACGCGTCGACGGGGGCGGTCGGCTGGAGCAAATCCGGGAGTCTGGAAAGATGGGCGGCGACGATGACGTCGCCCCCGCACGAACCACTGTGAGGGGCCCTCCGGTCAGGGCCACACCCACACCCGCACATCCCAAGGAGCGGACAGATGCCCATCGCAACCCCCGAGGTCTACAACGAGATGCTCGACCGGGCGAAGGCAGGCAAGTTCGCCTACCCCGCCATCAACGTGACCTCCTCTCAGACCCTGCACGCCGCGCTGCGTGGCTTCGCGGAGGCCGAGAGCGACGGCATCATCCAGATCTCCACCGGTGGTGCTGAGTTCCTGGGCGGTCAGCACAACAAGGACATGGTCACCGGCGCGGTCGCGCTGGCCGAGTTCGCGCACATCGTCGCCAAGAAGTACGACGTCACCGTCGCGCTGCACACCGACCACTGCCCGAAGGACAAGCTCGACGGGTACGTGCGTCCGCTGCTCGACATCTCCGCCGAGCGCGTCGCCCGTGGCGAGAACCCGCTGTTCCAGTCGCACATGTGGGACGGCTCCGCCGAGACCCTCGCCGACAACCTGGCCATCGGCCAGGAGCTGCTCGCCAAGGCCGCCGCCGCCAAGATCATTCTTGAGGTGGAGATCACCCCGACGGGCGGCGAGGAGGACGGTGTCACGCACGAGATCAACGACGAGCTGTACACCACCGTCGACGACGCGCTGCGCACCGCCGAGGCCCTCGGCCTGGGCGAGAAGGGCCGGTACCTCCTGGCCGCGTCCTTCGGCAACGTGCACGGCGTGTACAAGCCGGGCAACGTCGTGCTCCGTCCCGAGCTGCTGAAGGACCTGCAGGCGGGCGTGGCCGAGAAGTACGGCAAGCTCTCGCCGTTCGACTTCGTCTTCCACGGCGGCTCCGGCTCCACCGCCGAGGAGATCGCGACCGCCCTGGAGAACGGCGTCGTGAAGATGAACCTCGACACCGACACCCAGTACGCGTTCACGCGTCCCGTCGCGGACCACATGTTCAAGAACTACGACGGCGTCCTGAAGGTCGACGGCGAGGTCGGCAACAAGAAGACCTACGACCCGCGCACCTGGGGCAAGGCCGCCGAGGCGGGCATGGCCGCGCGCGTCACCGAGGCGTGCGCCGCGCTGCGCTCCACCGGCACCAAGCTGAAGTAGGGCCCGCGGGTTCCGCAGCAGCCGAAGGGCCCGGTCTCCCCGCGCGGGGGGCCGGGCCCTTCGCCGTACCCGCGCAGCACAAGGCAGACTTGGGGCATGTCCATTCACGAGAACCTGCTCGGGGGTCCGCCCCCGACCCAGCTGCCCGACGAGCCCGAGCCCCGAGAGCTGCTCGCGGGCGGTACGGCGGCCGCTGATGTCGCCGCCAAGTACCCGTCGTCCTCGCTCGCCTGGGCCCGTCTCGCCGACGAGGCCTTCGAGCGCGGCAGCACCGTCGAGTCGTACGCGTACGCCCGTACCGGATACCACCGCGGCCTCGACGCGCTGCGGCGGGCCGGGTGGAAGGGGCACGGTCCGGTGCCGTGGGAGCACGAGCCGAACCGTGGCTTCCTGCGCGCCCTGCACGGCCTCGCGCGCGCCGCGCAGGCCATCGGTGAGCAGGCGGAGTACGAGCGCTGCTCGACGTTCCTGCGGGATTCCTCGGAGACGGCGGCCGAGACGCTGGGCTGAGCCCGTCCGTCCGCGAGCCAAGACCTGCCCGGTACCTGTGACCAGGCAGGTCTTGCCGTACCGGGGGAGGATTGCGGAGGATGCCGGTGGGGACCGGGGCCCCCGTGTCGGCATCGGCAGGGGCGGACCGCTACCCGAGGCACCAAGGAGACAGCGATGTCCCACGAGGCGGAAACGACGGCCGGGGAGATCCCCGAGGCCCCGCATCTCGACTTCGCAGGCACCACGCCGTACGAGGACTACGTACAGGCCGATGTGCTCACCCATCTGCAGCACCCCCGCTCCGACGACCCCGGTGAGATGGTCTTTCTCGTCACCACCCAGGTGATGGAGCTGTGGTTCACCGTGATCGTGCACGAGTGGGAGACCGCGGCGGCGGCGCTGCGCCAGGACGACCTGGGTACGGCGGTCGCGGCGCTCAAGCGCAGTGTGCGGGAGCTGGAGGCGCTCAACGCCTCCTGGCGGCCGCTCGGCCAGCTCACGCCCGCGCAGTTCAACTCGTACCGCAGCGCGCTCGGTGACGGCTCCGGATTCCAGTCGGCGATGTACCGGCGGATGGAGTTCCTGCTCGCCGAGAAGTCCGCGTCGATGCTCGTGCCGCACCGCGGCGCGCCGCGTGTGTACGCCGAGCTGGAGAAGGCGCTGCACGAGCCGAGCCTCTACGACGAGGTGGTCCGGCTGCTCGCCCGGCGCGGGTACGACATCCCGGACGCCGTACTGGACCGCGACCTGGCGCAGCGGTACGAGCCGCGCCCCGAGGTCGAGGCGGTGTGGACGGCCGTGTACGCCGGGGACCAGGACGGTGAACTGGTGCGGCTCGGCGAGGCGTTGACGGATGTCGGTGAGCTGGTGTGGCGCTGGCGCAACGACCACCTGGTGGCGACCCGGCGCGCGATGGGCTCGAAGGCCGGTACGGGCGGTTCCGCGGGGGTGGCCTGGCTGGAGAAGCGGGCCCGTAAGAACGTGTTCCCCGAGCTGTGGACGGCGCGTAGCCATGTCTGAGACCGAGGCCCTGCGGGACAGGGCGGCCGGGCTCGACAAGGCCGACGAACTGGGCGCGCTGCGCGAGCGGTTCGTGCTCGACGAGGTGGTCTACCTGGACGGGAACTCGCTCGGCGCGCTGCCGGCGTCCGTGCCGGGACGGGTCGCGGATGTCGTCGGACGGGAGTGGGGGCGGCTGCGGATCCGCTCCTGGACCGAGTCCGGCTGGTGGACCGCGCCCGAGCGGATCGGCGACCGGATCGCACCGCTCGTGGGCGCGGCGGCCGGGCAGATCGTGGTCGGCGACTCCACAAGTGTCAATGTTTTCAAGGCGGTTGTGGGTGCGGTCCGGCTCTCCGGTGGGCCTCAGGCGGGGCGTGACGAGATCCTTGTGGACGCGTCGACGTTCCCCACCGACGGGTACATCGCGGAGTCCGCGGCCCGCATGACGGGCTGCACGCTGCGTCCGCTCGCCCCGGCGGACATGCCGGGCGCGGCCGGACCGCGTACCGCCGCCGCCCTCGTGAACCACGTCGACTACCGCACCGGGCGCCTGCACGACCTGCCCGGCATCACGGCCGCCGTACGGGACGCGGGCGGCCTCGCCGTCTGGGACCTGTGCCACAGCGCGGGCGCGCTGCCGGTCGGCCTGGACGCGCACGGCGTGGACCTGGCGGTGGGCTGCACGTACAAGTACCTGAACGGCGGCCCCGGTTCGCCCGCGTACCTGTACGTGGCCGAGCGCCACCAGGGTGCCTTCGACTCGCCGCTGCCGGGCTGGAACTCGCACGCCGAGCCGTTCGGGATGCGTGCCGGTTACGCGCCCGTCGACGGTGCGCGGCGCGGCCGGGTCGGCACGCCGGACATCCTGTCGATGCTGGCCCTCGAAGAGGCGCTGACGGTGTGGGACGGGGTGTCGGTCGAGGCGGTACGGGCCAAGTCCCTGGCGCTCACGGACTTCTTCCTGGAGTGCGTCGCGGCGCACGTCCCGGCCGGTCTGGTCGCCTCGGTCACCCCTGCGGTGCACGCCGAGCGCGGCAGCCAGGTCGCCCTTCGGTGTGACCGTGCGGACGAGGTGATGGACGAGTTGATCACCCGTGGTGTGGTGGGTGACTTCCGCGCCCCGGACGTGCTCCGCTTCGGCTTCACCCCGCTGTACGTGGGCTTCGCGGAGGTCGAGCGGGCGGCCAGGGTCCTGGGTGAGGTGGTGCGCGGCTAGCGGTACCTGGACCGGGTGACCCCGGTTCCTGGGAGGGGCGGGTCTGGGGAAAGATCACCCCGGACCGCCCCGCACCGAAGCCGCACCCGCGGGCCGGTCCGCCCCGCACAGGCTTCCGGTCCGCACAGGCTTCCGGTCCGCCCGCACCGGAAGCCGGACCGCCCCTCACCGAAAGGCTGCACCATGTCGGAAGACGCCGAGGCCGACTCGGCCTTCTCGCACCCCGCCGTCGAGCCCGATGCCCGCGCTCCGTACGGCGGACACCCGGACCAGATCGTCGACTTCTACGCGCCCAGAGGACCGGCGGGCCGGCCGGCGCCGCTCGTCGTGGTGCTGCACGGCGGGGCCTGGCGGGCTCCGTACGACCGGCAGCACATCACGCCGTTCGCGGACTTCCTGGCCCGGCGTGGTTTCGCCGTCGCCAACGTCGAGTACCGGCGCGGCAGTTCGGTACCGCATCAGGGCGTGGAGGGTCCGGTCGCGGGGCGCTGGCCGGAGACGTTCGACGACGTGGCGGCCGCGATCGACGCGCTGCCCGCGCTCGTCGCGGAGCACCTTCCGCAGGCCGACCTGCGGCGCACCGTCCTCACCGGGCACTCCGCGGGCGGCCATCTCGCGCTCTGGGCGGCGGCCCGGCATGTGCTGCCGCCGGACGCGCCGTGGTTCCTGCCGCGCCCCACACCGCTGCGGGGCGTGGTCGCGCTCGCCCCGATCGTCGGGTTCGCGCGGGCCGTCGAGCTCGATGTGTGTGGCGGCGCGCCGCTCCAACTCCTGGGTGGGGAAGGGCAGTTCGAGGAGCGGGTGGCGCTCGCCGACCCGGCCGCGCTGCTGCCCACCGGGATCGCGACCACCCTCGTGCAGGGCCGCGCCGACACGACGGTGCCGTTCGAGCTGGCCGAGGAGTACGCGGACGCCGCGGCGAAGGCGGGCGAGGTGGTGGGCTGCACGCTCCTGGAGGACGTCGGCCACTTCCCCCTGATCGACCCGGCGGCGGACGCGTGCGCGGTGGTCGCGGAGGAGATCGCCCAACTGGCGTTCTGAGGAGCCTCGCGGGGGCGGGTCGCCAACCGGGGG
>NZ_JAAAHS010000445.1 GCF_009908195.1 Streptomyces boluensis | reverse complement strand
TTCCGGTCGCTTCCCGGCCGCTTTCCGGTCGCTGTCCCGCCGCCTTCGCGGCCGCCACGGAGCCCGCTCCGACAGGCCCGTTTGTGCGGGGGGCGGGCCCAAGTGGCAGCATGGGGCAGGTGAGTGTGGCTCCTGATGTGTCTCCCGTAGAGGTCAAGCCCGAGTCGGTGGAGGAGGTCTCCGCCGTGACGGAGCCCGACGTCCCCTGGGTAACGATCGTCCACAACGATCCCGTGAACCTCATGAGCTATGTGACGTATGTCTTCCAGACGTACTTCGGCTACTCGAAGGACAAGGCGCACAAGCTGATGCTCGACGTCCACCACAAGGGCCGCGCAGTGGTGTCAAGCGGCACCCGCGAGGAGATGGAACGCGACGTACAGGCCATGCACGGCTTCGGCCTGTGGGCGACCATGAGCCAGGACCGCAACTGATGGCCGGGCACTTCGAGCCGGTACCCGGCGGCGGCGCGGCCGTCGCGCTCGACGAGGTCGAGATCTCGATCCTGCGCTCCCTCGCCGTGCAGTTGCTCGAACTGATCGGCCCCGGACCCGGCGGCGCCGAAGCGGGCGACGACCCGCTCGCCGAACTCTTCGCCGAGGGCCCGAGCGAGCCGCCCTCCGACCCGGTCCTGCTGCGCCTCTTCCCGGACGCGTACGGCGACCCGGAGGCCGTGCCGGACGAGCAACTCAGGGAGTTCTCCGCCGAGTTCAGGCGTTTCACGGAGAACGACCTGCGCGCCGGCAAGCGCGAGAACGCCCTCGCGATGGTCCGCTCCCTCGACACCCTCACCGTCGGCGGGGAGAGCGGCGCGGTCCTCAAGCTGTCGCCGGACGAGTGCCGACAGTGGCTCGGCACGCTCAACGACCTGCGGCTCGCGCTCGCCGCCCGGCTCGACGTGATCGCCGAGGAGGACGCCGAGCTGCTGTACCGGCTGCCGGACACCGATCCGCGCAAGCCGATGGTGATGGCCTACCTCTGGCTCGGCGGCCTGCAGGAGTCGCTCGTCGAGACACTGATGTCCTGATCAAGTCGACCCGGATCGAAGCGTTCGCTCAACGGACACTCAAATCCGGATAACGATCCCGTCACCGGGGCGGCCTTTTTTGGCCATCCTGTGCGCACTTTGTCCTGATCTCTCTGTGGTGTGCGCCACATCTCGCCTCGTCGATCACTGTCACGGCCGTGATAAATCTTCTCGACCACCAGCGGGACGCCACCCATGTTTCCGCCGGGGCGCCCCGTCGGCCGAACGCCGACAGGCACAGCTCCATCCACATCCGGGGGGATCGGGACCCGATCCGGGCCAGTACGTCGTACGGCCGGGTCGGCATGGAGAAAGGCGCACATCGTGACCTCAGTGCAGGTCGACAAGCAGTACGACGGCAATGAGGCCGTGCAAGGCGGTGACTCGCCCGAGGGTGGCGAGGGTTATCAGCGCGGGCTCGGTGCCCGGCAGATCCAGATGATCGCGATCGGCGGTGCCATCGGCACCGGCCTGTTCCTCGGCGCGGGCAAGGGCATCCACAAGGCGGGCCCGAGCCTGATCCTCGCGTACGCCCTCGCGGGCCTGATCATCTTCTTCATCATGCGGGCGCTCGGCGAGCTCCTCATGTACCGCCCGGTCTCCGGCTCCTTCTCGGAGTACGCCCGTGAGTTCATCGGCCCGTTCGCGGGATTCGTGACCGGCTGGACGTACTGGCTGTTCTGGGTCGTCACCGGCATCACCGAAGTGACCGCGGCCGCCCAGTACATGCAGTTCTGGACGAAGAACGCCGACGGCTGGCTCAATCAGCCGCAATGGGTGTTCGCCCTGATATTCACCGTGGTCCTCTTCGGCGCCAACCTGATCTCCGTGAAGCTCTTCGGTGAGCTGGAGTTCTGGTTCTCGATGGTCAAGGTCACCGCCATCATCGGCATGATCCTCATCTGCGCCGGCATCCTCACCATCGGCTTCTCCGACGCCGGTGACACCGCCTCCGTGACCATGCTGTGGGACCAGGGCGGCTTCTTCCCGAACGGCATCGGCTCCACCCTCATGACCCTGCAGATGGTCATGTTCGCCTTCCTCGCCGTGGAGCTGGTCGGCGTCACCGCGGGTGAGTCCAAGGACCCGAAGACGGTCCTGCCGAAGGCCATCAACACCGTGCCGTGGCGTATCGCCGTCTTCTACGTCGGCGCCCTCATCATGATCCTCTCGGTCGTGCCGTGGACCCACTTCGAGCCCGGCGTCAGCCCGTTCGTGGCCGCCTTCGAGAAGATGGGCCTCGGCATCGGCGCGGCCATCGTGAACTTCGTGGTCCTCACCGCCGCGCTCTCCTCCTGCAACTCGGGCATGTACTCCACCGGCCGCATGCTGCGCGACCTCGCGCTCAACGGCCAGGGCCCGAAGTTCTTCACCAAGCTGACGAAGAACGGCCTGCCGCTCGTCGGCACCAGCTTCTCGGCCTCGCTGATGCTGGTCGGCGTCTGGATCAACTACAAGTACCCGGGTGAGGCGTTCAACTACGTCGTCTCCTTCGCCACCATCTCCGGTATGTGGGCCTGGATCATGATCCTGATCAGCCAGCTCAAGTACCGCCGCAAGGCCGACCGCGGCGAGCTCCCGCAGTCCACCTTCAAGGCCCCCGGCGCCCCGTACACCAGCTGGATCGCGCTCGTCTTCATCGGCTTCGTGATCGTGCTGATGGGCATCGACAAGGACGCCAGGATCTCGCTCTACGCGGCCCCGGTCTGGGGACTCCTCCTGGGCGTCGGCTACCTGGCCATCCAGCGCCGCAAGAGCGACGCCGCGAAGGCCCTGGCGGACACCGCTCCGGAGGACGCCAAGCACTGACGGCAAGCACTGACGACGACAGCCCTCTGAGGGTCGTCTCAGAAGTCGTCTCAACAGATGGGCCGCGGATCTCGGATCCGCGGCCCATCTGCCTATCCTCGTCGGCATGCTGACCATCACCCAGGCCCTGCACGACCAGATCGTCGCCCACGCGCGCGAGGACCACCCCGACGAGGCGTGCGGCGTCGTCGCCGGCCCGGTCGGCACCGGCCGGCCCGAGCGGTTCATCCCGATGCTCAATGCCGCCCGCTCGCCCACGTTCTACGAGTTCGACTCCGGCGACCTGCTGAAGCTGTACCGCGAGATGGACGACCGGGACGAGGAGCCCGTGGTCATCTACCACTCGCACACCGCCACCGAGGCCTACCCGTCCCGCACCGACATCTCGTACGCGAACGAGCCCGGCGCGCACTATCTCCTGGTCTCCACGGCCGACGCGGACGGTCTCGGCGACTTCCAGTTCCGCTCGTACCGCATCGTGGACGGCGAGGTCACCGAGGAAGAGGTCGCGGTCGTCGAGGCCTACTGAGGCGGTCGTCCGTGGTCAGAGGCGTACGGCCGAGTGGCGGACCCGTACCCCTGTCCGTATCGCGGACGGAAAACGTCCAGTAGTTGAGATCACATTCCAGTACCCGGACCGGGAATCGATACGATGACCGCATGGTTTTCCACGACGTGAACGACAAGACGCCGGGCATGCTGCTCGTGGCGCGCCTTCACGTCGACCTGTGCAGGCTCAACAGCGCCATCTGTCCACGCTGAACCCTGCCGCCGCACGGCCGCGGGCCGGGGCGTACGCCCACCGCACCCTCGCGCACCACCCGCGCACCACATCGGCTTCTCGTGTGCTGCCGCGCGCCCACCGACCTGACTTCCTTCGACAGGAGACCCAGCCATGGCCATCGAGGTCCGCATCCCCACCATTCTCCGCCAGTACACCGACGGTGCGAAGGCCGTCGAGGGCAGCGGTGACACCGTCGCCGCCCTCTTCTCCGACCTCGAGTCCCGGTACTCGGGCATCGAGAACCGCCTGGTGGACGGCGGCGAACTGCGCCGCTTCGTGAACGTGTACCTGAACGACGAGGACGTCCGCTTCCTCGACGGCATCACCACCAAGCTCGCCGACGGCGACAGCATCACGATCCTCCCGGCCGTGGCCGGCGGTATGGCCTGATATGCGGTACGACTCCCCGCTGGCCGCGGTCGGCAACACCCCGCTCGTACGGCTGCCGAGGCTCTCGCCCTCGGCGGACGTACGCATCTGGGCGAAGCTGGAGGACCGCAACCCGACCGGCTCGGTCAAGGACCGCCCCGCGCTCCACATGATCGAACAGGCCGAGAAGGACGGCCGGTTGACGCCCGGCTGCACCATCCTGGAGCCGACCAGCGGCAACACCGGCATCTCGCTCGCTATGGCGGCCCGCCTCAAGGGCTACCGCATCGTCTGCGTCATGCCCGAGAACACCTCGTCCGAGCGGCGTGAACTCCTCGCCATGTGGGGCGCGGAGATCATCTCCTCGCCCGCGGCGGGCGGTTCCAACACGGCGGTACGGGTCGCCAAGGAGCTCTCCGCCGAACACCCGGACTGGGTGATGCTCTACCAGTACGGCAACCCGGACAACGCGGGCGCCCACTACGCCACCACCGGCCCCGAGATCTTCGCGGACCTGCCGTCCATCACCCACTTCGTGGCGGGCCTCGGCACCACCGGCACCCTCATGGGCGTCGGCCGCTACCTGCGCGAGCAGAACCCCGACATCAAGATCGTCGCGGCCGAACCGCGCTACGACGACCTGGTGTACGGCCTGCGCAACCTCGACGAGGGCTTCGTACCGGAGCTGTACGACGCCTCGGTCCTCACCACCCGCTTCTCCGTCGGCTCGGTGGACGCGGTGACCCGTACCCGTGAACTCCTGCAGCAGGAAGGCATCTTCGCGGGAGTGTCGACCGGCGCGGCCCTGCACGCGGCCATCGGCGTGGCCCGCAAGGCGGAGCGCGCGGGGGAGCAGGCGGACGTGGTCTTCGTCGTCGCCGACGGCGGCTGGAAGTACCTGTCGACCGGCATCTACACCGCGGAGTCCACGGAAGCCGCGGTCGAGGCACTGCACGGCCAGCTCTGGGCGTGAGGCGGAGGAACGTTCCGCGCGGGGGCGTGACGTGGGGCTGAACCTCTGGTCGGGCTGAACGGGGCCGGTGCGTCCGGGGGTTCAGGGTCCAGGGGTCAGCCCGACAAGACCGACCGGCGCGCACGCGCGTCCCGTCCGGGCCCCCGGCGGCTCACTCCGCCAGGTATCCCACCTGATCCCACAGCGCCGGATCCACGATCCCGACGCGGCGCCGGAAGTTCCACAGCGGGACCTGACGCAACTCGTCCGTCTCCAGGAAGCTCGGCCGGCCGTGGGCGTCCCCCACGGAACCGGGCGGCAACGGGATGACCCCGGCCCGCTCGTCGTGGTACTTGCTGCTGATCTTCGCGACGACGGCCCGCCGCCCGTGCACCGAAAGCACCAGACACGGCCGGTCCTTCGACCCCGGCCCGTCCTCGAACGGCACGTCGGCCCACCAGATCTCCCCGGGCTGCGGCCTGCGCTTCGGCAGCCGCCGCGGCCCCGCGGGCCGGGCCGGCGGCCGGGCACGACCACCCGGCCGGGACCGCGCGCGACCCCAGCCGTCCGCGACCACGGCCACCAGGGCCACCGCCACGACGGCGGCCGACGCGAGCCACCAGGACGTGTCCATGCCCCGACGGTACCGGCGCCCCCGACC
>NZ_JAAAHS010000444.1 GCF_009908195.1 Streptomyces boluensis | reverse complement strand
CCCCCAGCCCGACCCGCGCCCCGAAGATCAGCCGGACGAGCAGCCCACCCCCGCAGCTCCCCCGGCAGACGCAGACACCTCGGCGGACGCACACACCTCGGCACACGCAGACACCTCGGCAGACGCCAACGCACAGGCCGAGACGCGACCCGAGGGGCAGGACGCCGACGTACAGCCCGAGTACGCCGACCGAACCTTCCGCTCCCCCTCCGCAATCGCCGGAGGCGTCCTCCTGCTCGCGCTCGCTGTCTGGCTCGGTGGGGACGCGCTCGTGCGGGGGGACGGGCGGACGCCGTGGCTCGCGTTGGCCGGGTTGTTGTTCCTCGTGCCGTTGGTCGTCGCGTACACCGTGCGGCCAGCCGTGTTCGCCGGCGCCGAGCGGCTGCGGGTGCGTAACCCGTTCCGGACCATCACCTTGCCCTGGGCCGCCGTCGAGGGGCTGCGGGCCGGGTACTCCAGCGAGGTCTTCGCGAGCGGTGGCGGGAAGTACCAGCTGTGGGCGATCCCCGTCTCGCTGCGGGCGCGCAAGCGGGCCGCGCGGCAGCAGGTGCGGGCCGCCGTCGAGGACCCGCACGGGCGTACGTCGACGATCCTGTCCGGCCGTGACTCCGGTCGCACCCGCGCCCCCGCCGACCAGGCCCTCGACGACCTGCGCGAGCTCGCCGAACAGCACGCCTCCGACCCCGGCGCGCAGGGCGAACCCACGGTGCGCTGGGCGTACGAGATCCTCGCCCCCTGCCTGGCCGGTGCCGTACTGCTCGCGATCCTCGTCGCCACCGGCTGAGCCCGGCCACACCTCAGGACCCCCGACCTACCCACCCCCTATACAAGCCGCTACGCGCGTAGATATGCTCGCCTGGTGACCATGCCCACCACTGCATCTGCTTTCGCCGACGCCACCGCGTCCGACAGTGCGCTGCGCCGCTTCCTGCACGGGCTGCCCGGCGTGGACGCGGTCGGACTCGAGGCGCGCGCCGCCGCGCTCGGGACGCGTTCCATCAAGACGACGGCCAAGGCGTACGCCATCGATCTGGCCATCTCGATGATCGACCTGACGACCCTGGAGGGCGCCGACACCCCGGGCAAGGTCCGGGCGCTCGGCGCGAAGGCCGTCCATCCCGATCCGACCGACCGTACGACTCCGCGTACCGCGGCCGTCTGTGTCTATCCGGACATGGTCGCGACCGCGAAGGAGACCGTCGGCGACAGTGGCGTGCTCGTCGCGTCCGTCGCCACCGCGTTCCCCGCCGGGCGGGCCGCGCTCGACGTGAAGCTGGCCGATGTGGGTGACGCCGTCGCCGCCGGGGCGGACGAGATCGACATGGTCATCGACCGCGGCGCGTTCCTCGCCGGCAAGTACCTGAAGGTGTACGAGGAGATCCGCGCCGTGAAGGTGGCCTGCGAGCGGGCCGACGGTACGCGGGCCCGGCTCAAGGTGATCTTCGAGACCGGCGAGCTGTCGACGTACGACAACATCCGGCGCGCCTCCTGGCTCGGCATGATCGCCGGGGCCGACTTCATCAAGACCTCGACCGGCAAGGTCGGCGTCAACGCCACTCCGCCCAACACGCTGCTCATGCTCGAGGCCGTGCGTGACTTCCGGCTGCAGACCGGCGTGCAGATCGGGGTGAAGCCCGCGGGCGGCATCCGTACCTCCAAGGACGCCGTGAAGTTCCTTGTCCTTGTGAACGAGACGGCCGGGCCCGACTGGCTGGACAACCACTGGTTCCGGTTCGGTGCCTCCAGCCTGCTCAACGACCTGCTGATGCAGCGTCAGAAGCTGGCCACGGGGCGTTACTCCGGGCCCGACTACGTGACGGTGGACTGATCCGACATGGCTGAGATGACCCCAACCACAAACAATCCCTTCGCGTACGCGCCCGCCCCCGAGTCGCGTTCCGTCGTCGACATCGCCCCGTCGTACGGGCTTTTCATCGACGGCGAGTTCACCGAGGCCGCCGACGGCAAGGTCTTCAAGACCGTCTCCCCCGCGACCGAGGAAGTCCTCTCCGAGGTGGCGCAGGCCGGTGCCGCGGACGTGGACCGGGCCGTGAAGGCCGCGCGCAAGGCCTTCGAGAAGTGGTCCGCGCTGCCGGGTGCCGAGCGGGCGAAGTATCTCTTCCGGATCGCTCGGATCATTCAGGAGCGCAGCCGCGAGCTGGCCGTCCTCGAAACCCTCGACAACGGCAAGCCGATCAAGGAGACCCGCGACGCGGACCTCCCCCTGGTCGCCGCGCACTTCTTCTACTACGCGGGCTGGGCCGACAAGCTCGACCACGCGGGGTACGGCGCGGATCCGCGCCCGCTCGGCGTCGCCGGTCAGGTCATTCCGTGGAACTTCCCGCTGCTCATGCTCGCGTGGAAGATCGCTCCCGCCCTCGCCACCGGTAACACCGTGGTGCTCAAGCCCGCCGAGACGACGCCGCTCTCCGCGCTGTTCTTCGCGGACATCTGCCGCCAGGCCGGGCTGCCCAAGGGTGTCGTCAACATCCTTCCGGGATACGGCGACACGGGCGCCGCGATCGTCGCGCACGACGACGTGAACAAGGTGGCGTTCACCGGTTCCACGGCCGTCGGCAAGGAGATCGCCCGCACCGTCGCCGGTACGGAGAAGAAGCTCACGCTCGAACTGGGCGGCAAGGGCGCCAACATCGTCTTCGACGACGCCCCGATCGACCAGGCCGTCGAGGGCATCGTCTCCGGGATCTTCTTCAACCAGGGGCAGGTCTGCTGCGCCGGGTCCCGGCTGCTCGTACAGGAGTCGGTCCAGGACGAGTTGCTCGACAGCCTGAAGCGGCGCCTGACCACCCTCCGCCTCGGTGACCCGCTCGACAAGAACACCGACATCGGTGCCATCAACTCCGCGGAGCAGCTGGCCCGGATCACGGCGCTCGTCGAGACCGGCGAGGCGGAGGGCGCCGAGCGCTGGTCCGCGCCCTGCGAACTACCGTCCTCCGGTTACTGGTTCGCGCCCACGCTGTTCACGAACGTCACGCAGGCGCACACCGTCGCGCGCGACGAGATCTTCGGCCCGGTGCTCTCGGTGCTCACGTTCCGTACGCCGGAGGAGGCCGTCGCCAAGGCCAACAACTCGCAGTACGGCCTGTCGGCGGGCATCTGGACGGAGAAGGGGTCCCGGATCCTGGCCGTCGCGGAGCGGCTGCGTGCCGGGGTCGTCTGGGCCAACACGTTCAACAAGTTCGACCCGACCTCGCCCTTCGGCGGCTACAAGGAGTCGGGCTTCGGCCGCGAGGGCGGCCGCCACGGTCTGGAGGCGTACCTCGATGTCTGACGCACGACTGTCCGTCTTCAAGACCTACAAGCTGTACGTGGGCGGCAAGTTCCCGCGTTCCGAGAGCGGCCGGGTGTACGAGGTGACCTCAGGCAAGGGCGAGTGGCTGGCCAACGCTCCGCTGTCGTCCCGTAAGGACGCGCGGGACGCGGTCGTGGCGGCGCGCAAGGCCTTCGGCGGCTGGGCGGGCAAGACCGCCTACAACCGCGGTCAGGTCCTCTACCGCGTCGCCGAGATGCTGGAGGGCCGCCGCGAGCAGTTCGTCCGTGAAGTCGCGGACGCCGAGGGCCTGTCGAAGTCCAAGGCCGGCGCCGTCGTGGACGCCGCGATCGACCGCTGGGTCTGGTACGCGGGCTGGACCGACAAGGTCGCCCAGATCGCGGGCGGCGCCAACCCGGTCGCGGGGCCGTACTTCAACCTGTCGTCGCCCGAGCCGACCGGCGTGGTGACCGTGCTCGCCCCGCAGGAGTCGTCGTTCCTCGGCCTGGTGTCCGTGCTCGCGCCGGTGATCGCCACCGGGAACACGGCGGTCGTCATCGCGAGCGAGCGGTCGCCGCTGCCCGCGCTCTCCCTCGGCGAGGTCCTCGCCACGTCCGACCTGCCGGGCGGCGTGGTCAACGTCCTTTCGGGCCGTACGGCGGAGATCGCCGCACCGCTCGCCGCGCACCAGGACGTCAACGGCCTTGACCTGTGCGGCGCGGACGAGGTGCTCGCCAAGGAGCTCCAGGTCGCCGCGGCCGACAACCTGAAGCGCGTCCTGCGTCCACAGCCTGTGGACGACTGGACGGCGGACCCGGGCACGCACCGGCTCACGGCCTTCCTGGAGACGAAGACGGTCTGGCACCCGACGGGTTCGCTGGGCGCGTCCGGCTCCTCGTACTGACACCCCCGACACGGCGGAGCGCCGGGTGGGCCGTTCCTGGCCCACCCGGCGCTCCGCCGTTCACGTACGACACCGCGCGTACGACACTTCGCGTACGGCAACTCACCTGCCCTGCCGAACCGTTCCGCCGGATCCGGTCAGCCCGGCAGCAGGCCCGTCACCGAGGACACCACCGGCAGGTCGCGCAGCGTGCCGCCCTGTGTGAGCGGGCCCGTCGCTGCCGCCGTGGACACCGACTGGAAGTCGGCGACCTGGGTGCCGACCGCGTTGTCCAGCGGGTCCACCCCGGTGTTCGCCAGCGGGTCGAGCTTGATGTCCTTCACCGGCGCCACCGCGTACGGCAGCGCCCCCGTCACCGCCGACCCGGCCGCGGCGAGGTCCGGGTCGCCGAGCGGCACCGGGAGGTCCGCCGCCGCGGGCGCCGCGAGCGGCTGCGCGCTCGCCGTGGCCGCACCGCCCGCCGCGAGCGCCGCGCCCGCCGCGGCGAGGGTCAGTCCGGCGCGCATCAGCGTGCGGTGCGCGGGCTTTCGATGTGCTGCATGTCGTGCCATGGGTACGCCACCTGTTCGGGCCGTAATCGATTGCACACGCAGCGTAATTGAGATGTGATGCGGCTTTCAAAGAACGGCCCACGGGGTCGCCTGTGCGAGGGAATGCCGCACACTGGTGTCCTGTGACCGCCCATCCCCCGATACCGACGCGCGTCGTCCTGCTGACCGGCCCGTCCGGCGCCGGCAAGACCCGCCTCGCCGCCCGCTCCGGCCTCCCGGTGCTGCGCCTCGACGACTTCTACAAAGAGGGCGACGACCCCACACTCCCGCTGGTCGCGGAGAGCCGGGACGTCGACTGGGACTCCCCCGCCTCCTGGGACGCGGACGCCGCCGTGGCCGCCGTCGAGGAGCTGTGCCGCACCGGCCGCACGCGAGTCCCCGTGTACGACATCTCCGTGAGCGCGCGGGTCGGCGAGGAGGTGTTCGGCATCGAGCGCACCCCGCTGTTCATCGCGGAGGGCATCTTCGCCGCGGACATCGTGGAGCGGGTACGTGAACTGGGCATCCTGGCCGACGCGTTGTGCCTGCGCGGCCGGCCCTCGACGACGTTCCGGCGGCGGCTCGCCCGCGATCTCAAGCAGGGCCGCAAGTCGGTGCCGTTCCTGCTGCGCCGCGGCTGGCGCCTGATGCGCTCGGAACGCGCCATCGTGGCCCGGCAGACCGCGCTCGGCGCGCACCCCTGCGGCAAGGAGGAAGCCCTCGGCCGGCTCGCCGCGGCGGCCGCCGGACGGTGCGTGAAGGCCCGTGGTACGAAGCGGAGTTCGGCCCCCGACCCGGCGTGACGGCCTGAACGGTACGGCCGGGGCCGGGCCCTGACATGGCGCTGGGTCCTGACATGGCGACGGGACCGGTAGGCCCCCCGGCCTTCCGGTCCCGCTGCTGTTTCCCCGTATCCCCGT
>NZ_JAAAHS010000443.1 GCF_009908195.1 Streptomyces boluensis | reverse complement strand
CGTCACCGCCGCCCCCACGGCCCGACCGGTGTGAGCACCCCGAGCCGGTCCTCGATCTCCTGCGCCGCCGCCAGGCACACGTCCTCACGGAAGGCGCGGCCCACCACCTGCACGCCCGCGGGCAGGCCGTCGACGAGGCCGGTCGGGACCGCCACCGCCGGGACGCCGACGAAGCTCGTCGCCGTACACAGACGCATCGCCGTCGCGACCCGGTCACGGCCCGCCGGGTCCCGCGACTCCAGGCCGGGCTCGACCGGCGGCTCGGTGAACACCGGGCCGAGCAGCAGCGGGTACGTGTCCAGGAACTCCGCCCACGTACGGCGGATGTTCAGCCAGGTGCCCGTGAGCTTCACCAGCTCGGGCACGGTCGCCGGCTCCGTCCTGCTCATCGCCATCTCGATGTACCGGTCGCCGCCCTCCCCGAGCAGCGTGCGCACCACCGGCCAGGCGGGTGCGAACTCGGTGAGCGTGATCCGGAGGTACGCGTCCAGGGCCTCGTCGAGGCGCGGCACGTCCGGCACCTCCTGGACGTCGTACCCGGCCTCGCGCAGCGCATCGGCCGCCGTCGCCACCGCCCCGGCGATCGAAGGGTGCACCCCGTGGCCGCCGGGGTCCGCGACGACCGCGACCTTCACCGGGCCGGGCAGCGGCGGCCCGTACGCGGGCACCGGCACCGCCCGCGGATCGCGCGGATCGGCCCCGGCGAGCACCTCGTACGCCCGCGTCAGATCGCGCACGCTGCGTGCCAACGGGCCGTCCGTGACCAGGAATTGGGAGGCCGGGCCCGGATCGTCGGGGCCGATCGCGCGGTGGTCGGCGGGGAACCGGCCCGTGCTCGGCTTCAGACCGGTGACCCCGCAGAACTGCGCGGGGATACGGATCGAACCGCCCGAGTCGTTGCCGAGGCCGAGCGCGGCCATGCCGGTGGCGACGGCCACGCCGTCCCCGCCGCTGGTGCCGCCGGGCGTGACCGTGCGGTCCCAGGGGTTGAGCGTCTCGCCGAACAGCTCGCTGCGCGGATGCATGCCCGCGAGGACCAGCGTGGGCATGTTGCTGTGCCCGATCGGGATGGCACCGGCCGCGCGCAGCCGGGCCACCGGGGGAGCGTCTGCCGGTGCGACCAGGTCACGGAAGCGGGGCGTCCCGTACGTCGTCGGTACGCCCGCCACGGCGGTGGTCTCCTTCACGGTGAACGGCACGCCCGCGAGCGGCCCGAGCTCCTCGCCCGCGGCCCGCCGCCGGTCGGTGTCCGCGGCGGCCTCGCGGGCCCGCTCGGCGAGCAGTTGGGTCACGGCGTTCACCTGCGGGTCGACCTCGGCGATGCGCTCCAGGTGGCTGTCGACCAGGTCGACCGCCGACACATCACCGCCGCGCACCGCGTCCGCCTGCTCGGTGGCCGTCAACTTCCACAGGGGTTCCGCCATCACTCGTTCCTCGCCCGCCGCTGTCCGTCGTTCGTTCCGATGCGCTTGCATCGGAAACGACTGTAGCCGGTGAAGCGATGCGCGCGTATCGAATAAACTGACGCCCACGTTCGGTACGTGAACCGGTACGTGAACCGGTACGTGAATCGGTACGCGAGAGGGAGGCGGCAGCCATGCCCAAGCAGGTGGATCACGACGACCGGCGCCGCCGGATCGCCGAGGCCGTCTGCCTCCTGGCCGACGAACGCGGCCTGGAGGGCGTCACGTTGCGCGATGTCGCGGTGCGCGCGGAGGTCTCCATGGGGGCGGTGCAGCGCTGTTTCCGTACGAAGGACGAGATGCTCGTCTTCACGCTCGGGCACGTCGGTGAGCGCATCACCGCACGCGTACGGTCCCGGCTGCGGTCAGGACCCGCCCAGTCGGCGGCCACCGCGCTCGGGTACGCCGCCACGGAGGTCTCCCTGCTGCGCGCGGAGCACCGCACGGAGGCGCGGGTGTGGCTCGCGTTCGTCGCGCAGGCCGCCGTCAGCGAGCCACTCGCCGACACGCTGCGGGCCAACTACGCGGCGCTGCAAGAGGTGTTCGCCCGGCTCATCGCGGAAGCGGCCGAAGGCTCCGGGCAGGTCGGGTCCGGGGGCGCGCCATCTCCGGACGCGGTGCGCGAGGCCCGCACCCTGCTCGCCCTGACCGACGGGCTCACCGCCCACGTCCTGATCGGCCACCTCACGCCACGGCAGGCGCAGGACGTGCTGCACGCCCACCTCGACTCCCTCTGAACCCGGCCCGCCCCGGACGACGGGGCGTGAACCGACCGGCCGGCCGCCCGGCACCGGCTCGTGGAGACGGTCACCGCTCCGGCAGTGGCGGATCGCGTGTGACCGATGACGCGCGGGTCAGGGCGAGTTGAGATACCTCCTCAGGCGTCCTTGAACGCCCGGTGCACGGCCTTGCCGACGAAGGTGCCGAGGTCCTCAGGGCTCCAGGTGTTGCTCTCGTCGAGCAGGGAGCGCACCGCCGACTCACAGGCCCCCATGAACAGTTCGATGAGGACCGGCAGCTTCTGCTTCAGGTCGGCCGTGTGCCACCAGGCCTCCATGGCCGGTGCGATCCACCGGGTCGCCTCGGTCTGAACCTGTGCGCGTGCGGCGCGGAAGCGCCCGGCGACAGACGGGTCGGGGTCGCCCGCGAAGACGAGGCGCCAGGTGTCGGGAGCGTCGGCCGCCGCTGTGAGAAGGGCCTTGAAGCCGCTGACGAAGGCCAGTTCGGAGTCCTCGATTCCGCCTGTGCTGTGCAGGGCGGAGACGAGCATGTCGAGCAGGGACGACGTCTCGCGATCGAGGAGTGCCTCGACCATCTCGATCCGGTCGGAGAAGCAGGCATAGACCACGGGCCGGGTCACGCCCATCTCGGTGGCCACCGAGCCCACGGTCACCGCGCCGATCCCGTCGCGGACGGCGATCGCCAGCGCGGCGTCGAGCGCCTGCGGGCGTCGGCGTTCAGGTCCCAGGTGGGGGGCGCGCTGTCGCGTTGTCCGCGTGGTTGTGCGGGAAGTCATGGCCCGATCCTAAGCGTTCGAGAAAGTTCCTGCACCGCTGTAGCAAATTCCTACATCCGCGAAGTAATCTGCGGGGGCCGCCTTGGCGACGAGAGAGGCCCATGCAGCTGTTCAATCCGCACCAGACGGGCGTGCGACCTTCGCCGGCTTCGCCCGTCTGCCCAACGTGAAGGTCTTCCTGGAGCAGGTCGACGCGTTCCAGGGGTTCCTCGGCACCACACCGCTGAGCAAGGCACAGATGCGGGACCTCGACCTGCTGCTTGTCGTCGGCGGGTATGGGCCGAAGCCCGCGCAACCGCCGACACCTACGCAATGAAGCTGTGAGGCTCCCATGAAGAAGTCAACGACAGCGATCGAGCCGCACGAGGACTACGGCTTCTTCGCCCCGGACTCCGTCACCCGCAAAGTGTGGGGATACCCCACGACGCCGTTGATGGGCATCGTCCGCGCGGTGACGATCGAGGAGTTGGACCCCAACCTCCTCGCCGCGGTCCACAACACCGGCGCGAACTACGACCGGCTCGATACGCGTTACGCCCGCACCGTCCAGTACTTCGCCGCGGTCGCGTTCGCCGACAGCCGGACGGTCTCGAAGATGGCCGACGTCCTGGTCAAGATCCACTCGAAGGCGATCGGCATCGAACCGGTCAGCGGCAACCGCTACGACGCCAACGACCCGGACTCCCAGCTCTGGATCCTCATCACGGGCTGGCACTCCGTGCTGAAGGCCTACGAGACGTTCGGTCCCGGCAAGCTCAGCGACGCCGAGGTGGAGCAGTTCTGGGCCGAGTGCGCGACAGCCGCAGAGTTCCAGACCTGCGACCCGGCCGCGGTACCCCGTACGCGGGACGAGGTGCGCGCGTACTTCGAGAAGTGGCGGCCGAAGCTCGCCGCGAGCCTGGCCACCCAGCGGATGATGCACCACCTCCTGAACGGGGCGAAGGAGATCACGCCGCGCAAGGGCATCCCGGGGCTGATGCGCCCGATCGCCAACGTGATGATCCGGCGGGCCACCATCGCCACGCTGCCGCGCCACATGCGGAAGCTGGCCGACATCCGCCAATCCCGCCTCACCGACGCGGCGGTGACCCTCGCCATGCGCCTCAACATGGTTGTTGTCGCCAGGAGCATCCCGCTCCAGCGCTGGTTCATCGGCATGCTGGCGCCCAGGACGCTGCCCGTCGTCGAGCCCCACTGGCGTGGTCTGGCGCCCGTGGACCCGGTGGTTCTGACGCCCGCGGAGGCACGCGAGCGCTACGGCTACGCCAAGCCGGCCGAGGCACACCTCGAGATCCGGGCCCGCCAGTCGGCCCGTGTCTTCGACGAGCACAAGGCACCGAGCGACGACGGCCTCGTCGAGTCCCAGGCGACCCTCGGAAGGCTTGCCTGAGCGGAGTTCGTGCGGTGGGTGTTCGGGAAGCCGGCAGTCCGGCGATCGGCAGAGCGCCTCTCGCATGAAGGAACGGCATCGAAGCCGGGCGGAAGACGGCCTCGGCGGTCCCGCCGCCGACGGAGCCGGCTGGTCCGACGGCAGCGGGACGACCTACTTACGGCAGTTGGTCCAGGAACCAGGTGGAGAGTTCCTCGGTGACCAGGGTGTGGGTATCGCTCTGCGAGGCGAGTTTGACGGCGTGGAAGGGCGTCTCCTCCAACTCCTCATCGGCGATCGGGGTGTAGAGGTCGTCGTGGGTGGCCGGCTCCCGTAGGGCGATGGCGCTGACGGCCGGGACGAAGCAGTGCTCGCGGATCGGGTTGTCGACGCCGAAGCCCAGCAGGGACGGGAGATCGTTCAACTTGTCGGCGAGGATGCCGAACCCGTCGAGGGTGCCGCCGGGCGCGCCGTCGATGTCGGGCAGTCCGTTGGTGTGGACCTCGTTGTTGGGGGTGGTGAGGACCCGCAGGTTGGCGACGAGCTGGCTCTCGCCCTCCGACTGGGTGCGCAGCTTGGTGCCGGCGATGGTGAGTCCCTTGCCGATGAGGGCGTCGGCGCCGGGGCTGATGCCGTTGCCGGCGCCGGTGTCCGGACCGTTGGCGAGGGCGATCAGCCGCGTCTCCCTCGACCGGGGCCAGTTCCCGACCTCCTCCAGCGCGCGCAGGAAGGCTCGGCGCTTCTCGCTGGGGGCGTGCTTGTCGTCCCAGTTTGCGATGTGCTGCGAGAGCAGCTCCTGGGCGGCCGGGCTGTTGATCTGGTCGGAGAAGGCCGGGTTGAGCTTCTTGATGTAGTGCGCGAACGCCTGGAGGGCGATGGGGATCCAGGCGCCGGTGTGCGGGCTGTCGTAGGAGAAGTAGAGCTGCGTCTGGTGCTCGATCCCGACCGTCTCCATTTTGGCGAGGGCGTACCGGGTGACCAGACCGCCCATGCTGAAGCCGCCGACGGTCAGCGGGTGGTCGCCGACACGGCGGTCGATCGCCTCAATGACGGCCGCCAGCACCGCCTCGGCGTTCTGCAGGATCGACGCGCTGCGCTCGTGGTAGCCGATGAGAACGACGTCGCGGCCACGGCGGCGGAGCTCGCTGAGGAGCGGGTACGGGCCGTACTCCAGGTTCTCCCAGGTGAGGGCGAGGTCGCTGGGGCCGGTGCTGAAGCCGTCCGCGATCAGGACCGGGCGGGTGAGCTGGCCGTTGCCCTCACCGTGGTAGATCCAGGCGGTGCCGTGGGGGAGGTCCCAGAC
>NZ_JAAAHS010000442.1 GCF_009908195.1 Streptomyces boluensis | reverse complement strand
GACGTTGCCCTTGCCGGGCGCGGGGACGCTGAGGTTTCCGTCGGTGACGGTCTTCTCGTCCCCGGTGACGGCGTCGGTGTATTTGCCGTTCGGGACGCCGGTGTACGTGGCCGTCCCGGACACCGTGACCAGGGCGAAGCTGTCGGTGGAGCCGGAGGTGTAGCGGCGTTTGAACGCCATGTCGCCGGTGACGCCCTGCGTCGCGTACTGGCCCTTCTGCAGGGCGGGCACGGCGCGGCGGATCTGGTTGAGCCGCTGGACGTGCTTCACCAGGGGCTGTTCCAGGGTCTCGGCGACCTTGCCGGTGGCGCCCTCGACGCTGCCGAAGTCCCCTGCGGTGACGGTGCCTTGGAGGTGGTCGCCGAAGTACGCGCGGCCTGTGGTGGAGAGCGGGCAGGTCGGTCCGCAGTCGATCCGCTGGCCCTTCTGGAACTCGATCTCGGAGCCGTAGAACAGGGTGGGGATGCCGCGGAACGTCCACATCAGGGCCATGTTCTCGGCCCAGGCGTCGGTGCCGCCCGCGTAGCGCGTGGAGGACTTGTTGGGTCCGTAGTCGTGGCTGTCGACGTAGACGGTGTTGTACGTCGCGTCGTTGTAGCTGTCGTCGGAGTCCTTGCCGTTGTGGAAGGCGTTGGAGGCGTCCCCGAAGTTCATGTGCATGCGCATGTCGATGACGTTCATGCCGGAGAACTTCGAGCGGTCCGGGGTGTGGTACGTGTTGCCGTCCTCGCCGCCGAGGAACGCGTTGGTGCTGGTCGGCTGGTTCGACGGGCCCTGGGCCTGCTCGTACTCGTACATCTCGAGCGAGGCGGCCGCGTCGTCCGCGCTGTACTCCTTGCGCTCCTTCCAGGTGAAGAACTGTGCGGAGTGGTTCACCGAGCCGCGGTTCCACTTGTCGTTGACGAAGGCGGCCACCTCGCCGAAGACATAGAAGTCGTCGGCCTTCTCGGCGCCGTACTTGGCCACAAGCTTGTCGTGCAGGGCGGGCAGGAAACGGCGGTTCCAGGTGGTGCGCGGGATGTGCACGGCGGTGTCGATACGGAAGCCGTCCACGCCCATGTCGATGTACTGGTTGTACGCGTCGATCAGGTGGTCCTGGACCGCCTTGTTCTCGGTGTTGAGGTCCGCGAGGTCCTCGTGCAGCCAGCAGCTGCGGGAGTCCTCGCCCTCCCAGTTGCCGATCCAGCACTGGTGGTGCGTGGACGCCGGGAAC
Source organism: Streptomyces boluensis (assembly GCF_009908195.1). Classification (GTDB taxonomy): domain Bacteria; phylum Actinomycetota; class Actinomycetes; order Streptomycetales; family Streptomycetaceae; genus Streptomyces; species Streptomyces boluensis. The sequence goes on along the minus strand of NZ_JAAAHS010000442.1, from coordinate 4,454 downwards.
ATGCCCGAAGTGGGGCTCGGCCACTGGCAGTTGTAGAGCTTGCGGCCTTCGGGGTCGGTCTGTCCGGTGGGCTTGCCCCAGTCCTCGCAGGTGTTGCCCGCGGGTTCCTCGGTCGACCAGCGGTCCCCGTTGTACGGGTTGCCCTCGGCGTCCTCGGCCAGCGGGTCGTACTCCTTGCCGGGCACCTTCTCGTCGTAGTAGTCGCCCCACTGCTCGTCCCGCACCCCGTAACCGACCGGGGTGAAGAGGCCCTTGGCGCCCCAGCGGGAGCTGTGGTTGTACACCACGTCCTGGTAGATCTTGATGCCCTCGGCGTGCGCGCGGTCGATGAGCTGTTGGTACGAGACGCCGTCGGACTCCAGGCGCGGGTCGATCTTGTAGAAGTCGTAGCCGTGGTACCCGTGGTAGTCGTAGTCCGAGCGGTTGAGGACCACCGGGGTGATCCAGATGGCAGAGAAGCCGAGCGCCTTGATGTAGTCGAGCTTCTCCGCCAGACCCTTGAAGTCGCCCCGGAACATGGGGTCCTGGGCCGCGGCGTTGCCGGACTTCTCGTGCTGGTTGCCGCCACGGTTGTTGCCGGTGTCGCCGTCGTTGAACCGTGCGGTCATGGCGAAGTAGACGGAGTCCTCGCGCGGGTCGCCGCCCAGCATGGTGGCGGGCGCGGCGGCGCGCGGCGCGGCGTCCTCGACGCCGGCCTGGGAGACGCCCGGGAGCAGGCCGAGGAGCAGGCCGACCAGGGCGAGACCGAGCAGGAGGCGCCGGGTGGGGCGCCCGCGCGGTCTGTGGTGCCGGGTAGTCGTTCGTTCGGGATGAGCCATGCAACCCTCCTCGGCGGGAGGGCCGACGCGCCACGGCCCCATCGGTGTACGGGGGTACGAGTCGCTGCAAAGTCTTGCAGCGGGGTTGTTGTATGCGGCGCCGAAGGTAGTCGTGGCGGCGTGTACGGGTCAACCCCTCGCGCAGGATCGTCAGTTGACCTCGTATGACGGCAGAGAGCTTGCGGTGATCGACTCCGAAAACTTGCGCAAGCTCTTACAAGCGGGTGGCCGCGGTGTTAACTTCGCGGTGCCGGTGGTGTCCGTTCAGCCGAGGGCGTCCTGCGGGCGCGGCCGTACCCGCGTGGCGAATTCGGAGACATGACGGGAGGCCAGGGAGCGGTGCAGACGGACGAGATACGTGATCTCGCGGGGCATGGTCGACTCCCGCGCGTGCACTTCGGGGAGCAGACCCTGATCGACTTCCTCGTGCCGGCGCGGTGCCCCGGCCAGCGCGTCCCTGCGGGCCGCCTCGATCCAGCAGGCGGTGGCGAGCAGCCGGTCGCGCTCGCTCGTGGAGGACGCGTCCGCGTGCCGTACGGCCTCGCTGAGGAGTTCGGGGGAGGCCCAGCCGTCGCGCAGGAAGATGATGCTGTCGCGGATGTCGATGACCCGCTGGTGCAGCAGCTCCCAGGAGTTGCGGAACGTCAGCAGGTCGGAGAGGCGCGAGCGCGGTGTCACCACGAGGAGTTCCGGCGTGGCCTGCCGAAGGAGCCGCCACAGCCGGTAGATCCGCTGCCGCCGGTACCAGAACAGCGACGCCTTGCGCAGCGGGTCGATGGCGGCGAGCGAACAGCCGACCGCGACGAGCACGAACCGCGCGAACGAGCACCAGAACCCGGCGAGCGCCAGCGCGGGCGACACCTCCGGGTCGAACCAGCGCACCGCCCGGATCACCAGATACGGCACCTCGGCACTCGTACCGACCGCGAGCAGCAGCATGCTCGCCCGCAGTGCGGGGCTGTGCATGCGGAGCCCGTACCGCCAGAACACCGCGGCCGCTCCGACCGCCGTGACCAGGCCGTATCCGATCCAGACCACCGCGTACGCCACCCAGACGCCCTCGGCCCGTTCGCCGTACCGGTGTTCCTCGGCGGCGAGGGCGAAGAGCACGCAGGCGGCCACGGCCGTGACCGCCGCGCACACCAGGGGCGCCCGGCGCAGCCACGCGGGCGTCGGCCGGTCCACCGTGCGGAGGGTCAGGGCGAGCCACCACACGGCCGCGAAGTCGGTGAGCGCGATCAGGGTGACGGCCAGCTCGCCGGCCTTGGCGACGCCGGTTGTCGTGTCGATCCAGGCGCCGACCTGGGCCTGGATGAACAGTGAGCCTCCGGCGAGCAGCAACAGCACTGCCCACACCGGGCGTTGGCGGGCCCGCCAGAGCGCGGGCAGCCGCAGGACGATCACGGTCCACACCACGGCGAGTACGACGCCGCGCATCGACTCCACCCACGGGGGTACGTCATGCACGGGCCACCCCCAGGAGTTCCGCCGCGCGCCGCTCGACCGGGCTCAGGTCCCGGGGGCGGAGCCGGCCCGCGTGTTTGAGGGCCAACGAGGCGAAGGTCTCGGCGAGTTCCTCCTCGGCGGCGCTGTGCGCCCCGGCGCCGGGTGGTGCCGTGGTCCGTGTTGCCGTGGCGGGGTCGCCGTCGCGGGCGATGAGCAGGTGGCAGATCTCGTGCAGGATGATGTGGTCCCGGTGGTATCCCGTGGCCGAGGAGCGGTACAGGACGCGGTCCCCGACACCGTCGTCGATCCACATGCCGAAGGGGAACTCGGGCAGGTCGACAGGGTGCAGAGTCAGCGGACGGCCGCGCGCCCCCGCGAGGTCCCGGCAGAGCACGTCCACGTCCCACGGTTGCGGGAACTCGGGCAGCAGGACGAGCAGTTCCTTCGCGGCGAGCCGCATGCGCCGGTGTGTCCGGTGAGTGATGGCCCCAGCCTTCCCTGAGCGGACGGACGCCGACGCCGCGCGCCCCCGGCCGGGCCGCGCGCTGCGCCGCGCCCCATGTAACCGGCCGCGCGCGGCGCGAACCAGCGGAAAACAAGTCATGTGTCGACGAAGAGACGGGGGTCCGCACGGCTGGAATGTGCCGCCACCGCGCGGAGGGGGCGGCTCAGGCGCGCAGCGTCAGCGGGGGCGGGGTGCCGTTGAGGTAGTGGTCGCCGATGGCGCGCAGCCGGTGGCCGGGGGAGTCGAGCGCGGTGAGGATCCGTGCGTTGCGCCAGAACCGGTCGAGGCCGGTGGTGTGCCCGGCGCTGTCGGCGGCGGCGGTGAGTTCGAGGATGCGGGTGGTGATCCGCAGCGTGGCCTGCGCGGTGACGGCCTCGGCTGCCGCGACGAGCACGGCGATCTCGGCACGTTCGTCGATCCCGAGCGCGGAACCGGCGAGCAGCCCGCGGGCCAGCGCGTCGGAGGCCCGCTCGACGACGGCGGTGGCGGTGTGCGCGGAGGTCGCCAACTCACCGTAGGAGAGCAGGAGATACGGGTCGTCGGGCAGCGGGTCGGGGTAGCCGTCGCCGAGCGGGACGGAGTCGTGCAGCGCCGATGAGGGTGCGGTGGTGGTGTCGGTACGCCCTCCCTGCGCCGGGTACCCGCCGACGAGGTGGCCTCCGTCGTACGTGCCGCCGTGGACTTGGGGTCGCCGTCCCGGCAGGCCGAGCGTGTCCGAACCGCCTTGTGGCCAGGCCCGGTTGACGTCGCGTGCCTCGGCGAGGGCGCCCTCGGCGTTGCCCAGGCCGACCTGCGCGAGCATCAGGCGCAGGGCGAGCGGGGCGAGTGCGGTGAACGGGGAGATCGCGTGCTCGTCGCGTGGCACGGTGCCGAGCACGTGGCCCGCCGTCACCGGCACGTTCTCGAAGGTCACGGCGCCCGCACCGGTGAGCCGCTGGCCGAGCCGGTCGTCGCGGGACTGGACGGCCACGCCCGCGTGCGCGGGGTCGACCACGGCGACGAGGGTCTCACCGGTGTCGGCGTGCGGCGCCGCGAGCACGAAGCGGTCGGCCACGGCGGTCGTCGCGGTCAACTCCCGCCGCCCGTCCAGGACATACCCCGCCCGCGTGGGCGTCAGGGTGAGGCGCTCGGACGGCGACCAGGGTTCGGCGGGTTCGGCGTTGCCGCCCCACAGCCACTGCTCGGCGGCGGCCCGCTCCTCGAGCCGCGCCGCCGTGCGCGGCGCCGCGAACAGGCGGGGCGACCAGGCCAGTACGTAGTGCCGGCCGAGGAGTTCGCCGACGGAGCTGTCGGCCGCCGAGATCTGCCGGACGACCGTACAGGCGGTGAGCCAGTCGGCGCCGCGGCCGCCGGGGCCCGGCGGGGTGAGGAAGCCGAGCAGGCCCGCCTCGCGCAGCCGCGCCACCTCGTCGAACGGGGGCTTGCCCGCCCGGTCCCGGACGGCCGCGTCGACCGCCAGGTCGTCCGCGACCTCGGTCGCGATCCGCAGCCAGAGGTTTGGCCCGTGCGCCGGGTCCGCGCCCGCCGTGCCGCTCGCGTCGGCGGGTGGCAGCCCGGCGGCCGCGTGCCGTTCCGCCGTGCCCGTGCCGCCCCGCCGCGTCGTGTGCTGGTGCGGGGAGACGCTGGACGACTCGGACACGGTGGACCTCCGCGGTGCGGGTGAGGGGGGTGGGTTGGGGCTGACT
>NZ_JAAAHS010000441.1 GCF_009908195.1 Streptomyces boluensis | reverse complement strand
CCCCGGACACCGTCGTCACCACGAAACGCGCCAAGTGGGACGCCTTCGCACTCGGCGTACAGGCCGGAGAGTTCGACCACTTCGTAGACGGCACGTAGGGCGCCCTGACTCGCCGTTCAGTGCCACCCAGCCGGTATCCAGCCAGCGTACGAAGAACCACGGGTGACGACAGGTGGCGAACCGCCCATCCAGCCAAAATCCAGCCACCGGTACGCGAACGGGGCCGCCCCGGCATCGGGGCGGCCCCACCCGACCTGACTGTTTGCTAATCCAGCAGATCCACGGTAATGCGCGGCTCACACGTTGAACCGGAACTCCACCACATCCCCGTCCTGCATCACATACTCCTTGCCCTCCATACGCGCCTTGCCCTTGGCGCGGGCGTCGGCGACCGAGCCCATTTCGACCAGGTCCGCGAAGGAGATGACCTCGGCCTTGATGAAGCCCTTCTGGAAGTCGGTGTGGATGACACCGGCCGCCTCCGGGGCCGTGGCGCCCTTCTTGATCGTCCAGGCGCGGGATTCCTTCGGGCCGGCCGTCAGGTAGGTCTGGAGGCCGAGGGTGTTGAAGCCGACTCGGGCGAGGGTGGCGAGGCCGGGCTCCTCGGCGCCGACGGACTGGAGGAGCTCCAGGGCGTCCTCCTCGTCCAGCTCGGCGAGGTCCGCCTCGAGCTTCGCGTTGAGGAAGATCGCCTCGGCCGGGGCGACCAGGGCGCTCTGCTCGGCCTTGAAAGCGTCGTCGGTCAGCTCGTCCTCGTCGACGTTGAAGACGTAGAGGAAGGGCTTGGTGGTGAGGAGGTGGAGGTCGTGCAGGAGCTCCTCCTTGCCCGAGCCGTTGAGGATGCCCTGCGAGGACAGCGTCTCGCCGCGCTCCAGGATCTCCTTCGCCGCCTCGACGGCCGCCACCTTCGGGGCGATGTCCTTCTTGATGCGCGACTCCTTCTGGAGGCGCGGCAGGACCTTCTCGATGGTCTGGAGGTCGGCGAGGATCAGCTCGGTGTTGATCGTCTCGATGTCACTCTTCGGCGAGACCTTGCCGTCGACGTGGACGACGTTCTCGTCCTGGAAGGCACGGATGACCTGGCAGATCGCGTCGGACTCACGGATGTTCGCGAGGAACTTGTTGCCGAGGCCCTCACCCTCGCTCGCGCCGCGCACGATGCCCGCGATGTCGACGAAGTCCACCGTCGCCGGAAGGATCTTCTGCGAACCGAAGATCTCGGCCAACTTGTCCAGGCGCGGGTCGGGCACGCCCACGACACCGACGTTGGGCTCGATGGTGGCGAACGGGTAGTTGGCCGCCAGCACGTCGTTCTTGGTCAGGGCGTTGAAAAGGGTCGACTTGCCGACATTGGGCAGGCCGACGATTCCGATCGTGAGCGACACGTTGCGACTTCCCGTACGTGAGGTCTTGTGGAGGACCCGATGGCTGCCGGGCCGATCCACCAGTCTACGGCGCGCCCCGGCCCCCGCCGCCGCCCGCCCGTGGACCGGGCGGCGGGGCCCGTCGAACGCAGGGCCAAGGTCGGCCAAAACGCGTGTCCAAGGGCGGTTTTCCGGAGCCCGCCGACCTAGGTTGGAGCGGTGGAGCAACACAGGACGCGACCGCCCAGGGACAGAGCGCGACGAACCGCACCGCTGCCGCCGCAGGCGGGCGGGCCGCGGCCCGGCACCGGACCGACTCCCGGCGGCGCCACCGTGTACCGCGCCGCGTCCCGGCCACGCCACCCCGGCCCGCCGCTGGTCATCGCGCTGCGCCGGGTGCTGCGCGCCGTGCGCAAGGGCGTCGCCGCGGTGCGCGCGCTGCCCAACCCGCGGCTCACGGGGCTCGGCAGCGGGCTGTTCTGCATGGTCGTCATGCTGCTCGTCGCCTGCCTCGACCGGCTGCTGTTCGACGGTTCCGCGGTGGCGTACGGGCTGCTGTTCCTGCCGGTCAGCGCGCTGACGGCGGCGTGGGTGCGGCCGGCCGACCTGGTGACGGCGCCGGTGGCCGTGCCGATCGCGTTCGCCGTCGGGATGCTGCCGCTCTCGGGCGGCTCGGACGGCTTCGGCGGTCAGGTCATGGGCCTGGTGACGGCGCTCGCGATGCACGCCGGGTGGTTGTACGGCGGGACGCTGATCGCCGGAGTGATCGCCTCCGTACGCAAGGTGCGGATCATGGGGCGCAAGCGGGCCGCGCAGCGTGCCGCCCGCGCACCGCAGCGCCGCCGGATGCCCGCCCAGCCGTCCTGAGCCCCCCGGATCGGCCACCGACGTCCGCCGTTACGCGGGTGCGTTCGCTCTCGCCGCCATCGCCGCGCCCACGATGCCCGCGTTGTTCTGCAGCTCCGCGGGGACGATCTCGGCCTTGATGCCCTTGATGAGGGGCAGGAACTTGTGCGCCTTGCGGCTGACGCCGCCGCCGATGACGAACAGCTCGGGCGAGAACAGCATCTCCACGTGCGCGAGGTACTTCTGGACCCGGTGCGCCCAGTGCTCCCAGGTCAGGTCCTCGTCCTCGCGCGCCTTGGTCGAGGCGCGCTTCTCGGCGTCGTGACCGTGCAGCTCCAGGTGGCCAAGCTCGGTGTTGGGCACGAGCGTGCCGTCGACGAACAGGGCGCTGCCGATGCCGGTGCCCAGGGTGAGCACCAGGACCGTGCCCTCGCGGCCGCGGCCGGCGCCGAAGTGCATCTCGGCGACCCCGGCGGCGTCCGCGTCGTTGAGCACCGTGACCGGGCCGGAGCCGATGCGCTCGCCGAGCAGGGCGCGGGCGTCCACGTCGACCCAGCCCTTGTCCACGTTGGCCGCCGTGCGAACCGTGCTCCCGCCGGTGACGACGCCGGGGAAGGTGATGCCGACCGGGCCGTCCCAGGAGAAGTGGCGGACGACGTCCTTGACGCCGTCCGCCACCGCGTCCGGTGTCGCCGGGTGCGGGGTGAGCACCTTGTGCCGCGGCTCGGCCAGGTCGCCCCGTGCCAGATCGACCGGGGCGCCCTTGATGCCGGATCCGCCGATGTCCACGCCGAAGATCTGCATGGACACCACGTTACGACGGCGCACTGACAGTCACGAGATGGCGCCGGTCGCGGGGTCCGCTACGGGGTGCGGCCAGGTCCGTTACGAGGCGGGGCGGCCCGTGCGCTCCTCGATCAGCGTGGCCGCCTCGGCGCGCAGGTCGCGGCGGAGCTCCTTGGGCAGCGAGAACGTGAGGGACTCCTCGGCGGTCTTGACGATCTCCACATCGCCGTACCCCTTCTCCGACAGCCAGGCGAGGACTTCCTCGACCAGGATGTCGGGGACGGAGGCGCCCGAGGAGACGCCGACGGTGGTGACGCCGTCCAGCCAGGTCTCGTCGATCTCGGAGGCGAAGTCGACGAGGTGTGCCTCGGGGCAGCCGGCCTGCTTGGCGACGTCCACCATGCGCTGGGAGTTGGAGGAGTTCTTGGAGCCGACCACGATCACCAGGTCCGACTGGACGGCCAGTTCCTTGATGGCGATCTGGCGGTTCTGCGTGGCGTAGCAGATGTCGTCCGAGGGCGGGGAGATCAGGTTCGGGAACTTCTCCTTCAGGGCGTCGACCGTCTCCATCGTCTCGTCGACGGAGAGCGTGGTCTGGGAGAGCCAGACCACGCGGGATTCGTCGCGCACCTCGACGTTCGCCACGTCCTCGGGGCCGTCGACCAGGGTGATGTGGTCGGGGGCCTCGCCGGAGGTGCCGATGACCTCTTCGTGGCCCTCGTGGCCGATGAGGAGGATGTCGTAGTCCTCGTTGGCGAAGCGGACGGCTTCCTTGTGGACCTTGGTGACGAGCGGGCAGGTGGCGTCGATGGTGGCGAGGCGGCCTTCGCGGGCCTCCTCGTGCACGGAGGGCGCGACGCCGTGCGCGGAGAACATCACGATGTTGCCCGGCGGTACCTCGGTGGCCTGGTCGACGAAGATCGCACCCTTCTTCTCCAGCGTCTGCACGACGTATTTGTTGTGCACGATCTCGTGCCGGACATATACGGGAGCCCCGTACTGCTCCAGGGCCTTCTCGACGGCGATCACGGCGCGGTCCACGCCCGCGCAGTAGCCGCGGGGGGCGGCCAGCAGGACGCGGCGGGCTTGGGTCTGTGCAGTCATGCCCCCATCGTAAGGGCGCTCCCAGCGCGTCAAAGATCCACACCTTGGGGAGACTGGTACGGCCGGTTCACAGCGGACCGGCCGGGGTCTTGGAGGCGCCAGTGTCGGGTGACGGCGACAGCAGCACGCCGGGGGCGGGCTCCGGGTCCGGCCAGGACACGCATGAGGGCCTGCGGCGGAGCCTCGGTTTCAAGGACCTGGTGGTCTACGGGCTGCTTTTCATCGCCCCCATGGCGCCGGTCGGCGTCTTCGGCGCCCTGGACGCGAAGTCGAACGGCGCGGTCGCCCTTGTCTACCTCGTGGCCACGGTCGCGATGGCATTCACCGCGTTCAGCTACGCGCAGATGGTCCAGGTGGTCCCGCAGGCGGGCTCCGTCTTCGCCTACGCGCGCGTGGCGCTGGGCAAGGGGCCCGGTTTCATCGCCGGGTGGATGGCGATGCTGGACTATCTGCTGATCCCGGCGGTGGCCTATCTGTTCTCCGGGATCGCGATGAACGCGCTGGTCCCGGAGGTCTCCCGGTGGGTGTGGACGGCGCTTGCCGTGGTGATCACCACGGCCCTGAACCTGTGGGGCGTACGGGCCGCCGCGCGGGTCGGTTTCGCCGTCCTCGCGATGGAGATCGTCGTCCTCCTGGTGTTCATCGTCTCCGCGCTCGTGGTGCTCGCCCAGGACGGGGCGCGGCGCGGCTGGCTGACGCCGCTGGCCGGTGACGGGGGCTTCGCGGTGAGCGCGATCCTCGGGGCGGTGTCGATCGCGGTGCTCTCGTATCTGGGCTTCGACGCGATCGCCTCGTTCGCGGAGGAGGTAACCGGGGGTTCGGCGAAGGTGGCACGCGCGGTGCTGTTCTGCCTGGCGCTCGCGGGCTTCCTGTTCGTGGCGCAGACGTACCTGGTGGCGCTCCTCGAACCGGTGTCGTCGGCGGAGCTTGCCGCGGAACCGGCCAAGCAGGGCTCGGCGTTCTACGACGCCGTGGATGTGTCGGTGGGCAGCTGGCTGCACGATCTGGTGGCCGTGAGCAAGGCGATCGGCGCGGCGTTCGCGGCGCTCGCCGGGCAGGCGGCGGCCGGGCGGCTCGTCTTCGCGATGGCCCGTGAGCGGCGCCTACCGAAGGTCCTCTCGCGTACGGACTCGGGGGTTCCGCGGGTGGCGATCGGTGTCGCCGCGGTGATCACGCTGGTGGCCGCGGTGTGGGCGGCGCGGCGCGACGACGGCATGGACCACCTGGTGTCGGTGGTGGACATCGGCGCCCTGGTGGCGTTCACGCTGCTGCACGCGTCCGTGGTGTCGTGGTTCGCGGTACGCAAGCAGGGCGGGCCGGTCGTCTGGTGGCGGCACGTGCTGCTTCCGGTGGTCGGCGCGGTCATCACGGTCGCGGTGATCGTGGAGGCCTCGCACACCGCGCAGGTCGTCGGCGCGATCTGGTTCGTGGTGGGTCTTGTGGTGCTTTTCGCTCAGCGGGGGCGAGTTCTTACGTAGTGGGGTCGGCGCTGTCGACTCGGGCGCCGTCGATCGCCCTGCGGGCTCGTCCTCAATCGCCGGACGGGCTGAATCTCCTTCCCCTCCCCGCCCC
>NZ_JAAAHS010000440.1 GCF_009908195.1 Streptomyces boluensis | reverse complement strand
GGTGCGGGGTTCGGGGCTTGCCGGTTGTCGCGTGCGGGTCGTACGGGGCTCGGCTCCCAGGGGCTTCGCCCCCGGACCCCCTCTCGCCCTGCGGGCTTCATCGGCCTTCGGCCTTGTCCTCAAGCGCCGGACGGGCTGATATTCGGCCTCGTCCTCAAGCTCCCCCAGCTACCGCTGGGAGGTGCCCCCAGGACCGGCTGATTGTCGCCCTCCGGGCTCGTCCTCAAGCGCCGGACGGGCTGGATTTGGCGGGCCGACATTGCCGGACCGGCTGGAATCGCAGGCCGATGTGGGCGGAATCCTGACCCTGACCAGGTGCGCGTACGCTTGGTGGGCATCTCATCCAGGATCCGGAGCACCTTTTTCGTGAACGAGCAGCCTCGTCGTCCCCGTAAGCCGTACCGGCGACCCCAGAAGGACCCCGTGCGGATCCTCGCCTTCGAGGCCTTGCGGGCGGTGGACGAGCGGGACGCGTATGCCAACCTCGTGCTGCCGCCGCTGCTGCGCAAGGCGCGGGAGAAGGGCGGGTTCGACGGGCGGGACGCGGCGCTCGCCACTGAGCTCGTGTACGGGACGCTGCGTCGGCAGGGTACGTACGACGCGATCATCTCGGCCTGCGTCGACCGGCCGCTGCGTGAGGTCGACCCGCCGGTCCTGGACGTACTGAGCCTGGGCGCGCACCAGTTGCTCGGTACCCGTATCCCCAGCCATGCCGCGGTGTCCGCGAGTGTGGAGCTCGCCCGGGTCGTACTCGGCGACGGGCGCGCCAAGTTCGTGAACGCCGTCCTGCGGAAGATCGCCGCCGACGATCTCGACGGCTGGCTCGAGCGGGTCGCGCCGCCTTACGACGACGGTGCCGAGGAGCACCTGGCGATCGTGCACTCGCACCCGCGCTGGGTCGTCTCGGCGCTGTGGGACTCGCTCGGCGGTGGCCGGGCCGGTATCGAGGACCTGCTCGAGGCCGACAACGAGCGGCCCGAGGTGACCCTGGTCGCCCGGCCGGGCCGGATCACCGCCGAGGAACTGCTCGACGGTCTCGACGAGGACACCGCGCTGCCGGGCCGCTGGTCGCCCCACGCGGTGCGGCTCAGCGAGGGCGGCGAACCGGGTGCCCTCGACGCGGTGCGCGAGGGGCGGGCCGGAGTGCAGGACGAGGGCAGCCAGCTCGTGGCCCTCGCGCTCGCGAACGCGCCCGTGGAGGGGCCTGACGCACGCTGGCTGGACGGCTGCGCGGGCCCCGGCGGCAAGGCCGCGATGCTCGCCGGGCTCGCCTCGCAGCGGGGCGCGCTGCTGCTCGCCTCCGAGAAGCAGCCGCACCGGGCCCGCCTGGTCGCCCAGGCGCTCGACGGCAACCCCGGGCCGTACCAGGTGATCGCCGCCGACGGCACCCGGCCGCCGTGGCTGCCCGGCAGCTTCGACCGGGTCCTGATGGACGTGCCCTGCACCGGACTCGGCGCGCTCCGCCGCCGCCCGGAGGCCCGCTGGCGCCGCCGTCCCGAGGACCTGGACGGCTTCGCGCCGCTCCAACGCGCCCTGCTCCAGGAGGCGTTGGAGGCGGTACGGGTCGGTGGCGTGGTCGGCTACGCGACCTGCTCGCCGCACCTGGCGGAGACCCGCGCTGTGGTCGACGACGTACTGAAGCACCGGGACGACGCCGAACTCCTCGACGCCCGCCCGCTGTTGCCCGGTGTGCCCGCGCTCGGCGACGGCCCCGACATCCAGCTCTGGCCGCACCTGCACGGCACGGACGCGATGTATCTGGCGCTGATCCGGCGTACGAGCTAGCCGCTGCCCTGGCAGCCGCCGTTCTACTGGCCCTGGTAGGGCGGCTGTTGGGGGTTCGGGTTCTGCGCGTACGGGCTCGCGGGCCCGTACGGCGGGGCGGGCGGCTGCCGCTGTTTGCGGTTCTGGACGACGATGGCCAGGATGATCCCTCCGACCGCCAGGAGAATGAAGACAACCACAGCGGCTATCAGCAGCAGACCGAGCATTACGTGCACTCACCTTCACGAGCCTTGGCCAACCGGGGGTACCGGGGGAACGTCCGAGCCTACAAGGGCGCCGGATGCCGAACCGCCCCGGTGTTCCGCCTGGTCCGTGCACGATGCAACGACGGCAACCCGCGCTGGGCATGGCAGGCTTGGGGCATGGCAGTTCAGATCAGTCCCAGCATCCTGTCCGCCGACTTCGCGCGTCTCGCCGCCGAGGCCGAGGCCGTCGACGGCGCCGACTGGCTCCACGTCGACGTGATGGACAACCACTTCGTGCCGAACCTGACGCTCGGGGTGCCGATCGTCGAGTCGCTGAGCAAGGCCACGGGCACGCCGCTCGACTGCCACCTGATGATCGAGGACCCGGACCGCTGGGCGCCGCAGTACGTGGAGGCGGGGGCCGGGTCGGTCACCTTCCACGCCGAGGCCGCCGCCGCTCCCGTACGGCTCGCGCGGGAAATCCGGGCCAAGGGGGCCCGTGCCTCCATGGCGCTGAAGCCCGCGACGCCGATCGAGCCGTACGAGGACCTGCTGCCCGAGCTGGACATGCTGCTGATCATGACCGTGGAGCCGGGCTTCGGCGGGCAGTCGTTCCTCGACATCATGCTGCCGAAGATCCGCAGGACCCGTGAGCTGATCTCCAAGCACGGCCTCGAACTGTGGCTGCAGGTCGACGGCGGCGTCGCGGAGTCGACGATCGAGCGGTGCGCCGAGGCGGGCGCCGATGTCTTCGTCGCGGGCTCCGCCGTGTACGGCAAGGACGACCCGGCCGCCGCCGTGCGCGCCCTGCGGGCCAAGGCCACGGACGCCACCGCCTCCGCCGCCTGGGCCTGCGGCCACTGACAGCCACCGAACGGTCACGAGTCGCCGGGCTCGGCATCCTGTGTGCCACCGGCAGATGAACGGGGACCGGCAGGACTGATCAAGTGTCGCGGCATCTGCAAGGATGAGCGAAACCGATGAGTGAACTTGTGAATCGATTCTGATCGCAGTCGTGTGAGACAACAGCTTGTGAGCAGCGGTCTGAGAACGGACGGCCGCCCTGTGAGCGAGACAGGGCCCGTACGCGGCAGAGCTTGTGAACAGCAGTGAGGAGAGCGCCGTGACTGGCATGTCAGCGGGGAGGCCGGCCCTGCGGATGGGACCCGCTGAGCTGGTGCAGGCGGCGGCCATGGCCCGCCGCTTCTATCTCGAGGGCAAGTCCAAGATCCAGATCGCGGAGGAGTTCGGCGTCAGCCGCTTCAAGGTCGCGAGGGTTCTGGAGACCGCTCTCGAACGGGATCTCGTACGGATCGAGATTCGCGTACCCGCCGAGTTGGACGCCGAGCGCTCCGACCGGCTGCGGGCCCGCTACGGCCTGCGTCACGCGGTCGTTGTGGAGTCCCCGGCGCAGGCCGTCGAGGAGTCGCCCGACCCGGAGAACCTCGGCGAGGTCGCCGCCGACCTGCTCGGCGAGCTGGTCACCGAGGGAGACGTGCTCGGCCTCGCCTGGGGCCGGTCCACCATCCACATGGCGGCCGCCCTGCATCAGCTGCCGCCGTGCACCGTCGTGCAGCTGACCGGTGTGTACGACGCGGGCACCGCGGAGCGCGGCTCCGTCGAGGCCGTGCGGCGGGCCGCGCAGGTCTCCGGCGGCGAGGCGCACCCGATCTACGCCCCGATGCTGCTGCCGGACTCGGCGACCGCCGCCGCGCTGCGCAACCAGACCGGGATCGCCCGCGCCTTCGAGTACTTCGACAAGGTCACCGTCGCCGCGGTGTCCATCGGCTCCTGGGAGCCGGGCATCTCGACCGTGCACGACATGCTCACCGACGAGGAGCGCGCGCACTACGCCTCGCTCGGTGTCGCCGCCGAGATGTCCGCGCACCTCTTCGACGCCGAGGGCCGCCGGGTCGGGCGCGACCTGGGCGAGCGGTGCATCACGGTCGAGGCGGACCGGCTGCGCCGTATCCCCGAGGTCGTGGCCATCGCGGGCGGGCAGCGCAAGGCCGCCGCGATCGACGCGGTGCTCCGCTCCGGCCTGGTGACCAGCCTGGTCACCGACACCGCAGCGGCGGACCAGCTCCTGGAGGCCGGGCCCACGCCCCGGCCCGCGCTCGACCGGGCCGACCCCGACGGGGTCTGACCCGCACCTTCCTTCCCACCCCGCGCCCCGTATCTCGTGCCGCTCGGCCCGAGTGCGGGGCCGCTCGCGTCATGGGTACGGGCCGTACACCCGGCGGGCGTTCTCCGCGCCGATCAGCTGGGTCACCCGGTCCGCGTCGGGGCGGGACCACGCGCCCGACGCCACCCAGTCCGACGCCAGCGCGGCCAGAGCCTCGCGGAAGAGGTGTGCGCCGACCACGTACAGCTCCGGAAGGCCGTAGGCGTCCGTCGAGAACAGGAGCTTGCCGAACGGGGTGAGCTCAAGCGTCTCGGCGAGCACGGCGCGGGCGCGGGCCCCGGTGTGGCCGAGGGACAGGCCGACGTCCGCGTAGACGTGCGGGTGGACATGGGCGAGGTAGCCGGCGGCGCGGTGGTACGGGTAGCCGTGCAGCAGGACGAGCGTGCAGCCGGTAGGGCGCAGGGCGCGGATCAGATCGTCGAGGAGCAGTGGGTCGCTGTGCCTCAGGCGCAGGTCGGGGTCGCCGAACCCGGTGTGCAGCTGGAGCGGGCGGCCGGTGCGGGCCGCCGACCAGATCAGCCGGCGCAGCAGGGTGTGCTCGGTGACGCGGGTGCCGGGGCGGCGGTCCGTGAGCCAGGCCGTGGCCGCCCGCAGTGACTCCTCGCGGGTGGGCTCGGCGGGGTCCAGGTGCAGCCCGTGCCGGTACGCGGCGATCGACTTGAAGCCCGCCGCGGTGGCCGAGGCGGTACGGATCGCGCTGTCGACGGAAGTGAGGAACCGCTCGGCGTCGGGCGCGGTGCCCGCGTCGTCGGCCAGCCGCTCGGCGAGTGTCTCCAGGCGGACGATCTCCCGGGCCGTGCCGCCGCCGAGCGCGGCGAGTTCGGCGGGCGTCGTCAGGTCGCCGGGCAGGCCCGTGTCGACCAGGAACTCGGCGATCCCGGCCGCCCGGACCAGCCGCTCGCCCACCTCCCGTACCCCGAGCTCGGCCCGGCGGTCGAGGTAGTCGCGCGGCGCGCAGTGCGGTGCCAGGCCGAGCAGTGGCGGGCACAACCGGCGTACGGCGAAGCCGAGTTGGGTGTCGAAGAACGTGGTGCCCGGCGCGGCGGGCGCGTCCGACTCCGTCAGCAGGGCCTCGAAGGCGGCGCGGTCGGTGGGGGTGCGCAGGACGCCGTGGCAGTGCTGGTCGAGGAGGAGCGGCGGGCCTTCGGGGGTGCCGTCGGGGGCGGGGCGCATCAGTAGCGTTCCCGTGTCGCGGCGGCCAGCTCCTCGGGGGTGTGCCCGGCGAACAGCTCGGCCTCCGCAGTGCGTACCGCCGCGAACGCCTCGAACAGCTCGTCGCCCATCGCCTCCCGCAGCACGGTGGACGCGGAGAACAGGGCCACCGCGTCCGGCAGCGAGGTGGGCAGCCGTGGCACGTCCCGGCCGGCCGGGTCCCCGGCGACCGGTGCGGGCAGCGCGGTGTCCGTGTCCAGGGCGGCGAGGCCCGCGGCGAGCACCGCGCCTACGGTCAGGTACGGATTGGCCGCCGGGTCGAAGCACTTCACCTCGGCGTTGGCGGCGGCCGGGTCGTCGGGGGCGCCGGTGATGAAAC
>NZ_JAAAHS010000044.1 GCF_009908195.1 Streptomyces boluensis | reverse complement strand
GCGGCCCACCCCGCGCGTCCACATCGCAAGAAGACGGCAAAACCGGTTCGCCTACCCACCCCCCTCCTCCCATACGCTTGACCCGTGACCCCCGCTGATCTCTCCCGTACCGTGCTGCGCGCCGTGCGCCGTGCTGTGGAGGACGAGACGCTGAGCGTGGCCGTGCCGACACGCGTCGTGGTCGAGCGGCCCCGGCCCGGCGGCCGCGGGGACTTCGCGTCGAACGTCGCGCTGCAGCTCGCCGGCCCCGCCGGGCGCCCGCCGCGGGAGGTCGCCGAGGTGCTGACCGCCGCGCTCGTACGCGAGCCGGGCATCGCCGACGTACAGATCACCGGGCCCGGATTCCTGAACTTCACGCTCGCCGCCGACGACCCCGGCCGGCTCGTGCGCGAGGTGCTCGCGCGGCGGGCGGCGTACGGACGGGGGGACCAGCTCGCCGGGCAGGACCTCACCTTCGCCCCCGTGGACGAGGTGCGTGCCGCCGTCGTCACCGATGTGGCCGTACGACTGCTGCGCACCCTCGGTGCGCGGGCGGGCGTCGTGCCCGGTGCCCACGAGGTGCTGCGGGTGGCGCCGGTGCCGCGCGGCGAGGGGGACGTGTTCGAGCGGTTCGGGACGGACGCCGCGCGCTGGGCGCTGCTGAGCGCGCCGCCGCAGGAGACCCCGCGTTTCCCGGCCGCACTGCTCGCCCAGACCGAGGACAACCCCCTCTTCCGGGTGCGGTACGCCCACGCCCGGGTCCACGCCCTGCTCCGTAACGCCGCCGACCTCGGGTTCGCCCCGGAAGCCGGAGCCGCCGGGGACGCTGAGCCTGCCGAGGGGGCGCTGCACGCCTTCCTCGCCGACCACCCCGCCGAGCTCGAAGCCGCCGCCCACCACCGCGCCCCCGACCGGCTCGCGCGGCACCTCGTGGGTGGGGCCGACACGGTGCTCGCGTACCAGCACACCGTTCTTCCGCTCGGCGACGAGAAACCCTCGGCCGCCCACCGTGCCCGGCTCGCGCTCGCCGAAGCCGCCGGGACGGTGCTCGCAGGCGGCCTGTCCCTGCTCGGCATCAGCGCACCCGTACATCTGTGAGAGAGACCGCATCATGAGCCGTTCCGCACACCCCGCCGGGCCCCGTCACGCCGATGTCCTGCCCGAGGGTCACTACACCGCCCCGGCCGCCGACCTCAACGTCCTGGACGCGAAGGTCTGGTCGCGCACCGTGGACCGCGCCGCCGACGGCACCGTCAGCGTCGGCGGCATCGAAGTCGCCCGGCTCGCCGAGGAGTTCGGCACCCCGGCGTACTTCCTCGACGAGGACGACTTCCGGGCCCGCTGCCGCGCCTGGCGGGACGCCTTCGGCAGTGAGGCCGATGTCTTCTACGCCGGCAAGGCGTTCCTCTCCCGCGCCGTCGTGAAGTGGCTGCGGGAGGAAGGGCTCAACCTCGACGTCTGCTCCGCCGGCGAGCTCACCACCGCCCTCGCCGCGGGCATGCCCGCCGAGCGCATCGCGTACCACGGCAACAACAAGTCGGCCGAGGAGATCGAGCGGGCCGTCGAGGCCGGCGTCGGCCGCATCGTGCTCGACTCCTTCCAGGAGATCGCGCGGGTCGCCCACACCGCCGAGCGGCTCGGCAAGCGCCAGCGGGTGCAGATCCGGGTCACCGTCGGCGTCGAGGCGCACACCCACGAGTTCATCGCGACCGCGCACGAGGACCAGAAGTTCGGCATCGCGCTCGCCGGCGGCCAGGCCGCGGAGGCGGTACGGAGGGCCCTCAACCTCGACGGGCTCGAACTGATCGGCATCCACAGCCACATCGGCTCGCAGATCTTCGACATGGCCGGCTTCGAGGTCTCCGCCCGCCGCGTCGTGCAGCTGCTCGCCGAGGTGCGCGACGAGCACGGCGTCGAACTGCCGGAGATCGACCTCGGCGGCGGCCTCGGCATCGCGTACACCTCCGACGACGACCCGCGCGAGCCGCACGAGATCGCCAAGGCGCTCGGCGAGATCGTGACGAGGGAGTGCGAGTCCGCGGGCCTCGCCACGCCCCGCATCTCGGTCGAGCCGGGCCGCGCCATCGTCGGCCCGACCGCCTTCACGCTCTACCGCGTCGGTACGGTCAAGCCGCTGGAAGGACTGCGTACGTACGTGTCCGTGGACGGCGGCATGTCCGACAACATCCGCACCGCGCTCTACGACGCGGAGTACACCGTGGCCCTGGTGTCGCGCCGCTCCGACGCCGAACCGATGCTGGTGCGGGTGGTCGGCAAGCACTGTGAGAGCGGTGACATCGTGGTGAAGGACGCGTTCCTGCCCGCGGACCTGGCGCCGGGCGACCTGATCGCGGTGCCCGCGACGGGTGCGTACTGCCGCTCCATGGCGAGCAACTACAACCACGCGCTGCGGCCGCCGGTCGTCGCGGTCAAGGACGGCGAGGCCCGAGTGATCGTGCGGCGCGAGACGGAGGAAGATCTCCTGCGTCTGGACGTCGGCTGACCGAGGTCCGACGGAGCGGAACCAACCGCTCTGTGAAATTTCCATCTCAGGATCCGGACCGGGGGTAGAAACTCCGTTCCGGTGGGTGAGACTGGTCCCACCGTAGATGTATGAGAAGTGAGGTCGGATGATGCGTACGCGTCCGCTGAAGGTGGCGCTGCTTGGCTGCGGGGTTGTCGGCTCCGAGGTGGCGCGCATCATGACGACGCACGCCGACGACCTCGCGGCCCGGATCGGCGCCCCGGTGGAGCTCGCGGGCGTCGCCGTCCGCCGCCCCGACCGGGTGCGCGAGGGCATCGACAAGGACCTGGTCACCACCGACGCGACCGCCCTGGTCAAGCGCGGCGACCTGGACGTGGTGGTCGAGGTCATCGGCGGCATCGAGCCCGCTCGTACGCTGATCACCACCGCCTTCGAGCACGGCGCCTCCGTCGTCTCGGCCAACAAGGCGCTGCTCGCCCAGGACGGCGCCGCCCTGCACGCCACCGCCGAGGAGCACGGCAAGGACCTCTACTACGAGGCCGCCGTCGCCGGCGCGATCCCGCTGATCCGCCCGCTGCGCGAGTCCCTCGCCGGCGACAAGATCAACCGCGTCATGGGCATCGTCAACGGCACCACCAACTTCATCCTCGACAAGATGGACTCGACGGGTGCCGGGTACCAGGAGGCGCTCGACGAGGCCACCGCGCTCGGGTACGCGGAGGCCGACCCGACCGCCGACGTGGAGGGCTTCGACGCCGCCGCCAAGGCCGCGATCCTGGCCGGTATCGCCTTCCACACGCGCGTGCGGCTCGACGATGTGTACCGCGAGGGCATGGCCGAGGTGACCGCCTCCGACTTCGCTTCCGCGAAGGAGATGGGCTGCACCATCAAGCTGCTCGCCATCTGCGAGCGCGCCGCCGACGGCGAGTCCGTCACCGCGCGCGTGCACCCCGCGATGATCCCGCTCAGCCACCCGCTCGCCTCCGTCCGCGAGGCGTACAACGCGGTGTTCGTCGAGTCCGAGGCCGCAGGACAGCTGATGTTCTACGGTCCCGGCGCCGGCGGCGCCCCGACCGCGTCGGCCGTCCTCGGCGACCTCGTGGCCGTCTGCCGCAACAAGCTCGCCGGTGCCACGGGGCCCGGCGAATCCGCGTACACCCGCCTGCCGGTGAGCCCCATGGGCGAGGTAGTGACGCGGTACCACATCAGCCTCGACGTGGCCGACAAGCCGGGCGTGCTCGCCCAGGTGGCGACGGTCTTCGCCGAGCACGGCGTATCCATCGATACGGTGCGCCAGTCGGGCAAGGACGGCGAGGCATCCCTCGTCGTCGTCACCCACCGCGCAGCCGACGCGGCCCTCACCGGAACCGTCGACGCCCTGCGCAAGCTCGACACCGTCCGCGGTGTCGCCAGCATCATGCGTGTTGAAGGGGAGTAGAGGAACGATGGGTATCCAGCCCGCCATCCGCACCGGCGCCCACCAGTGGCGCGGGATCATCGAGGAGTACCGCGACCGTCTCCCCGTCAGCGAGACGACGCCCGTGGTCACGCTCGGCGAGGGCGGCACTCCGCTCGTACGCGCAGAGGTGCTCTCCGAGCTCACCGGCTGCGAGGTGCACCTGAAGGTCGAGGGCGCCAACCCCACCGGTTCGTTCAAGGACCGCGGCATGACCATGGCCATCACCAAGGCCAAGGAGGAGGGCGCGCAGGCCGTCATCTGCGCCTCCACCGGCAACACCTCGGCCTCCGCCGCGGCGTACGCGGGCAAGGCCGGCATGGTCAGCGCCGTGCTCATCCCGCAGGGCAAGATCGCCATGGGCAAGCTGGGCCAGGCCCTGGTGCACGGCGCGAAGATCCTCCAGGTCGACGGCAACTTCGACGACTGCCTGGTGCTCGCCCGCGGCCTGAGCGAGAACTACCCGGTTGCGCTGGTCAATTCGGTCAACCCGGTCCGTATCGAGGGCCAGAAGACCGCCGCGTTCGAGATCGTGGACCGGCTCGGCGACGCCCCCGACATCCACGTCCTGCCGGTCGGCAACGCCGGCAACATCACGGCCTACTGGCGCGGGTACCAGGAGTACGCGGCCGACGGGCTCTCCACGCACTCGCCGCGCATGTGGGGCTTCCAGGCCTCCGGTTCGGCGCCGATCGTGCGCGGCGAGATCGTCAAGGACCCCTCGACCATCGCCACCGCGATTCGCATCGGCAACCCCGCGTCCTGGGCCTTCGCCGAGGCCGCGCGGGACGAGTCGGGCGGCTTCATCGACGAGGTCACGGACCGTCAGATCCTGCGCGCCTACAAGCTGTTGGCGTCCCGCGAGGGTGTCTTCGTGGAGCCCGCGTCGGCAGCGTCGGTCGCCGGTCTCCTCAAGGCCGCCGAGGACGGCAGGCTCGACAAGGGCCAGCGCATCGTCTGCACGGTCACCGGCAACGGCCTCAAGGACCCGGACTGGGCGGTCGCGGGTGCCCCGCAGCCGGTCACCGTCCCGGTCGACGCGGCCACCGCGGCCGAGCGCCTGGGTCTCGTGTAACTGCCGGTGTGAGAAGGGGGTGTTGCCGGGTATCCCTCCTGGCATCACCCCGCATTCCCCGAACCGAACAGGGGGTGCACGGGGGGCTTGCGACACGCATCGTGCGCCTCCTGTGCGCCCTATGTCGCCACAGAACCTTCCTTCGATAGGCTGTACCGAACCCGCCCCGCCGCATATGCCGCGGCGCCGCCGACCGCGGCCGTCGGGTGTTTCCGTACTCTGTCGTTCCTCTTGCGAAACCTTCGAAAATCGCAGCTCAACAAGGAGAGTCATCGAGCGATGGCCGGTCCCGCCTTCCGCGCCGCCGCCGTCCGGGTGCGCGTCCCCGCCACCAGCGCCAACCTCGGTCCGGGCTTCGACGCCCTCGGCCTGTCGCTGGGTCTGTACGACGATGTCGTAGTCAGGGTGGCCGATTCCGGTCTGCACATCGATATCGCAGGCGAGGGTTCCGACACCCTCCCGCGCGACGAGAAGCACCTGCTCGTACGCTCCCTGCGCACCGCCTTCGACCTGCTCGGCGGGCAGCCCCGCGGCCTCGAGGTGGTCTGCGCCAACCGCATTCCGCACGGCCGCGGCCTCGGCTCCTCGTCCGCCGCCATCTGCGCCGGCATCGTCGCCGCCCGCGCGGTGACCATAGGCGGTGACGCCAAGCTGGACGACACCGCGCTGCTCGAACTCGCCACCGAGATCGAGGGCCACCCGGACAACGTCGCCGCCTGTCTGCTCGGCGGATTCACGCTCTCCTGGATGGAGGGCGGCTCGGCGCGCGCGATCAGGATGGATCCCGCCGAGTCCGTCGTTCCGGTGGTCTTCGTGCCCGGCAAGGCCGTGCTGACCGAGACCGCCCGTGGGCTGCTCCCGCGCACGGTCCCGCACGTGGACGCCGCCGCCAACGCGGGCCGCGCCGCCCTGCTCGTGGAGGCCCTGACCCGTCGCCCCGAGTACCTGCTCGCGGCCACCGAGGACCGGCTGCACCAGGAGTACCGCGCTCCCGCCATGCCGGAGAGCACCGCACTGGTGGAGCGACTGCGCGCGGACGGCGTTCCCGCCGTCATCTCGGGCGCGGGACCCACGGTGCTGGCGCTCGCCGAGCACAGCACGGCCGACAAGGTCGCACAGCTCGCGGGCGAGGGGTGGGCGGCCAACCGTCTGGCCCTCGACGCGGACGGAGCGAGTGTGCTGCCGCTCGCGCCCTGAAAAGCGAATGCCGGAGCAAGAGAGGGGGAATGTTTGTTGGATCCGGTAGTGTTAATGTCAAGTCTGCACCAGACGCCTGCATGGCGTGGTGCCTCGTGTCCCTGTCAGGTAAGCAGGGGACAGACCTTCTTCCGGGAGCCCCCCAAACTGCTCGATGCCACGCATTGAGCGGCGCTGAGCACGCTCCGGAGCAGGTGCGACCGAGCAGGGTGACACAGCACGAACTGGTGTCACGGACTCGGGAAGCGCCGTCATCAATGAACTCTTCCGCCACTTCCGGCGGGACCACCGCCCCGGCAGGACCGCACCACACAGGCACCCGTCGGACAGCACAACCGGTCGCCGAGCCAGACAGGCCGACGTCCGCTCCAGGGAAGGACCCTTCGTGAGCGACACCACCGATCTGATGGGCGCTGCCGACAGCACGGTCGAGACCGCTGCCGCGCCCGCCACGGACGCCTCCGCCGCGCCTGCGGCCGGCTCGCGGCGGCGCCGCGGCACCGGCCTTGAGGGCATGGTGCTGGCAGAGCTTCAGCAGGTCGCATCGGGCCTCGGGATCAGGGGCACGGCGCGGATGCGCAAGAGCCAGCTGATCGACGTCATCAAGGAGGCGCAGGCCGCGGGTGGCTCCGCCCCCGCGAAGGCGTCGGGCGACGGCGAGACCAAGCCGAAGCGCCGGGCCACCTCCAAGGCGCGTACCGGCGATGCCGAGTCCGCCGAGAAGGCCGAGAAGCCGGCCAAGGCGGAGAAGGCCGAAAAGCCCTCCGCACAGCAGCAGATCGACATTCCGGGCCAGCCCGCGAGTGACGACGCCCCGGCGGGCGAGCGCCGTGGCCGGCGCCGCGCCACCGCCGAGGCCGGTGCCCCGGAGGCCCAGGGTTCCGAGGCCAAGGCCGAGGCCCGTACCGAGTCGTCGGACTCCCGCGCGGAGAACGCCGCGGACAGCGCCGAGGGCCGTGGCCAGGGCCGCGACCGCGGTGACCGTGGCAACCGCCGTGACCGTGGCGACCGCGGTGACCGTGGCGATCGCGGTGACCGTGGCAACCGCCGCAACAAGGGCGACGAGCAGGGTGGCCAGGGCGGCGGCCAGGGTCGTAAGGAGCAGGGTGGCGGCGGTCGTCAGGACCGCCAGGACCGTCAAGACCGCCAGGACGACGACGACTTCGAGGGTGGCAGGCGCGGTAGGCGCGGCCGTTACCGCGACCGTCGTGGCCGTCGCGGCCGTGACGAGGTCAACGAGCCGCAGGTCTCCGAGGACGACGTCCTGATCCCGGTCGCGGGCATCCTCGACATCCTCGACAACTACGCGTTCATCCGTACGTCGGGCTACCTGCCGGGCCCCAACGACGTGTACGTCTCCCTCGCCCAGGTCCGTAAGAACGGTCTGCGCAAGGGCGATCACGTCACCGGTGCGGTGCGTCAGCCCAAGGACGGCGAGCGTCGCGAGAAGTTCAACGCCCTTGTGCGGCTTGACTCTTCGAACGGCATGGCGGCCGACTCCGGTCGTGGGCGCCCCGAGTTCAACAAGCTCACCCCGCTGTACCCGCAGGACCGGCTCCGTCTGGAGACCGACCCGGGCGTGCTGACCACCCGCATCGTCGACCTCGTGTCGCCGATCGGTAAGGGCCAGCGTGGTCTGATCGTGGCCCCGCCGAAGACCGGTAAGACCATGATCCTGCAGGCCATCGCCAACGCGATCACGGTCAACAGCCCCGAGTGCCACCTCATGGTCGTCCTCGTCGACGAGCGGCCCGAGGAAGTCACCGACATGCAGCGGTCGGTGAAGGGCGAGGTCATCTCCTCGACCTTCGACCGTCCCGCCGAGGACCACACCACCGTCGCCGAGCTGGCCATCGAGCGCGCCAAGCGTCTCGTCGAGCTGGGTCACGACGTCGTGGTGCTGCTCGACTCGATCACCCGTCTCGGCCGTGCGTACAACCTCGCGGCCCCGGCGTCCGGGCGCATCCTGTCCGGTGGTGTCGACTCGACCGCTCTGTACCCGCCGAAGCGCTTCTTCGGTGCGGCGCGGAACATCGAGGACGGCGGCTCGCTGACCATCCTCGCCACCGCGCTCGTCGAGACCGGCTCGCGCATGGACGAGGTGATCTTCGAGGAGTTCAAGGGCACCGGCAACATGGAGCTCAAGCTCGACCGGAAGCTCTCGGACAAGCGCATCTTCCCGGCGGTCGACGTCGACGCGTCCTCCACCCGCAAGGAGGAAATCCTCCTGAACAGCGAGGAGTTGAGCATCGTCTGGAAGCTGCGCCGGGTGCTGCACGCGCTCGACTCGCAGCAGGCGATCGAGCTGCTCCTCGACAAGATGAAGCAGACCAAGTCGAACGCCGAGTTCCTGATGCAGATCGCCAAGACCACGCCCACCCCGGGCAACGGCAGCGACTGACCAAGAGCCCGCGCTCGCATTCAGAGTCCCGCACCCCGTCACGGCTCGTGACGGGGTGCGGGACTTTCTGCCTTCCGGCCGGTAACGCCCCGGTCACGGGAGACCTTCGCCACAGCGCGTACCGCTGTGCGCACGGCTCGTACGGTCCGCTCCGTACGGTGACGGCGCAGGTGAGAGCCGTGATGGGCGACCGGGCGCGGGGGCGGGCGCGGGGACGGTCCTGGGCGGCTCGGGCCCTTCGGCCTTACGGAGCGCTTAACGCGCTGTGCAACCCTTTTTCGGGATTCGGCGTCTGACCCGGTGGCAGCACTGAGGTGGTACGCACGGTGACGTCGAGCCGCGTCCGACCCTGAGAGCCGGGGGTGGCCGACCGACCGAGGACTGAGGAGCACATGCCCGACGAGAGCGACGAGCCCGCCGACAGCACGGCGAACCGACGGCGCCGAGGTGCGACCGGCCGGCGCCGCAAGCCGCGTGGGCCGCGCAGGAAGGCGCTCGTCGTCACCGCCTGGGCCGCGGCCTCCGTGGTGCTCGCCGGCGGCATCGGCCTCGGGTACGTGTACTTCAAGCTCAACGGCAACATCAACGGCGTCGACATCAACGCGGCGCTCGGCACCGACCGCCCCGACGACGTCGACAACGGCTCGATGGACATCCTCGTCCTCGGCTCCGACTCCCGCGCCGGTGACAACGCCAAGTACGGCGGCGCCGACGAGGAGAGCGCCCGCTCCGACACCGCGATGGTCGTGCACGTCTACGAGGGCCACAAGAAGGCCAGCGTCGTCTCCATCCCCCGCGACACCCTGGTGACCAGGCCGGAGTGCAAGTCCGAGAGCGGCGGCACCGACCCCGGCGGCCCGCGCCACATGTTCAACGAGTCGTACTCGGTGGGTGGCCCCGCCTGTGCGGTGAAGACCGTCGAGAAGATGTCCGGCATCCGCATGGACCACTATCTGGAGGTCGACTTCACCGGCTTCAAGAAGCTCATCGACGAGCTCGGCGGCGTGGAGATCACCACCAACAAGGCGATATCCGACCCGGACAGCCACCTCGACCTGGCGGCCGGCCCGCACACCCTCGACGGCGAGCAGGCGCTCGGCCTGGTCCGCACCCGGCACGCGGTCGGCGACGGCGGCGACCTGGGGCGAATACAGCTCCAGCAGGCCTTCATCAAGGCGCTGATCAACCAGGTCAAGGAGGTCGGCGTCTTCACCGACCCGACGAAGCTCTACGCCCTCGCGGACACCGCCACCAGCATCGTCACCACCGACTCCGACCTCGACTCGGTGAAGAACCTGGCGGGCTTCGCGAGCAGCCTCAAGGGCATCGAGGCGAACCACATGAACATGGTCACGCTCCCGGTGATCTACGACCCGAACGACCCCAACCGCGTCGTACCGCTGGAGAAGCAGAACAAGCAGGTCTGGGCCGCGCTGCATGCCGACAAGGCGATTCCTGCGGCGGCGACGAAGGACTCGGCGGGGGACCAGGGGGAAGCGGGCAGCGTGGTGAGCAGCAAGTAGCCACAGCCGCGGAGGGGCTCGACGCGGCCCGGGGAATATCTCCGGTCCCTCCCCCGTTTTGGGGGATGCGGCCAGTCCTGGCAGACTGGTACGTCGGCCCCGGTTCACGCACCCGCAATCCGCGTCTGCGACCCGGAGCCCTCCCGAAACTAGGAGACACCTTGAAGCGCGACATCCACCCCGAGTACGTCGAGACCCAGGTCAGCTGCACCTGCGGTGCGTCGTTCACCACCCGCAGCACGATCTCCAGCGGCACCGTCCGCGCCGAGGTCTGCTCCGAGTGCCACCCGTTCTACACGGGCAAGCAGAAGATCCTCGACACCGGTGGCCGCGTGGCCCGCTTCGAGGCCCGCTTCGGCAAGGCCGCCGGCTCCGCCCAGAAGTAGCGAGCCACTGCGCCGGTCCTCGGTCGCTCCCGCCGGAGCGACCAGGACCGGCGTTTTTGGTCGCACCCCTTCCCTTCACGCACACCAGGAGCCCGGAGATGTTCGAGGCGGTCGAGGACCTGATCGGCGAGCACGCCGATCTTGAGAAGCAGCTCGCCGACCCGGCGGTCCACGCGGACCAGGCCAACGCGCGCAAGCTCAACAAGCGCTACGCCGAGCTGACCCCGATCGTCACCACGTACCGCTCCTGGAAGCAGACCGGCGACGACATCGGTACGGCCCGCGAACTGGCCGCCGACGACCCGGACTTCGCCGCCGAGGTCAAGGAGCTGGAGGAGCAGCGCGCGGAGCTCACCGAGAAGCTGCGCCTGCTGCTCGTGCCGCGCGACCCCAGCGACGACAAGGACGTGCTCCTGGAGATCAAGGCGGGCGCGGGTGGCGACGAGTCCGCCCTGTTCGCCGGTGACCTCCTTCGGATGTATCTGCGGTACGCGGAGCGGGTGGGCTGGAAGACCGAGATCATCGACTCCACGGAGTCCGAGCTGGGCGGGTACAAGGACGTCCAGGTCTCGGTGCGCACCAAGGGCGGCAACGGCGCGACCGAGCCCGGCCAGGGCGTCTGGGCGCGGATGAAGTACGAGGGCGGTGTGCACCGCGTGCAGCGCGTGCCGTCGACCGAGTCGCAGGGCCGTATCCACACCTCCGCGGCCGGTGTGCTTGTCACGCCCGAGGCCGAGGAGGTCGACGTCGAGATCCACGCGAACGACCTGCGGATCGACGTGTACCGCTCGTCCGGGCCCGGCGGCCAGTCCGTCAACACCACGGACTCCGCGGTCCGCATCACGCACGTACCCACCGGCGTCGTGGCGTCCTGCCAGAACGAGAAGAGTCAGCTCCAGAACAAGGAGCAGGCGATGCGTATCCTGCGTTCCAGGCTGCTCGCGGCCGCGCAGGAAGAGGCCGAGAGTAAGGCCGCGGACGCGCGCCGCAGCCAGGTCCGCACGGTCGACAGGTCCGAGAAGATCCGTACGTACAACTTCCCGGAAAACCGCATCTCCGACCACCGCGTCGGGTTCAAGGCGTACAACTTGGACCAGGTGCTCGACGGCGAACTGGACGCGGTCATCCAGGCCTGCGTCGACGCGGACTCCGCGGCGAAGCTCGCGGCCGCCCAGTAAGCCCCACGTACCAGCACCCCATCAGCACGTACCGCAGCACCGGAGGACCAGCGTGCAGCCACACATCGGGGAGCGACCCCCGAACCCCCGCAGCGTGCTGCTCGCGGAAGTGGCCCAGGCCACCCAGCGGCTTGCCGACGCCGGCGTGCCCTCACCGCGCTTCGACGCGGAGGAGCTCGCCGCCTTCGTGCACGGCGTCAAGCGCGGCGAACTGCACCACGTCAAGGACGCGGACTTCGACGCCCGCTACTGGGAGGCCGTCTCCCGGCGCGAGGCGCGTGAGCCGTTGCAGCACATCACCGGACGCGCCTTCTTCCGCTACCTGGAACTCCAGGTCGGGCCAGGGGTGTTCGTGCCGCGGCCGGAGACCGAGTCGGTCGTCGGCTGGGCCATAGACGCCGTGCGCGCGATGGATGTCGTCGAGCCGCTCATCGTCGACCTGTGCACCGGCTCAGGGGCCATCGCGCTCGCCATGGCGCAGGAGGTCCCGCGCTCCCGGGTGCACGCCGTGGAGCTGTCCGAGGACGCCCTGGTGTGGACCCGTAAGAACGTCGAGGGCTCCCGGGTCAAGCTGCAGCAGGGCGACGCCCTGACCGCGCTGCCCGATCTGGACGGCCAGGTCGACCTGGTGATCTCCAACCCGCCGTACATCCCGCTCACCGAGTGGGAGTACGTGGCGCCGGAGGCCCGCGACCACGATCCGGAGCTGGCGCTTTTCTCCGGCGAGGACGGGCTCGACACCATCCGCGGCCTGGAGCGCACCGCGCACCGGCTGCTCCGCCCCGGCGGCCTCGTCGTCATCGAGCACGCGGACACCCAGGGCGGCCAGGTGCCGTGGATCTTCACCGAGGAGCGGGGCTGGGCGGACGCCGCCGACCACCCGGACCTGAACAACCGGCCGCGCTTCGCGACCGCCCGCAAGGCGCTGCCCTGATGATCCGTCAACACCCGCAGACCACCGAGAAGTTGTACGCGTACGAGGAGGCTCGCTAAATGGCACGGCGATACGACACGAACGACGCGACCGACCGCGTGACCGGTCTGCGCGAGGCCGCGTCCGCCGTCCGCCG
Source organism: Streptomyces boluensis (assembly GCF_009908195.1). Classification (GTDB taxonomy): domain Bacteria; phylum Actinomycetota; class Actinomycetes; order Streptomycetales; family Streptomycetaceae; genus Streptomyces; species Streptomyces boluensis. Next base: position 17,019 of record NZ_JAAAHS010000044.1, on the reverse strand, counting down.
CGGCGAGCTGGTCGTGCTGCCCACCGACACCGTGTACGGAGTCGGCGCCGACGCCTTCTCGTCGGAGGCCGTGGCGGACCTGCTGTCCGCCAAGGGCCGGGGCCGCACCATGCCCACGCCCGTGCTCATCGGCTCCCCGAACACGCTGCACGGCCTGGTCACCGACTTCTCCGAGATGGCCTGGGAGCTCGTCGACGCCTTCTGGCCCGGCGCGCTGACCCTGGTCGCCAAGCACCAGCCCTCGCTCCAGTGGGACCTCGGCGACACCCGGGGCACGGTCGCGATCCGGATGCCGCTGCACCCCGTCGCGATCGAGCTGCTCACCGAGGTCGGCCCGATGGCGGTGTCCTCGGCCAACCTCACCGGGCACCCGGCTCCCGAGGACTGTGACGCCGCGCAGCAGATGCTCGGCGACTCCATCTCCGTGTACCTGGACGGCGGCCCGACGCCCGGCATCGTGCCCTCGTCCATCGTGGACGTCACCGGCAAGGTCCCCGTACTCCTGCGCGCGGGCGCCCTGGACGCCGACGAGCTCCGCAAGGTGGTACCCGACCTCGAGGTGGCCAATTGACGGCCCCCGAGGGGCGTGGCATAGCGCGGTTCCCCGAAGCGTTTCCCGGCACGTTCGCCGGGACCACGGACGGCTTCCGCATCCTCCACGTCAGCACCGGCAACGTCTGCCGCTCACCGATCACCGAGCGGCTGACCCGCCATGCCCTGGCAGACCGCCTCGGCGACCCCTTCACCGGGGGCCTGATCGTGGAGAGCGCGGGCACCTGGGGACACGAGGGCGCCGCGATGGAGACCAACGCGGCGACCGTCCTCGCCGACTTCGGCGCGGACTCCACCGGCTTCATCGGCCGTGAGCTCCTCGACGAGCACGTCATCCGCGCCGACCTGGTGCTCACGGCGACCCGTGACCACCGGGCGCAGGTCGTCTCGATGGGCCACAGCGCCGGACTGCGCACGTTCACGCTGAAGGAGTTCACGCGGCTCGTCCGCGCCATAGATCCGGCGACCCTGCCGGACCCGCTGGACGACGGCGTGGTGGAGCGTGCCAGGGCCCTCGTACGCGCCGCCGCGGCGCTGCGCGGCTGGCTGCTCGCGCCCAGCCCGGAGGCCGACGAGGTGCACGATCCGTACGGCGCTCCGCTGCCTTTCTTCCGCTCCATCGGCGACGAGATCAAGGAAGCCCTCGACCCCGTGGTCACGGCCCTGACCGGCGTGCCCGCGCCGGGCCTGCCCGCCTGAGGCACCGCACGCTCCAGGGCGGCGGGGGGAGTTCCCCGGTGTACGCCGGGCGGGCCGGGGCAACCCGGCCTACATTGGAACCGGCGCCCCCCACCTCGTCCCAGCCGGAGCCGCAGATGTCGGTCACTCCCGCAGCCGCACCCCGACGGCCCGCAGACGAGCTGCCGTCTGCCGCCGCTCAGCGGACCTCCGCCCTCGGGCCTGATCTCGACGCGCTGCGCCGTCAGGACCCCGAGCTGGCCGAGATCCTCGTCGCCGAGCTCCAACGCCAGTCGGACGGCCTGCAGTTGATCGCCGCCGAGAACTTCACCTCGCGCGCGGTGCTCACCGCGCTCGGCTCCCCGCTCGCCAACAAGTACGCCGAGGGCTACCCCGGCGCCCGCCACCACGGCGGCTGCGAGCTGGTGGACGTGGCCGAGCGCATCGCCGTGGACCGGGCGCGGGCCCTGTTCGGCGCCGAGCACGCCAATGTGCAGCCGCACTCCGGTTCCTCCGCGGTGCTCGCCGCGTACGCCGCGCTGCTGCGGCCCGGCGACACGGTCCTCGCGATGGGGCTGCCGCACGGCGGTCACCTCACGCACGGCTCGCCCGCGAACTTCTCCGGGCGCTGGTTCCACTTCATCGGGTACGGAGTGGAGGCCGAGAGCGGCCTCATCGACTACGAGCAGGTCCGCGCCCTCGCCCGCGCGCACCGGCCGAAGGCCGTGGTCTGCGGCTCCATCTCGTACCCACGGCACATCGACTACGCGGCCTTCCGGGACATCGCCGACGACGTGGGCGCGTATCTGATCGCCGACGCCGCCCACCCCATGGGCCTGGTCGCCGGGGGAGCGGCGCCCAATCCGGTGCCGTACGCGGACGTGGTGTGCGCCACCACGCACAAGGTGCTGCGCGGGCCGCGCGGCGGGATGCTGCTCTGCGGGCACGACCTGGCGGAGCGCATCGACCGGGCGGTGTTCCCGTTCACCCAGGGCGGCGCCCAGATGCACACCATCGCGGCCAAGGCGGTGGCGTTCGGGGAGGCGGCCACCCCGGCCTTCACGGCGTACGCGCACCAGGTGGTCGCCAACGCCCGTGCGCTGGGCGGCGGGCTCGCCGACGCGGGGCTCGTCGTCACCACCGGCGGCACCGACACCCACCTGCTGACCGTCGACCCCGCGCCGTTCGGCTTCGACGCCCGCGCCGCGCGTGGCCGGCTGTCCGCCGCGGGCCTGGTGCTCGACACCTGCGCGCTGCCGCACGGCGACTCCCGCGGGCTGCGGCTCGGTACGGCGGCCGTCACCACACAGGGCATGGGCGAGGCGGAGATGGCGAGCATCGCCGAGCTGTTCGTCACAGCGCTGCGCGCGGACTCCGAACCTGGCCGGTTGCGGGGCGACGTGCGGGAACTCGTGCGCCGATTCCCGCCCTATCCGGACAGATAGCGGCTTCGTACCCGCCGTATCCGGGCTGAAGGCGGGTAGGCGCGGCAGGGTGGAACGGGATCCGTGCAACCATCGTCGATACCCGAAAGTCCTCAACCGTATGCGCGCAAAGCTAGGGTGTGGGGCTGAGTTGGCCAGCGATACCTGTGGGGAAGCCCGTGCGTGAATACCTCCTTGTGCTCTGCGTCACGGCCGCGGTCACCTATCTGCTGACCGGGCCGGTGCGGAAGTTCGCCATCGTCGCGGGGGCGATGCCGGAGATCCGGGCGCGCGATGTGCACCGGGAACCGACGCCGCGGCTCGGCGGGATCGCGATGTTCTTCGGCCTGTGCGCGGGCCTGCTCGTCGCGGACCACCTGGAGAACCTCAACGAGGTCTTCGACAACTCCAACGAACCCCGCGCGCTGCTCTCCGGGGCCGCGCTGATCTGGCTGATCGGCGTCCTGGACGACAAGTTCGAGATCGACGCCCTGGTGAAGCTGGGCGGCCAGATGATCGCGGCCGGCGTCATGGTGATGCAGGGTCTGACGATCCTGTGGGTGCCGGTGCCCGGTGTGGGGTCGGTCTCGCTGACTCCGGGGCAGGGCACGCTCCTCACGGTCGCCCTGGTCCTCGTCACCATCAACGCCGTGAACTTCGTGGACGGCCTCGACGGCCTGGCCGCGGGCATGGTCTGCATCGCCGCCGCGGCGTTCTTCCTGTACGCGTACCGCATCTGGTTCAGCTACGGCATCGAGGCCGCCGCCCCCGCGACCCTGTTCGCGGCGATCCTGATGGGCATGTGCCTCGGCTTCCTGCCGCACAACATGCACCCCGCGCGGATCTTCATGGGCGACTCGGGGTCGATGCTGATCGGCCTGGTGCTGTCGGCGGGTGCGATCTCCATCACCGGTCAGGTCGACCCGGACGCGATGAGCCTGTTCGCCGGTTCGGAGCGGCAGGCGGTGCACCAGACGGTGCCGGTGTACATCCCGCTGCTGCTGCCGCTGACGATCATCGCGGTGCCGGCCGCCGACCTGGTGCTCGCCGTCGTACGCCGCACCTGGCGCGGCCAGTCGCCGTTCGCCGCCGACCGGGGCCACCTGCACCACCGGCTCCTGGAGATCGGCCACTCGCACAGCCGGGCGGTGCTGATCATGTACTTCTGGTCGGCCCTGATCGCCTTCGGCGCACTCGCGTACTCGGTGCACTCCGCGTCGATGTGGATCGTCCTCGTGGCGGTCGCGCTGAGCTTCGTCGGCCTGGTGCTCCTGCTGCTGCCGCGGTTCACACCGCGCACCCCGCGCTGGGCCGAGGGCTTCGTACCGCCGCGCTACCGCCAGCCGTACGGCAGCGCGGAGCCGACGGAGAGTACGGAGCCGGAGGCGTCGTCCGAAGGTCTCAAGGAGTCGGAGGAGTCCGAGGAGTCAGCGGAGTCCGAGGAGCCTGCGCGGCCCGAGAAGTCCACCACCGTCGCGAGTGCCACCGTCGCGCCGCGGGGCAACGGCTCCACGGCCATCGGCGCCCGGTCACGCTTCGTGGAACACGGTTCGTAGGGCCGCACAAGCGGGGGAGTCGGGTGTCCGGAGCGGGTCTCCGGAGCCTCATCCGGCGTACGGGGAGCGGGTGTTGATCAGCTCTCGTACGATCCAACGAGCCGGAACGGGCAACCCCGAACGTAGCTGCGACGTCTCACACTGTGAGGGTGCGGGGAGTGAAATGCCCCCAATACCAGACAAGTTGCAGCCCTGCGCGCACAGACGCGCGCGTTAACTCTCATGTGTGACGGCTTGCACACTCGGCAGGTAAAGACCTCATCAAATAGTTTGTGATACGGTTCACGAGATCCCGGGGTAGGGCCGAAGGACCGTAGTGCGACGGTCGGTTGGCATCAGGAGCTCTCCGTTCCCGGGCTTACGCTCGTCCATGACGACAACTCGTCCCCTTCTTCAGTAAGTGGAGCTGCCGCCATGCAGTCCAATGACGCCCGGACTCTCCTGCCCATTGCTCTGCCCACCGTCGCCGTCGGCGTCATCGCCGCCGTCGTCAGTGCGGTGGTCGCGGGTGGCAAGGGAGCGCTCGGCGCCGTCGTCGCGACCGCGGTGGTCTGTCTCTTCATGGGGCTCGGGATTCTCGGCCTTCAGTTCACGGCCAAGCACTTTCCGCAGCTGTTCCAGGCGGCGGGACTCCTGCTCTATGTAGTGCAGTTGCTCGTGCTGTTCGTGTTCGTCGCCGTCTTCAAAGACACGACTCTCTTCAATCCGAGGGCCTTCGCCATCACCATCATCGTGACGACCGTTGCCTGGGTGATTTCCCAGGCTCGCGCGCACATGAAGGCGAAGATCTTCTACGTAGACCCGGACTCCTCGGACACTCCGAAGAACGAGAATTCGGGGTCCTCGTCATGAGGGGTAGGGCCGGGATAAAGAGCCTTAACAAGTCCTGCTATCGTCCGGTGCCAACTGCGGCACTGCGGGCGCGGGCACACGAGCTGACGCCTGCTTCATCGCGAGGCTCACTGCCTGACTGCCGCCCCCATATCCGAATCACCAGACCGGTGCCGACTCGCGGCTGCACGCCGCGCCGACACAACGAGGTTGCCGTACTTATGCGTCACGCCGAAGGAGCCCGCGGTGAGTGCTGAACAGACCCAGCTCGCCTTTGACTGGAGCTGCCGCATCATGTCCGACAACGGATGTGGCTTCCCGGCGCCGGGCCTGCACTCCTTCCTCTTCAAGCCGATCGCCACCATCGGTGGCTTCGAGTTCAACAAGGTGATGCTGCTCGCGCTCATCACCACGCTGATCGTGGTCACGTTCTTCACCCTTGCGTTCGGCAAGGCGAAGGTCGTCCCGGGCAAGCTCCAGATGATCGGTGAGGCGGGCTACGACTTCGTACGCCGCGGCATCGTGCACGAGACCATGGGCAAGAAGGACGGCGAGAAGTACGTCCCGCTCATGGTGTCGCTGTTCTTCTTCATCTGGATCATGAACATCTGGTCCGTGATCCCGCTGGCCCAGTTCCCGGTGTCGTCGATCTTCGCGTACCCCGTGGTCCTCGCGGCCATCGTGTACCTGACCTGGGTGCCGCTGACCTTCAAGACCCACGGCTTCGTGGGCGGCTGGAAGAACATCACGGGTTACGACCCGTCGCTCGGCCCGATCAAGTGGCTCGTCTCGTTCATCGAGCTCTTCTCGAACCTGCTCGTGCGTCCCTTCACGCACGCGGTCCGACTCTTCGCCAACATGTTCGCCGGTCACCTGATGCTGGTGATGTTCACGGTCGCCTCCTGGTACCTGCTGAACAGCTGGATGATCCCGGCGGCCGGCGTCTCCTTCGTCATGACCATGGTCATGATCCTCTTCGAGCTTTTCGTGCAGGCCGTCCAGGCGTATGTCTTCGTGCTCCTCGCCTGCTCGTACCTCCAGGGCGCACTCGCCAAGCACCACTGAGCAAGGCCGCCCGCAAAACCCCCGAACGCCCGGTGGCCAACCCCCACCGGTCCAAGAAAGAGAAGGAAGACACAGCATGTCCGCTGTTCAGCTTGCCGCAGAGGTCTCCGGCTCCCTCGGTTCCATCGGTTACGGTCTCGCTGCCATCGGCCCCGGCGTCGGCGTCGGCATCGTGTTCGGTAACGGCACCCAGGCCCTGGCTCGTCAGCCCGAGGCCGCCGGTCTGATCCGCGCCAACCAGATCCTCGGCTTCGCCTTCTGTGAGGCGCTCGCCCTCATCGGCATCGTCATGCCGTTCGTTTACGGCCAGTGATCTAGTTCTTCACTGACCACTTTCGACGAAAGGCACTGATGTGATCGCCAACTGGATGCAGCTGGCGGCCGGGGAAGAGCAGAACCCGCTCATCCCGCCCGGCCCCGAGCTGCTCGTCGGCACCATCGCCTTCGCCATCGTCTTCTTCTTCTTCTGGAAGAAGCTTCTCCCGAACATCAACAAGGTTCTGGAGCAGCGCCGGGAGGCGATCGAAGGCGGTATCGAGAAGGCCGAGGCCGCCCAGACCGAGGCCCAGAGCGTGCTCGAGCAGTACAAGGCTCAGCTCGCCGAGGCTCGGCACGAGGCTGCCCGCCTGCGCCAGGAGGCGCAGGAGCAGGGTGCTCAGCTCATCGCCGAGATGCGCGCCGAGGGCCAGCGGCAGCGTGAGGAGATCATCGCTGCCGGCCACACCCAGATCGCCGCGGACCGCAAGGCCGCTTCGCAGTCGCTGCGTCAGGACGTCGGCCAGCTGGCCACGACCCTGGCGGGCAAGCTGGTCGGAGAGTCCCTCGAGGACCACGCCCGGCAGAGCCGCACCATCGACCGCTTCCTCGACGAGCTCGAGGAGAAGGCCGAGGCGGCTCGATGACAGCGCACGGAGCGAGCCGCGAGGCACTTGCCGCCGCGCGCGAGCGTCTTGACGCGCTGACCGACAACACGTCGGTGGACGCGGCCGCGCTCGCGGACGAGCTGGCCGCCGTCACCGCGCTGCTCGACCGCGAGGTGTCGCTGCGTCGGGTCCTGACCGACCCGGCGCAGGCCGCAGAGGCCAAGGCCGAGCTCGCGAACCGCGTGCTCGGCGGGCAGGTCTCCGCCGACACCGCCGATGTGGTGGCCGGCGTGGTCCGGTCCCGCTGGTCGCAGTCGCGTGACGTGGTGGACGCGTTCGAGGAGCTGGCGGACATCGCCGACCTCACCGCCGCGCAGCGCGCCGGCAAGCTCGACAACGTCGAGGACGAGCTGTTCCGCTTCGGGCGGATCGTCGCGTCCAGCACCGACCTGCGGGCCGCGCTCACCAGCCGCTCCGCCGCCGGATCGGCCAAGGGCGAGCTGCTGCGCAGCCTGCTCGGCGGTCGTGCGGAGGCCACCACGGAGCGACTGATCACGCGTCTGGTGACCCACCCGCGTGGACGTAGCCTGGAAGCGGGACTCGAGTCCCTGTCCAAGCTCGCCGCGGACCGCCGGAACCGTACGGTCGCGATCGTCACCTCGGCCGTGCCGCTGTCCGACGGACAGAAGCAGAAGCTGGCGGGTTCGCTGGCCAAGCTGTACGGCCGGCAGATGCACCTCAACCTCGACGTGGACCCTGAGGTCCTCGGCGGGATCCGGGTGCAGGTGGGCGACGAGATCATCAACGGTTCCATCGCGGACCGGGTCGATGACGCGAGCCGCCGGATGGCCGGCTGACGACAACCTGGTCCTTCCAGGTCGTCGTACACCAACTCAACAAGCATTGCTAACGGCCCGAGTTGGGCCGTGCAGAGGATTCCTGGGGGCTGACCCCAGACCCCCCAAGAACACTTCGGGCCCAACAAGGAGAGCAGGGAACCCAGATGGCGGAGCTCACGATCCGGCCGGAGGAGATCCGGGACGCGCTGGAGAACTTTGTCCAGGCGTACAAGCCGGACGCGGCCTCGCGCGAGGAGGTCGGTACGGTCACCCTGGCCGGCGATGGCATCGCGAAGGTCGAGGGCCTGCCCTCGGCCATGGCAAACGAGCTGCTGAAGTTCGAGGACGGCACCCTCGGTCTCGCCCTCAACCTTGAGGAGCGCGAGATCGGCGCCGTCGTCCTCGGCGAGTTCAGCGGCGTCGAGGAGGGCCAGCCGGTCAGCCGTACCGGCGAGGTCCTGTCGGTGGCCGTCGGCGAGGGCTACCTCGGCCGTGTCGTCGACCCGCTCGGCGCCCCGATCGACGGCCTCGGCGAGATCGAGACCAGCGGACGTCGCGCCCTCGAGCTGCAGGCCCCCACGGTCATGGACCGCAAGTCGGTCCACGAGCCGATGGAGACCGGCTACAAGGCCGTCGACGCGATGACCCCGATCGGCCGTGGCCAGCGTCAGCTGATCATTGGTGACCGTCAGACCGGTAAGACCGCTCTGGCCGTCGACACGATCATCAACCAGCGCGACAACTGGCGCACCGGTGACGTGAACAAGCAGGTGCGCTGCATCTACGTCGCCATCGGTCAGAAGGGCTCGACCATCGCCTCCGTGCGTGGCGCCCTCGAAGAGGCCGGCGCGCTCGAGTACACGACGATCGTCGCCGCCCCGGCGTCCGACCCGGCGGGCTTCAAGTACCTGGCCCCGTACACCGGTTCGGCCATCGGTCAGCAGTGGATGTACGAGGGCAAGCACGTCCTCATCATCTTCGACGACCTGTCGAAGCAGGCCGACGCCTACCGCGCCGTGTCCCTGCTGCTCCGTCGTCCGCCGGGCCGTGAGGCCTACCCGGGTGACGTCTTCTACCTGCACTCCCGCCTCCTCGAGCGCTGCGCCAAGCTCTCGGACGAGATGGGCAAGGGCTCGATGACCGGTCTGCCGATCGTCGAGACCAAGGCGAACGACGTGTCGGCGTTCATTCCGACCAACGTCATCTCCATCACCGACGGCCAGTGCTTCCTGGAGTCGGACCTCTTCAACGCCGGTCAGCGCCCCGCGCTGAACGTCGGTATCTCCGTCTCCCGAGTCGGTGGTTCCGCGCAGCACAAGGCGATGAAGCAGGTCTCCGGCCGCCTCCGCGTGGACCTCGCCCAGTTCCGTGAGCTCGAGGCGTTCGCTGCCTTCGGTTCCGACCTGGACGCCGCGTCGAAGGCATCGCTCGAGCGCGGTCAGCGGATGGTCGAGCTGCTCAAGCAGGACCAGTACCAGCCGATGGCCACCGAGGACCAGGTCGTCTCCGTCTGGGCCGGCACCACCGGCAAGATGGACGACGTACCGGTGGCGGACGTGCGCCGCTTCGAGCGCGAGCTGCTCGACCACCTGCACCGCAAGGAGCAGGGCCTGATGACCTCCATCAAGGAGGGCGGCAAGCTGTCGGACGACACCCTGACGGCCATCGCCGACGCCATCGCCGAGTTCAAGAAGCAGTTCGAGACCTCGGACGGCAAGTTGATCGGCGAGGACGCTCCGGCAACCGTCGACGTCTCCAAGTGACGACGGAAGGGACCTGACTCATGGGAGCCCAGCTCCGGGTCTACAAGCGTCGTATCAAGTCCGTCACCGCGACGAAGAAGATCACCAAGGCGATGGAGATGATCGCCGCCTCGCGTGTCGTCAAGGCGCAGCGCAAGGTGGCGGCCTCCACGCCGTACGCGACCGAGCTCACCCGCGCGGTCACCGCGGTGGCGACGGGGGCGAACGACAAGCACCCGCTCACCACCGAGGTGGAGAACCCGACCCGGGCCGCGGTCCTGCTCCTCACGAGCGACCGCGGTCTGGCCGGCGCCTTCAACTCCAACGCCATCAAGGCGGCGGAACAGCTCAGCGAGAAGCTGCGGGCCGATGGCAAGGAGGTCGACACCTACATCGTCGGCCGCCGTGGCATCGCGCACTACAACTTCCGGGAGCGGAAGATCTCCGGCGAGTGGACGGGCTTCACGGACCAGCCCGACTACGCGGACGCGAAGGCGATCGCTGCTCCTCTGATCGAGGCCATCGAGACGGAGACGGCCGAGGGCGGCGTGGATGAACTCCACATCGTCTACACCGAGTTCGTCTCGATGATGACGCAGAACGCGGTCGAGGCCCGGCTGCTGCCGCTGAGCCTCGAAGAGGTCGCCGAAGAGGCGGGCACCAAGGACGAGATCCGCCCGCTGTACGACTTCGAGCCCTCGGGTCAGGACGTCCTCGACGCCCTGCTTCCGCGGTACGTCGAGAGCCGTATCTACAACGCGCTGCTTCAGTCGGCCGCCTCCAAGCACGCGGCCACGCGCCGCGCGATGAAGTCGGCGACCGACAACGCGGGTGATCTGATCACAGCGCTCACCCGCTCTGCCAACGCGGCCCGCCAGGCCGAAATCACCCAGGAAATCAGCGAGATCGTCGGTGGCTCCGCAGCCCTGACCGACGCGACCGCGGGGAGTGACAAGTAATGACCACCACTGTTGAGACGGCGACGGCGACGGGCCGTGTCGCCCGTGTCATCGGCCCGGTCGTCGACGTGGAGTTCCCCGTCGACGCGATGCCGGAGATCTACAACGCGCTGCACGTCGAGGTCGCCGACCCGGCGAACGAGGGCGAGAAGAAGACGCTGACCCTCGAGGTCGCCCAGCACCTGGGTGACGGCGTGGTCCGCGCGGTCTCCATGCAGCCCACCGACGGCCTGGTCCGCCAGGCCACGGTGACCAACACCGGCGCCGGCATCACCGTGCCGGTCGGTGACTTCACCAAGGGCAAGGTCTTCAACACCCTCGGTGAGGTGCTGAACCACCCGGAGGAGAACGGCAAGGAGTCCGAGCGCTGGTCCATCCACCGCAAGGCCCCTGCCTTCGACCAGCTCGAGTCCAAGACCGAGATGTTCGAGACCGGCCTGAAGGTCGTCGACCTTCTCACCCCGTACGTCAAGGGTGGAAAGATCGGTCTGTTCGGTGGCGCGGGTGTGGGCAAGACCGTCCTCATCCAGGAAATGATCATGCGTGTGGCCAAGCTGCACGATGGTGTTTCCGTGTTCGCCGGTGTCGGCGAGCGCACCCGTGAGGGCAACGACCTCATCGACGAGATGGAAGAGTCGGGCGTGCTCGACAAGACCGCTCTCGTCTTCGGTCAGATGGATGAGCCGCCGGGCACGCGTCTTCGCGTCGCGCTCTCCGCGCTCACCATGGCGGAGTACTTCCGTGACGTGCAGAAGCAGGACGTTCTGCTCTTCATCGACAACATCTTCCGCTTCACCCAGGCCGGTTCCGAGGTCTCCACGCTGCTCGGGCGCATGCCCTCCGCGGTGGGTTACCAGCCGACCCTGGCGGACGAGATGGGTGTGCTCCAGGAGCGCATCACCTCGACCCGTGGTCACTCGATCACCTCGATGCAGGCGATCTACGTCCCCGCGGACGACCTGACCGACCCGGCCCCGGCCACCACGTTCGCCCACCTCGACGCGACGACGGTTCTCTCCCGTCCGATCTCCGAGAAGGGCATCTACCCGGCCGTGGACCCGCTGGACTCCACGTCCCGCATCCTGGACCCGCGCTACATCGCGCAGGACCACTACGACGCGGCCAGCCGTGTCAAGGGAATCCTGCAGAAGTACAAGGACCTCCAGGACATCATCGCGATCCTCGGTATCGACGAGCTGGGCGAAGAGGACAAGCTTGTTGTCCACCGCGCCCGTCGCGTCGAGCGCTTCCTGTCGCAGAACACCCACGCCGCCAAGCAGTTCACCGGCCTGGACGGTTCGGACGTGCCGCTCGACGAGTCGATCGCCGCGTTCAACGCGATCTGCGACGGCGAGTACGACCACTTCCCCGAGCAGGCGTTCTTCATGTGCGGTGGCATCGAGGACCTCAAGGCGAAGGCCAAGGAGCTCGGCGTCTCCTGAGTCCCCTGACTCACGGGAGGGGTGGGCGCGTCCCGCCCCTCCCGGTACGCCTACTAGAATTTGACCCAACACCCGGCAGAACGCGCCGGGTGGTGACCCGAGGAGCCAACCTTGGCTGCTGAGCTGCACGTCGAGCTGGTCGCCGCCGACCGCCAGGTCTGGGCCGGCGAGGCCACCCTGGTCGTGGCACGGACCGCCTCCGGCGACATCGGCGTCATGCCCGGTCACCAGCCGCTGCTCGGTGTGCTGGAGTCGGGCCCTGTGACCATTCGTACGACCTCCGAGTCGGAGGGCGGCACGATCGTCGCCGCGGTACACGGCGGTTTCGTCTCGTTCGCGGACAACAAGCTCTCGCTGTTGGCCGAGGTCGTGGAACTGGCCGACGAGATCGATGTTCAGCGTGCGGAGCGGGCGCTCGAGCGTGCCAAGTCGGAGGCCGACGCGGCCGCCGAACGGCGCGCCGATGTCCGCCTCCGTGCGGTGGCGGCGGGCTGACAACAGCGCGACGCCAGACAGTGTGTGACTCAGCCGCGGCCAGGACCGGAGCATTCCGGACCGGGCCGCGGCTGAGGCAATGCGGGTGCAAGGTCGGTTTGCGTGACTGGACGATGCGAGGAGGTCGATGCCGATGATCCTCGCTGTGGTTGTGTGTGCGCTGGTAGTCGTGCTCGTGTTGGTGGGACTCTTCGTCTTCGGACTGCGCAGACGGTTGATCCAGCGCTCCGGCGGCACCTTCGACTGCTCCCTGCGGTGGAACGCCCCGGAGGCGGGCGACACTTCGGGCAAGGGCTGGAGCTACGGCGTGGCCCGTTACAACGGTGACCGCATCGGCTGGTTCCGGGTCTTCTCGTACGCCCCGCGGCCGCGCCGTGTGCTTGAACGGTCCGCGATCGAGGTCGTGGACCGGCGGGCTCCGGACGGTGAGGAGGAGCTCGCGCTGCTCTCCGACGCGATCGTGCTCGGCTGTACGCATCACGGGACGCGGATCGAGCTGGCGATGAGCGAGGACGCGCTGACCGGCTTTCTCGCCTGGCTCGAGGCGGCGCCTCCGGGGCAGCGCGTGAACGTCGCGTAGCGACCTGTACGACGAAGAAGCCGGGCCACGGGGGACGTTCCCGTGGCCCGGCTTCCGTATGGGCCGGCTTCCGTAGGGGCTCGTGGGGTTACTTCAGGCCGCTGTCGATGGCGCTGACCAGTTCGCCGTCGGCCGTGTCGCCGCTGAACTCCCAGAAGAACGCGCCGCCGAGTGACTGGTTCTTCGCCCAGCCCATCTTCGAGTTGACGGTCGCGGGGGTGTCGTAGGACCACCAGTCGCTGCCGCAGTGGGCGTAGGCGGTGCCCGCGACCGTTCCGTTGGCCGGGCACTTGGACTTGAGGACCTTGTAGTCCTCGATGCCCGCTTCGTACGTACCGGCGGCCGGGCCCGTGGCCGTGCCTCCGGGTTCCTTCTGGGTGACTCCGGTCCAGCCGCGGCCGTAGAAGCCGATGCCGAGCAGCAGCTTCTTCGCGGGGACGCCCTTGGCCTTCAACTTCGCGATGGCTTCGGCGGAGTTGAAGCCCTGCTGCGGGATGCCCGCGTACGAGGTGAGCGGGGAGTGCGGGGCGGTGGGGCCGTTCTTCGCCCAGGCGCCGAAGAAATCGTAGGTCATCACGTTGTACCAGTCGGTGTACGCGGCGGCGCCGCCGTAGTCCGCCGCGTCGATCTTGCCGCCGGCCGAGGCGTCGGCCGTGATGGCGGCCGTGACCAGGTTGTCCGGGCCGAACGCGGTACGGAAGGCCTGCATCATCGTCCTCATGGCGGCGGGGCCGCTGGTGTCGCAGCTCAGGCCGCAGGCGTTGGGGTACTCCCAGTCCAGGTCGATGCCGTCGAAGACATCGGCCCAGCGCGGGTCCTCGACCAGGTCGTGGCAGGACTTGGCGAAGGCCGCCGGGTTCTTCATCGCGTCGGTGAAGCCGCCGGACCAGGTCCAGCCGCCGAAGGACCAGATCACCTTGATGTGCGGGTACTTGGCCTTGAGCTTGCGCAGCTGGTTGAAGTTGCCGCGCAGCGGCTGGTCCCAGGTGTCGGCCTTGCCGTCCACGGACTGGTCGGCGGTGTACGCCTTGTCGTAGTCGGCGTAGGCGTCGCCGATGGTGCACTTGCCGCCCTGGACGTTGCCGAAGGCGTAGTTGATGTGCGTGATCTTGGCGGCGGAACCGGAGGTGTCCAGGTTCTTGACGTGGTAATTGCGGCCGTAGACACCCCAGTTGGTGAAGTATCCGAGCTTGACCTGGTCGCCGGGGCCGGGGCCCGGGTCGGTGCCGCCGCCAGTGGTGCGGACCTTCACGGCGCCGCTGACCGGGCCGGTCTGGCCGGCGCTGTCGCGGGCCTGCACCGTGTACGAGTAGTCGGTGCCCTTGGTCAGGCCGGTGTCGGTGTGGCTGGTGCCGGTGACCGTGGCGACCTTGGTGCCGTCGCGCAGTACGTCATAGTTCTTGACGCCGTTGTCGTCGGTGGCCGCGCTCCAGCTGAGCTTGACCGAGGTGTCGGTGGCGTCCGTGGCCGTGGGGGTGCCGGGCGCCGAGGGCGGGTTGTCGCCCGGGACGCTGCCGCCGTCACAACTGGCGCCGTTCAGCGTGCAGTTGGCGGGAGCGCCGGTGCCGGTGCCGTTGAAGCCGAAGGTGAGCGAGGCGCCGGGGGCGAGCGTCCCGTTCCAGGCCTTGTTCTTGGCGGTCCAGCGGGTGCCGCTGTTCGTGACGTCGGCGTCCCAGGAGGACGTGATCCTGGTGTCGGCGGGGAAGTCCCACGCGACCGACCAGCTGTCGAGGGCCGTGGTGCCGGTGTTCTTCACCGTCCACTTGCCCTCGAAGCCGGCGCCCCAGTCCTGGGTCTTGGTGTACGTGGCGGTGGCGGAGCTCGCGGCCGTGGCGGGGGTGGCCAGGGCGACGAGGGAGGCGAGCGGGAGCAGCAGGGTTGTCAGCCCTGCCGTGAGCTTGTGCCGTGATCTGAGTCTGAAGCGCATGGTGCGCCTCCTCGAGATGAGGTCCGGACGTATGGGGTGGGGGGACCCTGCGACGTCCGTGAGCGCACGTCGTGGACGTGTGGTGTGCTCACCGCAGTGCGGCGAGATTAGAAAGGTCTGGACCTTACGTCAATAGGTCTGGACCACTGGATCTCCATGGCGCCCTGATCCCGCCCCGGCCCTGTCCTGATCCAGCCCTGCCCCCGCCCCGATTGCGCTCACACCCTCAACTCCTGTGCCAGTACGGCCGCTTGGACCCGGCTGCGCAGTCCCAGTTTGGCGAGGAGCCGGCTCACATGGGTCTTCACGGTGGCTTCCGCCATGTCCAGCCGGACCGCGATCTCCGCGTTGGACAGGCCCTGGCCGAGGCAGGAGAGCACCTCGCGCTCGCGCCGGGTGAGCGCGTCCAGCACCGCCGGGTCGGTGCCGCTCTCGGCGCGTACCGGCTCGGCGGCGAACTCCGCGATCAGGCGGCGGGTCACGGCCGGTGCGATCAGGCCCTCCCCGCGCGCCACCGTACGGACCGCTTCGAGCAGGTCCTTGGCGTCGGTGTTCTTGAGCAGGAAGCCCGCGGCGCCCGCGCGCAGCGCCCCGAAGACGTACGCGTCGAGGTCGAAGGTGGTCAGTACGAGCACGTCCGCGAGGCCCTCGGCGACCACCTGGCGGGTGGCGCCGACGCCGTCGAGGCGGGGCATCTGGATGTCCATCAGGACCAGATCCGGGCGGAGTTCGCGGGCGCGGGCGACCGCCTCCTCGCCGTCCGCGGCCTCCCCGACGACCTCGATGTCCGGGGCGCTGCGCAGGATGAGCACCAGGCCCGCGCGCACCGCCGACTGATCCTCGGCGACCAGGACCCGGATCATTCGCTTCCTCCTTGAGACAGGTGTGACACGGCTTCCCCGGCGGGCAGTACGGCCCGTACGTACCAGACCTTGCCCCGGCCGTCGTCGCGTGGCGCCGCCTCGAACCGGCCGCCGAGCAGCGTGGCCCGCTCCCGCATGCCGACGAGGCCGGCGCCCGAGCCCGGTGCGCGGGGTCCTGAGGGCTCGCCGAAGGGGCTGGTCACGGTCACGGTGAGGGTGCCGTCGGACAGGTCGAGGGTGACGTGCACGGGGCCGGGGGCGGCGTGCTTGAGGGCGTTGGTGAGGGACTCCTGCACGATCCGGTACGCGGCCAGCTCGACCGGGGCGGGCAGCCGGGGCGAGCCGGGCGGGCGGCGGTCGTCGAGGTGGAGGTCGAGGCCGTTGGCGCGGGCCTGGCCGGTGAGGGTGCCGAGGCCTTCGAGGGTGGGCGCGGCGGCCGGTTCGTGGTCGCCGCTGCCGTCCCTGAGCAGGCCGATGAGGCGGCGCATCTCGGCCAGTCCGTCGACGCTGTTCTCGCGGATCACGCCGAGCGCGTCGCGGGTGGTGCCCGGGTCGTCGAGGGAGAGCGCGGCGGTGGAGTGGATGGCGATGGCGGAGAGGTGGTTGGCGACCATGTCGTGCAGCTCGCGGGCCATCCGGGCGCGCTCGGCGATGACGGCCTGGGCGCGGTCCATCTCGGCGAGCAGCGCGGTCTGTTCGGCGCGGAGCCGGGCCGTCTCGGCGGCGTCGCGGTGGTTGCGGACGATCGCTCCGGTGGTGGCCGGGGCGAAGCCGACCAGGCCCACCATGACGCCGAGCAGCACCGCCTCCGGCTTCTGGAACCAGGCCACGAACGCGATCGTCGACGCCACCGTGACCAGGCCCGTCGTCCACGGGATGCGGCGGGCGGCGGCGGGCGAGCCGTACAGGACGGCCGCGTACGCGAGGTCCGCGAAAAGCAGGATGGTGACCAGGCTGCCGGGCGTGAACTGGTCGGCCACGAGCAGCAGCGTGCCCGCCGCGAGCGCGGTCTGCGGCAGCGTGCGGCGCAGCAGCTCAAGGGCGGACATGAGGACGAGCGGTACGAGCAGCCAGGCGTCGGGCAGTTCGGGGACCGGCGAGGTGCGCAGGCCGAGGCCGATCGCCCAGAGCGCCAGGCCGCCGAGGAGCCCGGCGACCGCGATGAGGACGTCGACGCGGTGCGGCCGGGGCAGGGCCGTACGG
>NZ_JAAAHS010000439.1 GCF_009908195.1 Streptomyces boluensis | reverse complement strand
GGGAAGGGGTGCTGGAGCTCGGCGGGCTCGGGGGTCCCGGCAGTGGCGGCGGTGGGTGGCGTCATCGGTTCCTCCGGAGGGGGAGAGGCGGAAAACGGATGGGACGTAAAGGAGTTCAGGCGTCGAGCAGAGGGCGGAAGTGGCGCATCCGGCGTGCGCTGTTCCAGCCGAGGGCGCCGATCGGCTTGCCGCCGCTGCGGTACACGGCGATGAAGCGGCCGTCCTCCGGGCTGCCCTCGGCGATCTCGACGTCCTCGCCCTCAAGGAGTCCGTAGCCCTGGATCTTGATGTCGTACTGGTCGGTCCAGAAATACGGGACCGGGCTGAACGGCTGCTCGGCGCCGAGCAGGTTGCGGGCCGCGGCCCTGCCCTGCTCGGTGGCGTTGGTGCGGTGCTCGATCCGCAGTCGGCGGCCGTAGCCCGGGTGCTGCCAGGCGGCGACGTCGCCGGCCGCGTAGATGCCGGGGGCTGCCTGGCAGTACTGATCGCAGACCAGTGCGCCTCGGTCAAGGCCCAGGCCGGAGCCGGCCAGCCAGTCGGTGGAGGGGACCGAGCCGACGGCGACCAGGACGCAGTCGGCGGGGAGCGTGGTGCCGTCGTCGAGTTCGACGGCGGTGACCTGGCCGTCGACGCCGGTGAGGTTGCGTACTCCGGTGCCCAGGTGGAGTTCGGTGCCGTTGGCCCGGTGTGCCTGGGTCATCAACTCGCCGAAATGCTCCCCGAGTTGGCGCATCAGCGGGACTGGGGCAGGGTCCACCAGTGCGACGTCAAGGCCCAACTTCCGGGCGGTGGCGGCAACTTCGGAGCCGATCAGCCCGGCACCCACCACGACGAGCCTGGAGCCGGTGTCGAAGGCGGTGCGCAGTGCGCGGGCGTCGGCCTCGGTGCGGAGGACGTGTACGCCCGCCAGGTCGGCGCCGAAGGGCAGCGGGCGGGCGCTGACACCGGTCGCGATGATCAGGCCGTCGTATGCCAGTTGCCGTCTGCTGTCCAGCGTCACGGTGCCTCCGACGGGGTCGAGGGCGGTGGCGCTGCGTCCGCCGAGCCAGGCGACACTCAGCGCGTCGATCTCCTCGGGGCGGCGTAGCGCTGTGCGCTCGATCTCCCACTGGCCGGCCAGTACCTGCTTGGACAGGGGTGGCCGGTCGTAGGGGAGTCCGGACTCCGCGGAGACCAGGGTGATCTCGCCGGTGAAGCTGTCCTGGCGGAGGGCCTCGACGGCGCTGACCGCCGCGGCTCCGCCGCCGACGACGACTATGTGCTGCACGTTCGTCTCCTCAGATGACGAGGACGGGCTTGATGGTCTCGCCGCTTCTGCTGTCCTGTTCGGCGTCGTTGATCGCGTCGAATGCGTAGGGGCGGATCATCCGGTCGAAGGGGAAGCGGCCCTGTTGCCAGTGTTCGATCAGCTGCGGGATGAAGGTCTGCGGCACCGCATCGCCCTCAAGCAGGAAGGTCACAGTGCGCCCGGCAAGCAGCGGAGGCGGCAGCTCGAGCAGCACATCGGCGCCGGCGGCCAGGCCGAGCGCGCCGCGCGGGCCGAGAGCCTCGACGGCGGAGCGCATCACGGAGGGGACGCCGGTGGTGTCGAAGGCGTGGTCGAGTCCGCCTCCAGTGATCTCCTGCAGTTGGGCGACGAGGTCGGGGTCGGCGCCGTCCAGGGCGTGCGTGGCGCCGAGCTCGAGGGCGAGCTCGCGACGCTTGGCGTGCAGATCCACGGCTACGATCCGGGCGGCTCCGGCGAGACGGGCGGCCAGGACGGCCGAGAGGCCGACGGCGCCTGAACCGAAGACCGCCACCGAGGCCCCGGCGGTGACGCCCAGGCCGATCAGGATGCTGCCGGCGCCGGTCTGCACCCCGCAGCCGAGCGGGGCGAGCACGTCCAGCGGAAGGTCCGGGTCGACCGTGACCACGCTGCGCTCGGTGGCGACGCAGTGGTGGGCGAATGAGGACTGTGCGAACCAGCGGGAGCTCAGCTCGGTGCCGTCCGCTGCGACCGCTCCGGTGGAGCCGTCCACCCGGCGACCGGTGAGGTTGCGCTCGCGGAACTCTTCGCAGTACGAGGGGGCACCCGCCAGGCACTGGCGGCACCAGCCGCAGCTGTCGAAACTGAGCACGACATGGTCGCCGGGGCGGACACGGGTGACCCCGGAGCCGGTGGACTCCACCACTCCGGCACCCTCGTGCCCGAGGATCGCGGGCAGCAGCTCGGCCCCGGCCGGGCGCGGGCGGCGACCGCTGAGGTCGGTGTGGCACATCCCGGCCGCGGCCACCCGGACCAGAACCTCCCCGGGGCCCGGCTCGGCGAGCTCGACGTCCTCCAGGGTGAAGGGGGCGTCGCCGGCGCGCAGGACGGCGGCCCGGGTTCTCATGCCGTGTCCGCGGAGAGGATCGCGCGGCCGGGGCAGACCTTGACGGACTCGCGCACGCCGTCCAGCTCTGTGGTCGGCTTGTCGTCGAGGAGGATGACGATCCCGTCGTCGTCCTGGTCGAAGACGGCGGGGGCGAGCATCACGCACTGCCCCGATCCCACACAGCGGTCCGGCTCGATGGTGACCTGCATCATGGGTGCTCTCTCTCGTGTCCCGTGGTTGCGGATTCTCTTCACACGTATTTCGGACGGGCATCGTCTAATATTGGAGGAACCTAGAAGCGCGGTCTTGTGCTGTCAAGGGTTTGGGCGGCGGCGGAGCCTTGATCGCGTTTCAGGGTGTGGCTAGCGTACGAAAATCAGACGAATTTCGTCAGCATTTCAGGGGGAGATCACCTTGGCGATCCCACTCACCGAAGACGGACGCGAACTCCAGTCCGTCGCCCGCAACTTCCTCGCCGCGTACGGTGCCCGCGCCGAGTGCCGGGCGCTGCTCGACAGTGACGACTCCGGGGCTCTGCCGCGCTTCTGGTCCGACCTCGCCGCCCTCGGCTGGCTGGGCGTCCACCTGCCCGAGAAGTACGGGGGCGGCGGCGCCGGACTCGGCGAACTGGGCGCACTGATCGAGGAGTTGGGGCGCGCCGTGGCCCCAGGGCCGTTCTTGCCCACCGTGCTCACGTCGGCGGTGATCGCCGCCCAGGGCAGCCGGCCGCTGCAGGCCCAGCGACTCCCCGGCCTTGCCGACGGCAGCGTCCGCGGCGCCTGCGGCCTCGGCGGCACACTGCGCCGCGCGGGGGTGGACCGTCACCGGGGTTGCCGGAGCGGTGCTCGGCGCCGGGCAGGCCGAACTCCTCTTGCTCCGTTGCGGATCTGACCTGGTACTGGTCGAGGCGGCAGCGCCGGGCGTGGGGATCGAGGTCCCGGCCAACATCGACCGCGGGCGGCGTGCTGCCCGGGTCGAGCTGGACAACGTTCCGATCATCGAGGACGGACTACTGGCCGGGGCCGTTCCGGCCGCGCTCGCCCTGCAGCGCACCTTGCTCGCCGCGGACGCGGTCGGCGGGGCCCGGCAGTGCCTGGACGACGCCGTCGCCCATGTCAAGGTGCGCGAGCAGTTCGGCCGTACCGTCGGAACCTTCCAGGCCGTCAAGCACCACTGCGCCAACATGCTGGTGGAGGTCGAACTCGCCACCGCCGCCGTGTGGGACGCCGCTCGCGCGGCGGACGATGAGGCCGCCGGGTCGCGTCAGTTCGAACTGGCCGCAGCTGTCGCCGCAGCGCTGGCCGCCCCGGCCTACAGCCACAATGCGCGGCTCAATATTCAGCTGCACGGGGGTATCGGCTTCACCTGGGAGCACGATGCCCACCTGTTGCTGCGGCGGGCCACCGCCGTGGAGGCGCTCTTTGGCCCCGCCGAAGCCGCCGCCGACACGGTGCGGTTGGCCGGGGCCCGGGTTCGCCGTGAGGGGAAGGTCGCACTGCCGCCTGAGGTCGAGGCCCGCCGCGCGGAGGTCCGGGCCGTTGCTCAGGAGGTCGCCGCGCTCCCGGCGGAGCAGCGGTCCAAAGTGCTCGTCGAATGCGGCTACGCCGTGCCGCACTGGCCACATCCCTGGGGTCGGGCCGCCTCCGCCGGGCTTCAGCTGCTGATCGACCAGGAGTTCGCCGAGGCTGGAATCGCCGCACCGGTCTACGGCATCACCGGGTGGGTGCTGGCGACTGTGCTGCAGCATGGGAGCGAGGAACAGGCACAGCGCTGGCTGCCCAAGGGCCTGGCACAGGAGCAGATCTGGTGCCAGCTGTTCAGCGAACCCGGCGCGGGCTCGGACGCGGCGGCCGTATCCACCCGGGCTGTCCGGGCCACCGACGGAAGGAACGGCTGGATCGTCAGCGGCCAGAAGGTGTGGACCAGCGGGGCCCACCTCGCCACCCGCGGACTGGCCACCGTGCGCACCGCCACAGCCGCGTCCAAGCACGCCGGAATCACCATGATGGCGATCGACATGCACGCCCCCGGAGTGGAGGTTCGGCCGCTCAAGCAGATCACTGGCGAGTCCCGGTTCAACGAGGTCTTCCTCAGCGGCGTCTTCGTCCCGGACGAGGATGTCGTCGGCCCGGTCGGCGGCGGCTGGATGGTGGCCCGCTCCACGCTCGGCAACGAGCGACTGAGCATCGGCGGCGGGCAGGCCGGGGACGTCCCGGTCGAGGAGGAACTACTCGCCTCGCATGAGGATGTCGGGCGCCCCGCCGCCCTGACGCCGCGGGTGGGCACCCTGCTGGCCCGCGGCCAGGCCGCGCGGCTGCTCAACCTGCGTCGCGCGGAGCGAGCGGTGGCCGGTGGCGAGCCCGGGCCGGAGGGCAACATCACCAAACTCCTGCGTGCGGAGCGGCAGCAGGAGGCCGCTGAGATCCAACTAGCGCTACTGGCTCATGAGTTGATGCTGGCGGAGGAGGGTACGGAAGGAGGGCTGCAGGCCGTGCGGCTGCTGGAGTGCCGCGGCCGTTCCATCGCCGGAGGGACCTCCGAGGTCACCCGCAACCAGATCGCCGAGCGCATCCTCGGCCTGCCCCGTGACCCGGTGCTGCGCTGATGGGCTGATCCGAACGCGGTACGGGCTCGTTCGTCGGCGGATGTGCGGGGTGACGAGTTGGACGAGCAGCTCCTCGTCCGGGCCGAACACGACGCTCCAGTGGCCTCCGTGACTCAGCCACGCGTGCAGCGCGGCGAGGCCCCGCTCGTCCCCGGTCACCTCGATGCGGATCTCCACGAGCCTCAACTCCCCCTGCCCGAAGCCGATTTCCTGTCCAGCGCAAGTCGCTGGGGTGCCCCCTCAGGGGCGCGGGGCTGTGACATGTGCGGCTTCGCCGCGTGGGCGCGAGCAACCACGACGAACCCGCAGACGCGTCTGCCACGGACTGTCTTACGGCGGCTGCGGCCCGTCGCAGGGCTGGTCGCGCAGTTCCCCGCGCCCCTGACGGGGCTCAGTCACGTACCGGACCGGACGTCAGTCCTTGATCTCGTTGACGAACTCGGTCTCGATCCAGCGGGTGTGGACCGTGAACACGCCTTCAGATGCCGCAGTGGTGGAGCCGGTCACTTCGGGCCGGAACGCCGGGTCGACCACGACCGCCTGGTGGAACGGGATGGCCGTGGCCATGCCCTCCACCTTGAACTCCGCGAGCGCACGCGCCGCACGCTGCAGCGCCTGGGCCGGTCGGCGCGGCGAAGCTGGTGACGGTGCCGGGGGCGGGCAGGAAGTTACGGCCGGGGCCTCGCCGTTGATGCGGAACTCGAAGCTGTGGCCGCGGACGAGGTCCGCGTCCTCACCGGCGCCGTAGGCCGGGAC
>NZ_JAAAHS010000438.1 GCF_009908195.1 Streptomyces boluensis | reverse complement strand
GAGCCCAACCCGAGCCCGACCCCGCCGGCCCCGTGGGGCTCGGAGCCCGACCTCGGCGTCGACTCGTCGTTCCTGCGCAAGCGGGCCGAGGCCTGCGAAACGGCGTCGGAGATCATCCGCAAGACCCGCGGAGTCGCCGAGGACGCGAACACGGACCTGGCCCGCGCGGCCAAGGACTGGGACTTCGTCGGCAGCCTCGACGAACTCCAGGGCCGCTGGGAGGACTTGAACCGGTACGTCGTCCAGCGGCTCGACCAGTCCGCGGAGAACTTCCGCCTCAGCGCGGACGCCTACGACACGAACGAGACGCGCACCGCCGCCCAGTTCGCCTGAGCACCGCGCACCGCAACCTGACGACCACACCACAGCGGAACATCCGCACCGGAACATCCGCACCGGACCACACGGGGACAGCACATGCCCGGCTTCAACGCACTCCTCCAGCTCGACGTGGCGGGACTCGAGAACTTCGCCGACGAATGGATCACGGTCCACCGCAAACTCAAGGAGGCCCGCGGCGGCTTCCACGACGACGTGGTCAAGCCCCTGCACGACGACAACTGGCGGGGCAAGGGCGGCAGCGCCGCACAGTCGTACTGCGACCGTGTGCAGATGAACATCGACGCGCTGGACAAGGAAGTCAGGGCGCTGCGGACGTTCCTGGACAAGGAAGCCGACGGTGATACGGGCCGTGGCGGGGTGAAGGGCCTGGCGGGCCTGAAGAAGCGTGCCGAGGACCTCCAGAGCGAGGCGATGGGCGAGGGCATGACCATCACGGACGGCGGCGACGTCGACTGGGAGGTGCTCTACGACCCGAACGACCCGGAGTCGCAGAAGATGCTCGACGAGAAGAACCGGACCGCGGACTCGCTGGAGAAGCGGGCGAAGAAACTGCTCAAAGAGGCCTCCGAGGACGACGATTGGCTGACCAAGAGCCTCAAGGTGATCTTCGGTACGGTCGACAACTTCGAGACCGAGAACCGCGAGTTCGACATCGTGGAACCCACCGCGCACGACCGCAAGATCCACAACCAGCTGAACAACGTGGCCGCCTACTTCGCCACCGTCAAGGACTGGCCGACGGCCGCGGGCCTGGTGAAGCACTACCTCGACGGCAGCGGGAAGCCCGTGGAGGTCGAGCCGCAGCAGATGATGGATGACATCCCCGCCTTCCGTAAGGACGTCGACGGCACGCTGCAGGACGACGTCCGCAAGCGCGGCGACGGGCCGTTCACCACCGACTGGTCGTCCACGGCGCCCAACCCCAAGGACGGCGACTCCAGTCAGGAGTGGTTCTACGCGCTCAACCACTTCCAGTACCGCCTCGTCGGCGAGAAGCAGGGCGACGAGATCACGTACCACGTGGAGGTCCAGAAGCGGTACGACTGGGGCATCCCCAGCGAGCACCGCGCCACCGTGTCCGGCGGCGGGCCGGGACCGACGGGCATGGACCTGGAGCAGGCCGACATCGCCCACCTGCACAGCTCCGGAATGGCCCAGGACTTCGACGTGTCCGGGTCCTCCGACGAGATGACCGCGTGAGGGACCGCGCCCGGGTGAAGAAGGTGGCGCTCTGGGCCGGGCTCGCGCTCTGCCTCGCGTTCACGGCCTGGGTCGCCTGGGGGCTCCTGGAGTTCGACCGCGACATCGAGAACCCCCACGAGGGCGGCTTCTCCGGTTGGCAGTGCGACGCGGGCCGCGACTGCTGACTCCGGGCGGAGGACGGCGCGGCCCCCGGTGAACTGGGCGCCGCGCACTCCGAGTTGACGGGGCATCGGACCTGACGTGCACGCCGCGCCCTACCTCGACTCGGTGCACCGCGCACCCCGAGCCGGTCTCAACAGGTGCTTTCACGGACGGCACGCGCCGAAGAGATTCGCGTGCCCGCGCACGTGCGACGCATAAGTCATGAAAACGGACGAAATGCTTCCGGGGCGTCGCGTACTCCTGCGCGGCGCCGCCCTCTTCGCCCTCGCGGCCACCGCGGGCTGCGCCGGCACCGAACGGTCCGGCGCCGAGCGGTCCGGCACCTCATCCCGCCCCTCCAACTCGCCGGGACCCGCCGCGGGCGCCCAGGCGGCACGTCCCCAGAAGCCCTCCGCGTACCGCCTGCAACCCATGACCGGATACGGTCCGCAGCGCGCCGCCATCGGCCGAACTCCCGTACGCAGCAAGCCGATTCTGCGCATGGCCGCCCGGGGGCGCGGCATGGTCCTCACCTTCGACGACGGGCCCGACCCGCTTTACACCCCGGACATCCTGCGCACCCTGCGCAAGCACGACGTGCGGGCGATGTTCTTCGTCTGCGGCGAGATGGCCGAGGCCAACCCCGACCTGCTCCGGCGGATGATCGACGACGGCCACACCATCGGCAACCACACCTTCACGCACCCCGAGTTGACCCTGATGCGGCGCCGCGGCATCAGGGACGAGATCGAGCGCACCAGCGACGCCGTCATGGACGCCGTGGGCCAGCCACCGCGATGGTTCCGCGCACCGTACGGGGCCTGGAACCGCTCGGCCTTCGAGATCGGCGCCGAACTCGGCATGGAACCCCTGGCCTGGACCGTCGACACCCTCGACTGGCGCGAACCCGGCACCAACACGATCGTCCGCAACGTCCTGCGGGGCGCGGGCCCCGGAGTCGTGGTGCTCTCGCACGACGCGGGCGGCAACCGCTCGCAGAGCGTCAAGGCGCTGCGCACCTATCTGCCCCGACTGCTCGACGAGGGCTACCGGATCGGAGTGCCGAGCCGCACCGCGACATGAGCCGCACGGCCGGGTGAGCCGCACGGCCGGGTGCCGCCGCTCCGGTCGCTGAGCACCCAAAAGCCGGGCGGACTCGTACAGTTCACGAGTCCGCCCGGCTTCCGTATGCCGGCTTTCGTATGCCAGATATCTCTCAGGTCGTCTTCACCATGCGGGCGAAAGCGACGACATTTCCGTCGTAGCCCTTCTCCTTGGTGAACCCACCGCCGCAGGTGATGACCCGCAATTCCGGAGCGCCGGTCGAGCCGTACACCTTGGTGCCCGGGAAGTTGTTCTTGTCGAACACCTCGATGCCGTAGACCTCGAACACCGCGGTACGTCCGTCCTTGCGCTGAATCTCGACGTGATTTCCCTTGGTGAGTGAACCGAGACCGTAAAAGACCGCCGGGCCCGAGTTGTTGTCGACATGGCCGACGACGACGGCCGTGCCCTTCTCCCCGGGCGAGACGGCGCCGTTGAACCAGCCCGCGAGATTGGGGTCCGCGGGCGGCGGGGCGTCCACCCAGCCCGCCGCGTCAAGGCCGACCGGCTGGATCGGGGCGTCCACCTGGATCGCGGGGATCCGGACGCGTTCGGCGAGCGAGAACGGCAGTGCGTCCGGGGCTTTCGCCCTGGTCTGGCCGTGCACCCGGCTTTCGGCCGCCGCCGCGGCCGAAGCCGGCTGCGGGGGCCCTACGGCGAATTCGCCGGAACCATTCCGTATCAAGGCGAGCCCGGTCAGCAGAACAAGCGCTATCACTCCCCATGGGGCGCGCTTCTTCTGCGGCTCCTCCTCTTCGGCGGACTGGGACGAAGGCATTCTCAGATCCCCTCTCGACGCGGCATTTCCCACCGCGTCCGTTGCGCATGGCAGAACGCTAAGGGCGGGACCGGAAGTGTGCGACAGAGCGCGGGCGAACGGGTGGCCCCCGAACGGCCGGTGAGCCATCCGAGTCGCCCGCGAAAGATATTTTCTGACGGTGTGTGACCTGCGCCTACTCGCTTTTACGGGACGCCGCGTCGGCGTGTCGGCTCACCAGGACGGACCAGCCCCGAAATGCGGGCCCGCGCACGGCACCCGAGGGTCGGTATGGGAGCAGCGATCTCGCCAATTCCTGCCCGGGGACGGTTCCTCGGGGCGCTCTCCCGCGGAGGTTCACATGCGTACTTCTCGTGCCCTGGCGGTCACGGCCGCCGCCGGTGCGTTCATCGGGCTCGCAGCGCCTGCGGCGAGCGCCTGGGACGGAAGCACCATCAGCGTCTCGCCGACCACCACCCATCGCGGCGGCACGGTCACGGTGACGGTCAACGCCCACGAGTGCAACACGAACGGCAGCGTCTCCTCGTCGGCCTTCCAGAGCACCCCGCTGCATTCGAGCGGCGGCGTCGCCACCGCCAACGTAACCATCAACCACAACGCCAGCATCGGCTCCCACAGCGTGACCGCCACGTGTGGCACCGGCCCTAACAACAGCGTCACCCGGGAGGCCGCGCTCACCGTCATCCACGGCGGTGTCCGCGGTGGTCTCGGCGGCAGCTCCAGCACCGGTGCCACGTCCACCGACGTGGCGATCGGCGGCTCCCTGGTGGCGGCGGCCGTCATCGGCGGCGGCGTGTTCTGGCTGCGCCGCCGCGGCGAGGCCAAGAGCTGACACACCCCCGCGCCCACGGGCGCGACGTACGACGCTTTGCCCCGGGACCGGTGCGGATCCCGGGGCGAAGTGCTGTGTCGTACAGCCGAGTTGAGATGCTGTGCAACCGAGTCGAGATGCCATGACAGCGCCCGCCGCCCTGCGCTCAGGAACCGCTCTCGCTGGGGCGGCGCCGCGCCCAGTAGTACGCGGAGCCCAGCGCGCCCGCGATCAGGGCGCCGCCCAGGGCGAGTTCATGGAAGTCCAGGTCGCTGAAGGTACCGCCGATGCCGGCCCGTACACCGCGGTGTGCGGTGGCGTCGTTGTGCTGGCCGCCGTTGTGCTGGCCGCCGTTGTGCTGGCCGCCCCACTGATCGCCGCCCGACTGGTTGCCGCCGTTGTGGTTGCCGCCGCCGGTGGCGATGGTCAGGTCGGTGGTGCCGGTCTCGCCCTTGCACTCGAAGGTGACCGTGTACATCGCACCCGGCTTCGCGTCCCAGTCCACGGTCGCGTTGGCCGTCTGGCCCCGCGGGATCGTGACCTTGTCGAAGACGCCCGAGGTGGCGTGCGCGTCCGCGTCGCAGCCGTCCACCTTCAAGGTGACCTGGCCGCCCGCGGCGATGGTCGTCGGCGTGATGCTGAAGCCGAAGGACGTGATGTCGTTGTCCCCGGTGACCGCCGCGTGGGCTGCCGGAGCGCTGAGGGTCAGGGCGCCCGCCGAGACGACGGCCGCGGATACGGCGGATACGAGGGATATCGCGCGCATGAGCAATCCTTTGGGTCCCCGAGGAGCAGGCGCGGAGCTGTTCCGCTGCAACCGGTGATGCACCTCGATGCCCGAAACGCTAGGTACGCCCTCCGGCGGCCGCTATCGCTGTCGTGCGAATGGGGCATACGGGTAGGCCGCACAGGGGACGCGCGGCCCGGAAGGTTTCAGCTCAGCCGTCGGCAGCCGGCTGCCACTGGTGGGGCCCCGCGCCGCGCCACTCCACGAGGTGCGGGTCGTCGAGGGCGATGTCGGCCTCGTCGAGCCCGGCCGCGCGGAGCAGTTCGACCAGTTCGCGGTCGCTGTGCGCGTTGCCGAGCGGCGCTCCGCGCACGCTGACGGGCCGCCCGTCCCTCGCCTCCGGCGGATGTACGACGATCGGCGTCTGCCAGGCCATGCCCCCAGAGTGCGGCAGTGGCGCGGGCCACGCAGCCCGGACCGGCGGGCGGGATACGCGGCGGCGTTGAAATGCGGCGCCCGACTTGCCGAGGTCCGCCCAGTACGTACGGGCGAGAACTGGCCAATCCGGCAGGGCGCGGGGGAGCGGGATCGAGGGCGGCGGCGGGACTTAGCGGCGGTGCCGGCGGGCGTATCGGCAGGTGCGGGCGCAGGGGTGGGAGCCT
>NZ_JAAAHS010000437.1 GCF_009908195.1 Streptomyces boluensis | reverse complement strand
GTCGGTGTGTACGCGGGGGCATGCTCCCCGGCCCTGGCCTTCGGTACGAAGTCGAGCAACTGGGCCGCGTGCCGCCCGAGTTGGGCGAGTACCGAGCCGGGCAGCCACTCCCCCTCACCCTCGGCCGTCGTGCGGGCGGCGACCTCGGCGGGGGTGGGGCGGCGCGCCGGGTCCTTGTCCAGGCACTGGCGTACGAGGTCGATCAGGGACTCCGGTACGCCGGTCAGGTCCGGCTCCTCCTCCGCGATCCGGAAGAGGTGGGCGTTGAGGCCGGTGTCCGTGGCGCCGAAGAGGAGGCGGCCGGTGCTCGCGTACACGAGGACGGCGCCGAGGCAGAACACGTCGCTCGCGGCGGTGAGTTCGAGGCCGCGGACCTGTTCCGGGGACATGAATCCGGGCGAGCCGATGAGCATGCCGGTGCGGGTGTGCAGGCTGTCCCCGGCGAGGGTGTCCATGGCGCGGGCGATGCCGAAGTCGATGACGCGCGGCCCGTCCACGGTCACCAGGACGTTGGACGGCTTCAGGTCGCGGTGGATCAGGCCCGCGCCGTGCACCGACTCGAGGGCGGTGGCGAGCCGGTTGGCGAGGGTGCGGACCGTGTACTCGGGGAGCGGCCCGAAGTCCTCGGCGACCACGGTGGTCAGGTCGGGCCCCGGGATGTACTGGGTCGCCACCCACGGCACCGGCGCCTCGGTGTCGGCGTCGAGCACGGCCGCCGTCCAGGTCCCGCCGACCCGGCGCGCGGCGGCCACCTCGCGGGCGAACCTCTTGCGGAATTCGGGGTGTTGGGCGTATTCGGCCTGCACCACTTTCACGGCGACGGTGCGTCCGGCCTCCGAGCGCCCGAGGTACACCAGACCCATGCCGCCCGCGCCGAGCCGGGCCACCAGACGGTACGGGCCGATCCGCGTCGGGTCTTCGGTGATCAACTGTTCCACGGCAGCAAGGTAGTCGAGCGGGGCGGCCACGGGAGCCGAACCCCCTGAGTCGCGCCGAACCGAGGCCGATCCGTGTCCGTTCCCCGCCGGAGAGGGCCAACTGCCCGCGGTTCGCAGTAGGTTGCCCGGATGTCGACTCTGCCAACAATTCTGCTGCTCTCCGGGAGCGTACGGTCCGGTTCCAGCAACGAGGCCGTTCTGCGTACCGCTCAGGCCGTCGCCCCGCACGCGCGCGTGGAGACCGTCCTGTACGCGGGCCTGGGCGGGCTTCCGCACTTCAACCCCGACGACGACACCGACCCGTTGCCGCCCCCGGTCGCCGAGCTGCGCGCGGCGCTGGCGGCGGCGGACGGCGTCCTGGTCTGCACCCCGGAGTACGCGGGCACGCTGCCCGGCGCGTTCAAGAACCTCCTGGACTGGACGGTCGGCGGCACCGGCTTCGCCGACAAGCCGGCGGCCTGGGTGAACGCGGCCGCCCCCGGCCGTGGCGAGGGCGCGTCCGCGACCCTGCGCACGGTGCTGCACTACACCGGCGCCGCCGTGGTGGAACCGGCCTGCGTACGCGTCACCGTGAACCGCGAGACCTCCACCCCGGACGGCACCCTCGACGACGACGCGGTACGCGGCCAACTCACCGAGGTCCTCGGCCTGTTGGCGAAGGCCGCACGCGGCTGAGCGAGCCTCTCCGCTACTAGCTCTCCGCTACGGGCCGAGGAGCCGGTCCGCTACTGGCCGAGCAGCCGGTCCGCGTTCCGCAGCGTGTGCCGGGCCACGGTCTCCCCCAGGGCGAGACCGCTCTCGTCGGCGGAACGGGTGTGGATGCCGGACAGGATCCGGGCGTCCACGTTCTCCTCGGAGAGCTGCCGCCAGGCGGTGTACGTCCGGGTCACTCCGGGCGCGGTGGGGCTGGTCAGGTCGAACGGCTCCGTACGTGAGCCCGCGAGTGCGGTGAGGATGCCCTGCGCGGCGCCCGAGTAGGTGGTGTGGCCGCTCGGGTAGTCCGGGTGCGCGGGGGTGTTGTGCAGCGGCGTCCACTCCGCGTCCGGCGCGATGTCGCCGGTGCGGATCGCAGTGACAGGGCGCCAACGCCCGTACGCGTACTTGGAGTCGGAGGTGGCGATCTGAGTGTCGACCGCCGCGACGTGGAAGAGGGCCACCAGCGCCGTCTGCCCTGTGATGCCCTGGGTGCTGCGGTCGAGGGCGACGCGCAGCGGCTCGGTGTAGAGGGTGAGCGAGGAGCCGTACCAGAAGTTCGCCGTCTCGGTCTGCTCGGCGGTGCGCACCGTGCTGTCGGCCGACCCGTACGCGCGTACCTCGGCGAGGTCGTCGGCGTACCGGCCGGAGCCGAGCGCGGGCGGCGGGCCGAGGCGGTACTGACTCGGCTCCGCCAGCAGGAACGGCTCGGCGAGCCGGTTGCCGTACTGCGTGGCCGGGGCGTACGCGGCCGGGGTCGGCTGCCAGACGCCGGGCCCCGCGGCGGGCACCGGGTAGGGGGCGTTGACGGAGCCGGGGTCGAGGCCGTCGCCCTGCCGGGCCGCCAGGAGCCGTTCGGCCTGGCGCTCACCGGCCGCGACTCCACGGTCCTCGGCGGTCCCGTCGGGTATCGCGGCCAGGCTGTCGTCCAGGGCCGCGTCGAGCTGTTCGGTACGGTCAGGGGCGAGGGCCACCAGCGCGTGGTGCACGGCCGCCGCGAGGGCCGCCTCCTGGTACGGGCCGCGCTCCACGCCCTGCGGTACGGCACGGGTGGCGCGGGCGGCGGCGAGCCAACTGATCGCCCACGTACGGCTGTTGGTGACCTGGGTGGTCGCGCCGGCCGCGGCGATGGTCTCCGCGGTGGTGTCGTACCAGTCGAGCGCGGTGGCAGTGGCGGGGCGCGCGCTGTCCGCCTGTGCTTGTGCCTGCGGGACGGTGACGGGGGCGGCGAGCAGGACGGTCGCGCCGAGGGCGGCGAGGGCCGAGCGGGATCTGAGGCGGTGGGTCACGCGTGCTCCTTCGTATGCGTATAACTGCTGGCGGGCCGGGGCAGGCCGTAGTGGTCGCGCAGGGTGGTGCCCGTGTACGCGGTGCGGAACAGGCCGCGGGCGCGCAGGATCGGCACGACCTCGTCGGCGAAGGTGTCGAAGCCGCCGGGCAGCCAGGGCGGCATGATGTTGAACCCGTCGGCGGCGCCGTGCTCGAACCACTCCTGGATCTGGTCGGCGACCTGCTCGGGTGTGCCGGTGACGACGCGGTGGCCGCGGGCGCCCGCGAGCCGGTGCAGGAGCTGCCGGACGGTGGGCTGTTCGCGTTCGATGATGTCGAGGACGAGCTGGAAGCGGCTGCCGTTGCCGCGTTCGCCGCCGGTCTCGATGAGGGCGCGCGGTACGGGCCCGTCCAACTGCTCCTCGGTGAACCGCACTCCGAGCAGCCGGTGCAGCAACTGCAGCGAGTACGCGGGCTGGGTCAGCTCGTCGAACTCGGCGTGCAGGGCCCGCGCCTCGGCCTCGGTCGAGGCGATGAACGGGCTGATGCCGGGCAGGACGAGGAGCTGTGCCGGGTCGCGGCCGTGCGCGAGGGCGCGAGACTTGAGGTCGGCGTAGAACTCCTGGCCGCTGGCGAGGGTCTGGTGCGCGGTGAACACCGCCTCCCCGTACCGGGCGGCGAAGGCCCGGCCGTCCTCCGATGAGCCCGCCTGAACGTAGACGGGTCTGCCCTGCGGGGTGCGGGGCGTGTTCAGGGGTCCGCACACCTTGAGGTGGCGGCCCTCGTGGTCGACGGTGTGGATGCGGTCGGTGTCGGCGAAGAGGCCGGTCTTCTGGTCGGCGACCAGCGCCTCGTCCTCCCAGCTGTCCCACAATTTCGTGACGACGTCGACGAACTCCCTTGCCCGGTCGTACCGTTCGGCGTGCGCGGGGTGCGCTTCGAGGCCGAAGTTCTGGGCGGCCTGCGGGGCGCCGGTGGTGACGATGTTCCAGCCGGCCCGGCCGCCGCTGAGGTGGTCGAGGGAGGCGAAGAGGCGGGCGAGGTTGTACGGCTCGGTGTAGGTGGTGGAGGCGGTGGCGATCAGGCCGATCCGCTCCGTGACCGCGGCGACCGCCGACAGCCAGGTGAACGGTTCGAGCCGGAAGCGGCTGGCGTAGCGGACGTTGTCGGCGAGCGACGGGCCGTCGGCGAAGAAGACCCCGTCGAACGTGGCGGCCTCCGCCCTGCGGGCGAGGTCCTGGTAGAAGCGGATGTCGAGCAGCCGGTCCGGGTCGGACCCGTGGTACCGCCAGGCGGCCTCGTGGTGCCCGCCGGGATAGACGAACAGGTTCAGGTGCAACTGGCGCCCGCTCACGCGGCGTTCACCCCTTCGGCCACTTCGTCTCCTTCTTCGGCGGTACGGTCCACGCCGAGCCGTTCGAGGAGCCGCTCACGGAGGGTCGCGTACCGCGGGGTTCCGGGGCGGCGCGGGGCCGGGAGGTCCACGGGCAGGTCGACGGCGATGCGGCCCTCCTCCAGTACGGCCACCCGGTCGGCGAGCGCGATGGCCTCGTCGACGTCGTGCGTGACCAGGAGCACGGCGGGCCGGTGCCGGTCGCACAACTGTCGGAGCAGGGCGTGCATCCGGAGCCGGGTGAGCGCGTCCAGGGCACCGAACGGCTCGTCGGCGAGGAGGAGTTGGGGTTCGCGTACGAGGGAGCGGGCGAGGGAGACGCGCTGCTGCTCGCCGCCGGACAGCTCGACCGGCCAGGCCCGTTCGCGGCCCGCGAGGCCGACCTCGGCGAGTGCGGTGCTGCCCCGCTCGGCGGCGTCGGGCCCGTCGAGGCCGAGCACGACGTTGTCGAGCAGCCGCTTCCAGGGCAGGAGGCGCGCGTCCTGGAAGACCACGGACACATCGTCGGGCGCGGTCAGTACGCCGCTGCCGGTCACGTCGTGGTCGAGGCGGGCGAGGGCGCGCAGCAGGGTGCTCTTGCCGGAGCCGCTGCGGCCGAGGAGCGCCACGAACTCGCCTGGTGCGATGCGGAGTTGGAGCCTGTTCAGGATGTCGCGGCCGCCGAGGGTGCGTACCAGGTTGTCGATGTGGACCGTCGCGCGGTCCTCGGTCGCGGTCAGCCCGCCAGCGTGCGTCGCCATGACAGGGCCCTCCTCTCCACGAGTCGTACGAGTGCGTCGGAGATCAGCCCGAGGAGTCCGTACACGACGAGGCCGACGATGATGATGTCGGTCTGTCCGTAGGTCCGTGCGAGTTCCATCATGTAGCCGAGGCCGCTGGTGGCGTTGACCTGTTCGACGACGACGAGCGACAGCCAGGCCGCGGTCACGCCGAAGCGAAGGCCGAGCAGGAAGCCGGGCAGCGCGCCGGGCAGGACGACATGGCGGACGAACTGCGGCCTGCTCAGCCGTACCGTCTCGGCGAGTTCGGCGTAGCGGTTGTCGATGGTGCGCAGGCCGTTGTGGGTGTGGATGTAGATCGGCACGAAGACGCCGAGGGTGATGGTGACGACCTTCATCGTCTCGCCGATGCCGAACCAGAGGATGAGCAGCGGGATCAGGGCGAGTGACGGGATGGCCCGTTTGATCTGCACCGGGCCGTCGACGATGCCCTCCCCGACGCGGCTGAGTCCGGCGACGACGGCGAGCAGCAGCCCGGCGGCGATGCCGAACGCCAGGCCGAGGGCGGCGCGTTGGGCGGAGGTGGCGAGGTTGGACTGCAGCCGGCCGTCCGCGATCAGGTCGGCGGTGGTCGAGGCGATGGCCCAGGGCGAGGGCAGTGCGCGCGGGTCGATCAGTCCGGCGCCGGACCCGGCCGCCCACAGGGCGAGCAGCAGCAGCGGGCCGAGCGCCCAGGCGTACGGGACGGGGCGGCCGGGGC
>NZ_JAAAHS010000436.1 GCF_009908195.1 Streptomyces boluensis | reverse complement strand
GCTGCGTTCGGGGCGTGCGGGGGCTGGGTCGGCATGTGGGCGACGGGGGCCGCCGGCGGCGCGGAGGACGCGATCCGCATGGTGTGCTCCTGCTGCTCCACCGCCTGCGCCACGTTCGGCGGCAGCCACCAGCCCTCGGACCGGTCGAGCCCGGCGGCGCCCGCGACCGCGTAGCAGTGCTCGACGATCTCCGCCGGGGACGGCCGGGCCGCCGGGTCCTTGCTGAGGCAGCTCTCGATCAGGCCGCGCAACTCCTGCGGACAGCCGCTCAGATCGGGCTCGTTGGCGACGATCCGGTGCAGGATCGCCTGCGAGGGGCCCTCGCCGTACGCGTGCGTGCCGCTGACCGCGTAGTGCAGCACCAGGCCGAGCGCGAACACGTCGAGGGCCGGGGTGATGTCGCCGCCGGTGGCCTGCTCGGGCGACATGTACGCGGGTGTGCCGAGCGCGACGTTGGTGCCGGTGAGCGCCGCGGTGTCGGCGGCGCGCGCGATGCCGAAGTCGATGACGCGCGGGCCGTCGGCGGCGAGCAGCACGTTGGACGGCTTGAGGTCGCGGTGCACGATGCCCGCGCCGTGGATGGTCTGCAGCGCCTCGGCCATACCGCCGGCCAACTGCAGCACGGTGCGCAGCGGGAGGGCCCCGTACCGGCTGACCGCCTCGGAGAGCGGCGGCCCGGGAACGTACGCGGTGGCGAGCCAGAGTTCACCGCTCTCGGTGCGGCTGTCGAGCACGGCGGCCGTGTACGGGCCCTGCACTCGGCGGGCCGCGGCGACCTCCTGGCTGAACCGCTCCTTGAACAGCGGGTCCTGGGCGTACTCGCGGCGCACCACCTTCAGCGCCACGGGCTGGCCGCCGCGCGTGTGCGACAGGTAGACCACGCCCATGCCGCCCTGCCCGAGCCGCGCCTGGAGGCGGTAACCGGCTATGTCCCTGGGCTCGTCAGGCGCCAGCTGTTCCATCCGTACACGCTCCCCGTTGGTCTGGAGTGGACATGATACGAACCTGCGTACGCACCGCCGCACCCCCCTGCCGGGCACTCGTCCCGAACCTGCCGGGGCGGTCGTCCCGCATCCTGCCGGGGCGCTCCTCCCGAACCTGCCGGGGCGGTCGTCCCGTACCGCGAAACCCCGTCGCGGTGGCGGCCGTCGCTGTGCTTCGCTGCCGCACATGAGCAACCTCGACATCCGTACCGCCGAACCGTCCGACGCCGCCGCCGTCCTCGCCTTCTGGAAGGACGCCGCCGAAGGCACCAGCGTCTCCGACGACGAGGCGGGCGTGACCGGCCTCATCGCGCGCGACCCCGGCGCCCTGCTGCTCGCCGAGGCGGACGGCGTCCTCGTGGGTTCGGTGATCGCCGGCTACGACGGCTGGCGGTGCAGCCTGTACCGGCTCGCCGTCCTGCCCGCGCACCGTCGGCGGGGCGTGGCGACGGCCCTGCTCGACGCCGCGGAGGAACGGTTCGTCGCCCTTGGCGGGCGGCGCGGGGACGCCATGGTCCTGGAGGCGAACGAGCGCGCGCAGCGGGCGTGGGCGGCGGCCGGGTACCACCGCGAGGACCACTGGCGCCGCTGGGTCAAGCCGCTGGCGCGCTGACCGGCACCCGGCCACTCAGCACCTTCCTTTGCTGATCCTTTACCCTGGGTGGACCGCTCCCGTACACATGCGTGGAGTACCCGTATCCGAATGAAAGGTGTGAGCGTCCATCCATGGGCGAGCCTCCCAGTAGCCGATACCGCCGACGTCGCGCGGCCACCTCTCCTCTGCCCGATCATGGGACGGAGGTGACCCGATGACCGAAGTGCTCCTGCTCGGCCTGGCCCTGCTGCTCACGCTGGCCTGCGGCGTGTTCGTCGCCGCAGAGTTCTCCCTCACCACCGTCGAGCGCAGCAAGCTGGAGCGCGCCGTGGCCGACGGCGAGCAGGGCGCGGACAGTGCCCTGAAGGCGGTGCGCAGCCTCACCTTCCAGCTCTCCGGCGCCCAGCTCGGCATCACCGTCACCGGTCTGGTCATCGGCATGCTCGCCGAGCCGTCGATCGGCAAGCTGCTCGCCGGACCGCTCGACGACCTCGGTCTGTCGAAGGGCGCCGCCGAGAGCGCCGCCCTGGTGATCGGCACCGTGCTGTCCACCATCGTTCTGATGGTGGTCGGCGAGCTGGTGCCGAAGAACTGGGCGATCTCCTCGCCGCTGGCCGTCGCCAAGCGCGTGGCCACCGCGCAGCGCTGGTTCAGCGCCGCCTTCAAGCCGCTGATCACGCACCTCAACAACACGGCGAACCGCTCGGTGCGCCGGCTCGGCCTCGAACCCGCGGAGGAGCTGGCCTCGGCCCGTGGCCCGCAGGAGCTCGCGGCGCTCGCCCGGCACTCCGCGAAGCAGGGCGCCCTGGAGGCGGACACCGCCGAGCTGTTCGTCCGCACCCTCAACCTGGCGGACCTCACCGCGGAGAACGTGATGACGCCGCGCGTGCAGGTCATGGCCCTCGACATCCAGGCCACCGCCGAGGACGTGGCGACCGCGACCCGCGCGACCGGCCTGTCCCGCTTCCCCGTCTACCGCGGCAACCTCGACTCGGTCGTCGGCGTCGCGCACATCAAGGACGTGCTCGCGGTGCCCGCCGAGCGCAGGCCCCGCTTCCCCGTGGGCGAGATCATGCGCGAGCCGCTGCTCGTCCCCGAGACGCTCACCGTCGACCGGCTCCTGGACCGGCTCTCCGGCAAGCGCACCATGGCCGTCGTCATCGACGAGTACGGCGGCACCGCGGGCGTCGCCACCCTGGAGGACATCGTCGAGGAGGTCGTCGGCGAGGTCCGCGACGAGCACGACCCGCACGAGACCGCCGACCTGGCCGCCGCCGGCACCGACGACGAGGGGCGCCGCCTGTACGACGCGGACGGCTCCGCCCGCACCGACCAGCTCGCCAAGATCGGCCTTCGCGCGCCGGACGGCCCGTACGAGACGCTGGCCGGTCTGGTCGCCACCGAGCTGGGCCGGATACCGGCCGTCGGGGACGGCGTCGAGGTCGACGGCTGGCAGCTCGACGTGGTGGACGCCGCCGGGCGCCGCGCGGCCCGCCTGCTGCTGCACGCGCCCGCGGATCTACCGCCCAGGGGCACCGCACGCCCCGGCAAGAGCAAGGGCGACAGGGACGGCGACAGCGAGAGCGGCACGGCCGCGGGGAGTGACCGATGATCGCGATACAGCTCCTGATCGGCCTGGCCACGCTGGTGGTCAACGCCTTCTTCGTGGGCGCCGAGTTCGCGCTGATCTCGGTGCGCCGCAGCCAGATCGAGCCGCACGCCGATGAGGGCGACCGGCGGGCCCGCAGCGTCATGTGGGGCCTGCAGCACGTCTCGCACCTGATGGCCGCCGCGCAGCTCGGCATCACGCTGTGCACCCTGGTCCTCGGCATCGTCGCCGAGCCCGCCATCGCGCACCTGCTCGAACCCCTCTTCGACGCGGTGGGCGTGCCGCACGGCCTGGTGCACCCGATCTCGTTCGTGATCGCCCTGGCCGTGGCCACGTATCTGCACATGCTGCTCGGCGAGATGATCCCGAAGAACATCGCGCTGGCCGAGCCGGTGCGCAGCGCCCTGACGCTCGGTCCGCCGCTCGTCGCGATCACGCGGGCCCTGCGCCCGGTGATCTTCGCGATCAACACCTTCGCGAACGCGCTGCTCAAGCTGCTCCGGGTGGAGCCCAAGGACGAGGTGGAGGCGACGTTCTCGGACGATCAGCTGGCCCGGCTCGTCAAGGACTCCGGCGACGCGGGCCTGATCGACGACCGCGCCCAGGAGCGGCTGCACGACGCGCTGGAACTGGGCCGCCGCCCCGTGAACGACGTGGTGCTTCCGCTGGAGCGGGTGGTGTACGCGGAGATCGGCGTCACCCCCGAGCAGTTGGAGGAGCTGTCGGCGAGCTCGGGCTTCTCGCGCTTCCCCGTCGTCGACGACGGCCGCCGCATCGTGGGCTATCTGCACGTCAAGGACGCCCTGGACGCCTCGCCGCGCGACCTGCCGTTCCAGGTGCGGGACATGCGGTCGATCGCCCGCGTCCGTGAGTCCACGCCGCTCGACGACGTGCTGACCGCGATGCGCCGCAGCCGTACGCATGTGGCGGCGGTGCTCGGCCAGGACGGCCGGCTCGCGGGGCTCGTGACGATGGAGGATGTGCTGCGGGAGCTGTTCGGCCAGCCCGCCTGAGACGGCCGCGTACGAACGAGGGGGTTCGGGTGAGTCAACTGGTGCTGCGGGACGTGTCGTTCGGCTACCCCGAGCGGCCCGTCCTGGAGCGGGCCTCGCTCTCGGTCAGGCCCGGCGAGCACGTCGGCGTCATCGGTGAGAACGGCTCGGGCAAGTCGACGCTGCTCCGCCTCCTCGCGGGCCGCGCCGTGCCCGCGGACGGCGAGGTGACGGTGGTGTCGGACGGCGGTACGGGCTATCTCGCCCAGACCCTTGAGCTGCCGCCGCACGCCACGGTGCAGGACGCGGTGGACGAGGCCCTGGCCGAACTGCGGGACCTGGAGCGACGGATCCGCGCCGCCGAGGAGTCCCTCGGCTCGGCCTCGGCGGACGGACTCGCCGCGTACGCCGACCTGGTGGCCGCCTTCGAGGCCCGCGACGGCTACCGCGCCGACGCCCGCCTGGACGCTGCCCTGCACGGGCTCGGCGTACCGCACCTGGGGCGCGGGCGCACGCTCGGCTCGCTGTCCGGCGGGGAGGCGGCGCGGCTCGCGCTCGCCTGCGTGCTCGCGGCCGCGCCGGAGCTGCTGCTCCTCGACGAGCCGACCAACCACCTGGACGCCTCGGCCCTCGGCTGGCTGGAGGAGCGGCTGCGCGGGCATCGCGGCACGGTGGTCGCCGTCACCCACGACCGGGTCTTCCTCGACCGGGTCGCGGACGCGATCGTCGAGGTCGACGGCGACCGGCACACCGTGGCCAGGTACGGCGGCGGCTGGCACGGCTACCTGGCGCAGCGCACCGCCGCCCGGCTGCGCTGGGAGCAGCGGTACCGCGAGTGGCGGGACGAGGTCGACCGCCAGGAGAAGATCGCCGAGGGCGCCGCGGACCGGCTCGGTTCGGGCTGGCGGATGCGGGACAGCAGCAGCTTCGCCAAGTTCTCCAAGCACCAGCGGTCGGTGGAGGGCCAGGTCTCGGGCGTCGTGCGCAACGCCCGCGAACGGCTGCGCAGGCTGCGCGCCGAGCCGGTGCCGCGGCCGCCCGACCCGCTGCGGTTCGCGGCGGACGTGACGGGCGGCGACCACCCGTTCGTCCGGGCCGTGGAGCTGACGGACATCGCCGTGCACGGCCGCCTCAGCGTCGACGAGCTGCGCCTCGCCCCCGGCACGCGGCTCCTGCTGACGGGCCCGAACGGCGCGGGCAAGTCCACGCTCCTCGGCGTACTCGCGGGTGAACTCGCCCCGGACCGCGGCACGGTGACGATCCCGGCCCGCGTCGGCCACCTGCCGCAGGAGGTCCGGTACGGGGAGGGCGCGTCCCGGCTCCCGCTCCTCGACGCGTTCGCGGCGGGGCTCGAGGGGCCGCCCGCCGAGCACACCGACCGGCTGCTCGCCCTCGGCCTGTTCCGCGAGGCCGACCTGCACGTTCCGGTACGCGGCCTCTCGGTCGGCCAGCGCCGCCGCCTCGCCCTGGCCCGCCTGGTCACCCGCCCCGCCGACCTACTCCTCCTGGACGAGCCGACCAACCACCTCTCCCCCGCCCTCGCCGAGGAACTGGAAGCGGCCCTCGCGTCGTACGCGGGCACGCTGGTGGTGGTCTCACACGACCGTCGCCTGCGGGAACGGTTCGAGGGGGAACGGCGCGAGGTGCGGGCGG
>NZ_JAAAHS010000435.1 GCF_009908195.1 Streptomyces boluensis | reverse complement strand
CAAGAGGGCTCCTCTGGGTGGGGAATTCAGGCCATCCGGCGCTGGAGGCCGAATATCAGCCCGTCCTGGGGGCACCTCCCAGCGGTAGCCGGGGGGGTTTGAGGACGAGGCCGAAGGCCGAAGCGGGGTCTGGGGCGGCAGCCCCAGGTACAGCACTCAGGTCGACGGAGGGACGAGGACAACGCAAGCCACCTAGGGCCGAAGCAGCACCTTCCCGACGTCCGAACCCCCGCTCCCCACAAGGGAGATCGCCTCCGCGAACCCGTCGAGCGGAAACTCGTGCGAGACGAGTGCCGCAGGCGCGAGAAGCCCCAGAGAGAACGCCCGCACCGCGTCCGACCACGCCGCCGACGACGCCCCGAACACGCTCCGTACCTCCAGCTGGCTGACCGACAGGTGCACCGGGTCGATGCCCTCCGCGCCCGGGGTGAACATCCCGGTGAGGACGACCCGGCCGCCGCGTCGCGCCAGGCGGCAGGAGGCCGCCGCCGTCGAGGGCGCGCCCGCCGTCTCCACGACCAGGTCGAAGCGGCCTTCGAGGCCGGAGGCCTGTTCCGGCGTGTGGGCCTCGGACGCTCCGAAGCCGAGTGCCTGCGCGCCGCGCGCGGCCCGCGGGTCGACCACCGCGAGCTCGCCGGGCGAGGACGCGGCGAGCAACTGCACGGCGAGCAGCCCGAGGGTGCCCGCGCCCACCACGGCGATCCGCTCACCGGGTGCGGGCCGCCCGGCACGCACGGCGGCGGCCACCACCGCGGCGGGTTCGAGAAGGGCGGCGGCCCGCAGGTCCACACCGTCCGGCAGCGGGTGCAAAAGCCGTGCGGGCAGCACCAGATGGTCGGCGAACGCGCCCGGCTCGGTGAAGCCGGTCTCCGCGTACCCGCCGCCGCACAGGCTGCTCTCCCCGCACCGGCAGCGCGCGCAGACCCCGCAGGCACGGAAGCCCTCGGCGACGGTGGGGCGCCCGACGAGCGCCGGGTCCACGCCCGCGCCGACCGCCTCGACGGTGCCGGACCACTCGTGTCCGGGCACGACCGGGTAGCGGACGTACGCGGGGTCGCGCAGGCCGTCGTACAGTTCGCGGTCGCTCATGCAGATCCCGGCGGCGGCGACCCGGACGCGTACCTCGCCGGGGCCCGGCTCGGGCACGGAGGCGGTGACGAGCCGGTGCGTGCCGGGCCGGTCGACGACGACGGAGCGGCTCGACGTACAGGGCGCGGAGCCGGTCATGCGGGCTGCCTCCGCTCCCAGCCGTCGGCCCACAGGTCGAAGCGGGCCCGCTGCTGCGGGAACTCCGCCGCCGCGTCCACATCGAACTCCACACCGAGGCCGGGAGCGTGCGACACCTCGAAGCAGCCGGTCTCCGGGTCGACCACGGGCGCCCCGCGCACCACCTTCGTGATCTCCGCGTCCG
This sequence comes from Streptomyces boluensis, assembly GCF_009908195.1. GTDB lineage: Bacteria > Actinomycetota > Actinomycetes > Streptomycetales > Streptomycetaceae > Streptomyces > Streptomyces boluensis. The sequence goes on along the minus strand of NZ_JAAAHS010000435.1, from coordinate 4,459 downwards.
CGAAGTCGTTGAAGTGCTCCAGAATCTTGAAGTTCGGTGTGCAGGCGGCGAGTTGGAGGGACGCGGCGGTGAGTACGGAGCCGCCGACGTTGTGCGGGGCGACCAGCATGTAGTGGGTCTCGGCGGTCGCGGCGAGCTTGCGGGTCTCCAGGATGCCGCCGATGTGCCCGACGTCCGGCTGGATGACGTCGGCCGACTGGTCCTCGAACAGCTCGCGGAACTCGATCCGGTCGTGGATCCGCTCACCCGTCGCCACCGGCACGTCCACCCGCTCGGCGACCTTCTTCAGCGCCTTGAGGTTCTCCGGCGGCACCGGCTCCTCCAGCCACGCCGGGTCGAACGGCGCAAGCTCGCGGGCGAGGCGTACGGCCGTGGCGGGGCTGAACCGGCCGTGCATCTCCAGCATCAGCTCGATGTCCGGGCCGATTGCGTCCCGTACGGCCTCGATCAGCGACACCGCGTACCGCGACGCCTCCGCGTCCAGCTCGAAGTGGCCGGTCCCGAACGGGTCGATCTTCAGGGCCCGGTAGCCGCGCGCCACGACCTCCCGGGCCGCCTCGTGGTACGCCTCCGGGGTGCGTTCCGTGGTGTACCAGCCGTTGGCGTACGCCTTGACGCGGTCGGTGACCTTGCCGCCGAGGAGCTGCCAGACCGGTACGCCGAGCGCCTTGCCCTTGATGTCCCAGCAGGCCATCTCGATCACGGCGATGCCGGACATCACGATCTCGCCGGCCCGGCCGTAGTCGCCGTACTTCATGCGCCGCACCAGGTCCTCGACGGCGAACGGGTCGGAGCCGGCGATGTGGTGGGCCTCGGCCTCCCGCAGGTAGCCGATCAGGGCGTCGGTGCGGCCGAGCATCCGGGTCTCGCCGACACCGGTCAGGCCCTCGTCGGTGTGGACGAGCACATAGGTCAGATTGCGCCAGGGAGTTCCCACGACATGGGTGCTGATTCCGGTGATGCGCAAGGCAGTTGCCCTCTCGCGTGTTCGGTATGTCGTCACTCGTTCGAGATCGTGGCGTGAACCTAGGCAAGCGGTCCGAGGGGTGTCAATGGATCGCACACGGTGGGATCGTCGGCAGGACGATTGCCCGCCGAACTCACCTGTGCATAGCCTGTGTTCGCGATACCGGCAACGTGCCGGGGTTTCGAACGACGCAGAGGGGTGGGTGAGCGGCCATGGGCCGACTCGTTCCGGCGGTGACCCGCGCACTGGACATACTGGAACTCTTCCTCGAGGGCGACGGCACCCTCTCGGCGCCCGACATCGTGCGCGCCCTGAACCTGCCCCGCACCACGGTGCACGAACTCGTCACCACCCTCGCGGCCCGCTCGTACCTCGTGCCGGTCCCGGAACAGCCCGGCCGCTACCGCCTCGGCGTGCGCGGCTACCAACTCGGCAGCCGGTACGCGGAGAAGCTCGACCTCGCCGCCGAGGGCCAGCGAGTCGCCCGCGAGGTCGCCGAGACCTGCGACGAGACGGTGCATGTGGCGATCCTGGAGGACGTCGACGTCATCTACATCGCCAAGGTCGACTCCACCCACGCCGTACGCATGGTCTCCGCCAACGGCCGCCGCCTGCCCGCCCATTGCACCTCGGTCGGCAAGATGCTGCTCGCCTCGCTGCCCGAGGAGGAGCTGAACCTCCGTCTCCAGGAGTGCGGCGAGCTGGTCGCGCTCACCCCGGACAGCATCACCGGGCACGACGCGCTGCGCGAGGAACTCGGCACCGTCCGCACCCTGGGCATCGCCGTCGAGCACCGCGAGGCCAACCCCGACGTGAGCTGTGTGGCCGCGCCCGTACGGGACAGCTCGGGAGCCGTCGTAGCCGCCCTGTCGATCTCCGTGCCGATGGTGCGCTGGAGCGAGGACCGGGAGCGTGAACTGACCGAACTCGCCGCGAAGGGCGCCGCCGACCTGTCCACCTCGCTCGGTCACCGGGGCGGGCGGTGAGGGCGGAAATCGCGGTCCGCGCCGGGGTTCTCGCGGGGGCTGAACTTGGCGAGGGCCCGACCTGGGACCCGGTCGAGGGCCGGCTGATCTGGGTGGACATCCTCGGCTCCCGCGTCCACACCTTCGACCCCGGGACCGGTCGCCGCACCGTGTTCGCCACCGAACAGCACGTCGGCGCCGCGAAGCCCCGCGCCGGGGGCGGACTCGTCCTCAACCTCCGTGACGGAGTGGGCGGTTACGACGCCTCCGGCACGTTCGCGTGGCTGCACCGCGACCCCGTCCCCGGCCGCCGCGGCAACGACGCCGCCGTCGCCCCCGACGGCACCCTGTGGGCGGGCACGATGCGCTACGACGAGGCGCCCGGCGGCGGCACCCTCACCCGGATCGCCGCCGACGGCACCGCGACCGTGCTCCTCGACGACGTGACGGTCAGCAACGGCACCGCCTGGAGCCCCGACGGCAGCCGCGTCTACTACGTCGACAGCCCCACCCGGCGCATCGACGTGCTCCGCACCGACGGCCAACGCATCGTGGAACGCCGGGAGTTGGCGACCGTCGAACCCGGCGCCGGATTTCCCGACGGGCTCACCGTCGACGCCGACGGCTGCGTCTGGGTGGCCCTCTGGGACGGTGCGCAACTGCGCCGCTACACCCCGGACGGCCGGCTCGACCGCACGGTGCCGCTGCCCGTCGCCCGTCCCACCGAGTGCGCCTTCGGTGGCCCCGGACTGCGGGACCTCTACGTCACCACGGCCCGCGTCGGCCTCGACCGGCCGCACCCGCTCGCCGGTTCCGTACTGGTCCTGCCGGACGCGGGACAGGGGGTGGAGAGCCCGGCCTTCGCCGGGTGAGGGGGCGGTACGCGGCGCCGGTGTCCCCTCAACTCCCCGTCTCAAGCGTGCCGTTGACCAGCCGAGGCACCTCGTACGGATTGTCGTCCCGCACCGGCGCGGGCAGCAGCTCCGCCGGTACGTCCTGGTACGCGACCGGCCGCAGGAACCGGTCGACGGCGAGCGAGCCGACCGATGTGGTGCGGCTGTCGGACGTCGCCGGGTACGGGCCGCCGTGCACCATCGCGTGCCCGACCTCCACTCCCGTCGGCCAGCCGTTGAACAGCACCCGGCCCACCCGCCGTTCGAGCAGCGGCAGCAGCTCGCGCGCCGCCTCCAGGTCGGCGTCGGCGCTGTGCACGGTCGCGGTGAGCTGACCGTCGAGGGCGCGCAACACCGCGGCCACATGCGCCAGATCGCGGCAGCGCACCACCAGGCCCGCCGCGCCGAACATCTCCCGCTGCAACTCCGGATCGGCGCGGAACACATCACCGTCCACCGTGAGCAGCGCCGCCTGACACGGGCTCGCCGACTCCGGCGCCGTACCCCGCGCGAGCACCGTCACACCGGGCCGCCCGGCGACCGCGTCGACATCGCGCCCGTACGCCGCCGCGATGCCCGGCGTCAGCATCGTCGCCCCCGCGTGGCCGGCGACCGCGCGCGCCGCCGCGCCCGTGAACGCGTCGAGGTCGTCGCCCGCCACCGCGACGATGAGCCCCGGGTTGGTGCAGAACTGGCCCGCGCCCAACGTCAACGACGCCACGAACGACTCGGCCAGGCCCTCGGCGCGCTCGGCCAGGGCACCCGGAAGGAGCACCACCGGGTTGACGCTGCTCATCTCCGCGTACACCGGCACCGGGCGCGGCCGTTCCTGAGCGGCTCGTGTCACCGCGAGACCGGCCGTGCGGGAACCGGTGAAACCGACCGCCTGGATGTGCGGATCGGTGACCAACTGCCGTCCCACGAGCGGCCCTTCACCCACAAGCAGCGAGAACACCCCGTCCGGAAGGCCGCACTCCTCGACGGCCGCACGCACGGCGTTCGCGGCGAGCTCCGACGTACCGAGATGCGCCTCGTGCGCCTTCACCACCACCGGGCAGCCCGCGGCGAGCGCGGCGGCTGTGTCACCACCGAGCACGGAGAACGCCAGCGGGAAGTTGCTCGCCCCGAAGACCGCCACAGGACCGAGCGGGATCCGCCGTTGCCGCAGATCCGGCCGGGGCAGCGGGCTGCGGTCCGGCAGCGCCGGATCGATCCGCACACCGTGCGCCCCGCCCTCCCGCAGCACCTGCGCGAACAGCCTCAACTGCCCGGTGGTACGGCCCACTTCACCGGTGAGGCGGGCCTCTGGCAGCGCCGTCTCCAGGTGCGCCCGCGCGACCAGTTCGGCACCGGCCCCGGTGAGGTGGTCGGCGATCCGCTCCAGGAACCGGGCCCGCTCCTCGGGGCCGGTCGCGCGGTACGCGTCGAAGGCGTCCTCGGCGAGCCGGCAGGCACGGGCGACCTCGGCGGGCCCGGCGGCCCGGTACGGAGGGTCGAGTTCCACGCCGGTACGCGGATCACGGGAGCGCAGCGCCGCCCCTTCACCGGTGACGCGCTCACCCCCGATGAACAGCGTGCCGCGGAGCGGGGCAACGGGCGTCTGGGCGTACGGAGTCGAGCTCACGGTCCCTGGG
>NZ_JAAAHS010000434.1 GCF_009908195.1 Streptomyces boluensis | reverse complement strand
GTACGGGCTTGAGGGGCGGGCCTCGCGTGCCGGTCCGGGGTGGCTCGTACGTGGCCGCTCGGACGTGACGGGGAGCGGCTCGTACGTGGACAGGGGCGGCGGCCGACCCGGCCGTACAGGCCTCAGCGGACCCGGTCGTAGACCAGGGCGATCTCGCCCAGCGTGCCGGTCTCCTGGTGGGTGAGCTGCCACTTCGTGGACGGAAAGCCGTCGTCGAAAAGCCGCTGCCCGTCCCCGGCGATCTCGGGGAAGATCATGAGGTACAGGCGGTCGATGAGATCAGCCGCCAGGAGCGGCTTGATGACGCTCGGGCTGCTGTTCACGAGGATGTCGCCCGCGCCGCCGGCCCTGAGTTCGGCGACGACGTCCGCGGCCGGGGCGTTCACCACCCGGGCGTGCTCCCACGGCGCTTCGGTCAGGGTGGTCGAGAGGACCACCTTCTCCGTGTCCACCAGCCACTTCGCGTAGCCACGATCGCGCGGATCGGCGTGCTCGTCCGAAGCGACCGCCGGCCAGTACCCCAGGAATCCCTCGGCGTTGCCCCGGCCCAGCAGGGCCGTCGTCGCGCCCTCCCAGATACGGGTGAGCTGGTCCCGCGCGACCTCCGAGGTCACGTACGGCGCGAACATGCTGAAGTCGGCGGGCCCGCCGGGGCCGTGGTAGCGCCCGTCGAGGGAGAGGCTCAGGTTCGCGGTCACCCTGCGGCCGGTCGAGTCGGTCATGTCGTGCTCCTCACGTCGGTGTTGTGCGGGTGGGTGTCGTGCGGGCCGGTGGCGAGGTTCGCCGCGAGTCTGTCGAGGCTCTGGCCGAAGCCGATCTCGATGCCCGCGACGAAGTCGGCGGCGCCCACGGTGCTGTCGGTGATCCGCCACTGGACGTCGAGCTCCGTGCCGGTCCGGTCGGGCCGCAGGTCCAGCGTCACGTGGGCGGTGAACGCGCGCCCGCCGTCCGGGAGTTGGGGCGAGAGCCGGTAGGCGAGGCGTTCACCGGGGCGTACCTCGTCGACCACGCCCTCCGCGCGCCCGGCGACCGGGTCGGAGCCGTCGACGTCCTCGGCGTCGCGGTACTCGTGGACGATCCGCCCGCCCTCGCGCGCCTCGAAGGCCAGCTCGGAGACCCGGAGGTCGTCGGGCGTCCACCAGCGCGCGAGCAGCGCGGCCTCGGTCAGGTGGCGCCAGACGAGCGCGGGGCGCCCCGTCAGCGACCGGCGGAAGCCGAACGAGCGGCCGTCGGCCCACCCCGGCTCCGCCGCCGCGAGCCGCTCCGCGTGCAGGCTGACCCCGTAGCGCTCGAAGGTCTCGCGCGCGCCCCCGTCCCGCTCCGCGGTGTCGGCGAGCCGGCCGAGCGCGGTCGCCAACTCCCGCAGGGGGCCTGGCCGGAGGGCGTAGATACGGCGCTGCCCGGCGCGCTGGGAGGTGACGACACCGGCGCGTTCAAGGGTCTGCAGATGCTTGGTCGTCTGCGGCTGGCGCGCCTCGGCGAGCCGGGCGAGGACACCGACCGGACGGGGCCGCTCGGCGAGCAGGCCCACGAGCCGCCAGCGGACCGGGTCGGCCAGTGCGGTGAGGAGTGCGTCCATGGCGATGAGTATTCACTGTGCAGCATATTCGTGTCAACGAATATATGGCCTCGTTAGTGAGAGGTGCGGAGTCGCGCGCGGGACGCGTCGTGCGCCCCCGGAGTTGCCCCGTACCGCCGTGTGGAGCGACACATGCGATACGAGCGAGCGACATTGTCACCTGACAAGGTCGACCGCTAGCGTGGTGTGCGAAGCGACCGCCGGCGGTGATCGCCGGCAGCGACCGCTGGTTCCGCACGAAAGGCGGGCTCATGACCCACGCGTCCCCGACCACCGCGTCCCCGACCACCGAGATCCCCGAGCGCCCCGCGCTCCCGTTCCTCGGCCACGCCCTGAGTGTCCCGAAGGGCGCCGACGGGCTCCTTCATCTGATGCGCGAGGCAAAGGAGTTGGGCCCGGTGTACCGGCTGCGGGTCTTCGGCACCTCGTACGTACTCGTGGGCGGGCTCGACCTGGTGGCGGAGCTCGCGGACGAGAGCCGGTTCCGTAAGAACGTGCACCCTGACCTCGTCGAGATCCGGCGGATCGCCGGGGACGGGCTGTTCACCGCCTTCCCCGACGAGCCGAACTGGCGCAAGGCGCACGACGTGCTCATGCCCGCGTTCTCGCTCGGCGCCATGCGCGGCTACCACGCGACCATGCTCGACGCCGCCCGCTCGCTGACCGACAAGTGGGACCGCGCCGACGGCGCCCCGGTGGACGTGCCGGGGGACATGACCCGGCTGACCTTCGACACCATCGGGCTCTGCGGCTTCGGGCACGACTTCGCGTCGCTGCGGCGCGAGACGGCGCACCCCTTCGTCGCGGCGATGAGCAGGGCCCTCGCGTTCACCCAGGCCAAGGGTGAGTCGGTGCCGGGCACGGAGCGGTTCCGGCGGAAGCGGGCCGCGGAATTCCGTGCGGACGCCGCCCTCATGGCCGGCCTGGTCGACGAGGTGATCAGGAAGCGCAGGGCGTCCGGCGACACCCGTACCGACGACCTGCTCGGCCGGATGCTGCACACCCGGGACGCGGTGACCGGTGAGCCGCTCGACGACCTGAACATCCGGCACCAAGTGATCACGTTCCTCATCGCCGGGCACGAAACCACCAGCGGAGCCCTGTCGTTCGCCCTCTACCACCTCACCAAACACCCCGAAGTGCTCGCCCGTGCCCAGCGGGAGGTCGACACGCTGTGGGGCGACACGGACACACCCGAGCCCGCGTACGGGGACATCGGCAAACTCACGTATCTGCGCCAAGTGCTCGACGAGAGCCTGCGGTTGTGGCCTACCGCGCCCGCCTTCGCCGTGGAGCCGAGGGAGGACACCGTCATCGGCGGCCGCTACCCGGTACGCCGCGGCGAGACCCTGATGGTGCTCACCCCGGCCCTGCACCGCGACTCGGCCTGGGGCGACAACGTCGAGCTGTTCGACCCCGACCGGTTCACGCCCGAGCGGACCGCGGCCCGTCCCGTGCACCTCTTCAAACCGTTCGGCAGTGGTGAACGCGCCTGTATCGGGCGGCAGTTCGCGCTGCACGAGGCCACCCTGCTGCTCGGTCTGCTCGTGCACCGCTACCGGCTGATCGACCACACCGACTACCGGCTGCGGATCCACCAGTCGCTCACCATCAAGCCCGAGGCGTTCGCCCTGCGCCTCGCCCGCCGCACCTCCGGCGAACGCCGCCCGGCCAGCGGCGCCCCCGCTCCCGTCGACAGTCACCGGAACGTGCACCGGCGGGCCCTCCCGGCCACCACCCTGACCGTGCTGCACGGCTCCAACCTCGGTACGTGCGCGGGCATCGCCCACGACCTGGCGGCGGACGGGACCGGGTTCGGCTTCGACGCCTCGGTCGCCTCCCTGGACGAACGCGCGGGCCAACTCGGCCCGGACAGCGGCCCCTTGGTGATCGTGGCCGCCTCCTACAACGGCCGCCCCACCGACGACGCCACCCGCTTCCTCGGCTGGCTCGACGACCTCCCGCCCGGCGCGCTCGACGGACTCCGGTACGCCGTCCTCGGCGTCGGCGACCGCAACTGGGCCGCCACCTACCAGCACGTGCCGACCCGCCTCGACACACTGCTCCGCGCCGCCGGTGCCGTGCCCCTCCTCGACCGCGCCGCCGCCGACACCTCCGGGGACTTCGCGGGCGCCGTGGACCGCTGGACCGCCGCACTCTGGCCGGCCCTGCTCGACCGGTACGGCGACACGGCCGCCGCTCCGATCCCGCCCGAACCGCCGCAGCCGTCACGCGGGCAGGACGCGCACGACGGCCTGTACGAACTCGTCGACGCCGCCCCGTCCGTCACCGGCGCACTCGCCGAGCGGCACGGCGTCCGGCCCATGGAGGTCGTCGACACGTACGAACTCACCGACGCGGCACACCCGTTGAGCCGCTCCAAGCGCTACCTCAAGCTCCGCCTCCCGCCCGGCGTCAGCTACCGCACCGGCGACCACCTCGCCGTCCTGCCCCGCAACCCCGAGCCCCTCGTCCAACGGGCCGCCGACCACTTCGGCCTCGACCTGGACCGTACGGTCACCCTGCGCGCCCGCCGCCGCAGCCGCGGGGCCCTGCCCGTGGACCGGCCGCTGACCCTGCGCCGCCTGCTCACCGACTTCGTGGAACTCCAGCACCCGGCGACCGCCGAACAGGTGGCCCTCCTCGCCGGGCACACCGCCTGCCCACCCGAGCACCGGCACCTCGCCGCGCTCGCCGCCGCCGACCCCGAGACCTTCCACCGGCAGGTCACCGCCACCGGGCGGAGCGTCCTCGACCTGCTCGACCAACACCCGTCCTGCGCCCTGCCGTTCGAGGTTTTCCTCGAACTCCTTCCGGTGCTGCGCCCGCGCCACTACTCGATCTCGTCGTCCGCGCAGGCGGCGCCCGGCGAGGTGGAGCTGATGGTGTCGTGGCTCGCCGCGCCCCACCGCACCGGCGACGCCACCTTCCACGGCACGGCCTCCACGTATCTGCGGACGCTGCGCGCGGGGGACAGCGTCCGGGCCAGGGTGCTGCCGTGCGCCGAGCCGTTCCGGCTGCCCGCCGACGACGGCACCCCGGCGATCCTGGTCGGCGCGGGCACCGGCCTCGCGCCGTTCCGCGGCGCGGTGCTCGACCGGCTGCACACCGGGTCAAGCAGCACGCTGCTCTGCTACTTCGGCTGCGACCACCCGGACGTCGACTATCTGCACCGCGCCGAGCTCGAACTGGCCGAGGCCGCCGGGGCCGTCAGCATGCGGCCCGCCTTCTCCCGCGCCCCCGAGGACGGCGCCCGGTACGTCCAGGACCGGATCGCCCGGGAGAGCGACGAGATCTGGGACGTACTGGAGGCGGGCGGCCGGGTCCGCGTCTGCGGCGACGGCCGCCAGATGGCCCCGGCCGTACGGTCCGCCTTCCTCGCCGTCCACCGCGAGCACACCGGCGCGAACGCCGAGGAAGCCGCCGCCTGGCTGGCCGCCCTCATCGCCTCCGGCGCGTATGTCGAGGACGTCTGGACGGCGTGATGCCGTGGGACGCGCGCCCCGGTTCCGTACGGGTCTCAGGGCGCGCGCCCCGGTTCTTCTCGTATGGGTCTCAGAGTGCGCGCCCCGGTTCCCGTACGGGTCTCAGGGCGCGAGTCCGGGGAGCGGTACGGGCTTGAGGGTGCCGTCCGCCAAGGCCACGACACCGCCCACCAGGGCCTGCAGCGCGGGCAGTTCGGCCCGCTCGTCGGGCAGCGTCAGATGCTGCAGGGTCAGCCCCTCGAACGTGGCGAGGAAGAACCGGGCGACGGTCGCGGCGGGCACGGCGAGCTCCCGGCCGGTCCGCTCGGCCGCCTCGCTCACCAGGCCCGAGGTCACGGCCACCACCTCGCGGTAGTGGCTGTCCAGGACCTCGCGCAGCTTCGGGGTACGCAGTGCCAGCATGCTCAGCTCGTTGAGGAGCTGGTGGTCGGCCGGCCGCTCGCGCACCGTGCGCCACAGGGCGGCGGTCATCGCGGCGACGGTCTCCTCGAACCCGGCGTCCACCGGCGCCGAACCCTTGACCTGCCGGACCAGGTCGTCGGTGAGCTTGGCCATGACGGCCCGGTACAGGTCCTCCTTCGTACCGAAGGTGTAGTGCACCGTCGCCTGGGCGACGCCCAGCTCGGCGGCGATGGCTCGGGTGCTTCCGGCCGCGACGCCCTCCCTGGCCATGAGGGCGATGGCCGCCTTGATCAACTGGGGGCGGCGCTCGGCCGCGGTCACATGAGCCATGGGCGCATCGTAGCGACTTGCCGCAGCGACTTGGTCGGCCGAGCAAGTCGCGCGAACGCGCTGGTGGGAGGGGTGTGGGGC
>NZ_JAAAHS010000433.1 GCF_009908195.1 Streptomyces boluensis | reverse complement strand
CCGGTGATCCAGGCGCGGGTGGCGGCCGGGTCGATGACGTCGTCGAGTTCGAAGACGGTGGCCGCGTTGACGGCCTTGCCGCGGTCGTAGTGTTCGGCGACGAGTTCGTCGAAGGCCCGGCGGCGGGCCGACGGGTCCTCGATGGCGTCGAGTTCGCGCCGGTAGCCGAGGCGCACCGCGCCTTCGAGGCCCATGGGTCCGACCTCGCCGGTCGGCCAGGCGACGGTGGCTTCGGGGGTACGGAAGCCGCCGCCGACCATCGCCATCGCGCCGAGCCCGTACGCCTTGCGCAGGACGACCGCGAGCATCGGCACCTCCAGGTTGGCGCCGACCACGAAGAGGCGGCTGAAGTGCCGTACGGTCGCGGTCCGTTCGGCGTCCGGGCCGACCATGAAGCCGGGGGTGTCGCAGAGGGACACCACGGGCAGGCCGTGCGCGTCGCAGAGTTGCAGGAACCGCGCCAGTTTGTCGGCCGAGTCCGCGTCGATCGCCCCGCCGAGGTGCGCGGGGTCGTTGGCGATCAGGCCGAGCGGGCGGCCCTCGACCCGTACGAGGGCGGTGATGACGCTGCGGCCGAACTCGGAGCGCAGTTCGAGTACGGAGTCGTCGTCGGCGAGGATCCTGACCGCCTCGCGCACGTCGTACACCCGGACGCGGTTCTCGGGGACGACGTGCCGCAGGCGCCGTTGGTCGTCGCAGGTCCAGGTGTCCAACTGGCCCTGGAAATAGGAGAGATAGCGCCGTGCCGTGTCGACGGCGGCCGCCTCGTCCTCGACCAGGACGTCGACGACACCGTTGGCGACCTGCACGGGCATCGGGCCGACCTCCTCCGGCCGGTAGCGCCCGAGTCCGCCGCCCTCGATCATGGCGGGCCCGCCCATGCCGACCGTCGCGTCCCGGGTGGCGATGATGACGTCGCAGCAGCCGAGCAGCGCGGCGTTGCCCGCGAAGCAGCGGCCTGAGGCGATGCCGACGGAGGGCACGGTGCCGCTGAGCCGGCCCATCGCGGCGAACGTGGTGACGTCGAGCCCTGACGCCGTGTTGGAGTCGGTGTCGCCCGGCCTGCCTCCGCCGCCTTCGGCGAACAGCACGACGGGTATCCGCTGCCGCTCGGCGAGTTCGAGCATCCGGTCGGTCTTGTGGTGGTTGACGTAACCCTGGGTCCCGGCGAGGACCGTGTAGTCGTACGCCATCACGACGCACCGTGCCGCGTCCCCGAACCGGTCGCCGCCCACCCGGCCGATGCCGGTGACCATGCCGTCGGCGGGGGTGTGGGCGATCAGGTCGTCGAGGGTCCTGCGGCGCCGCTGGGCGGCGACGGTGAGCGCGCCGTACTCGACGAACGTGCCGGTGTCGCACAGGTCGTCGACGTTCTCGCGTGCCGTGCGGTGGCCGGTGGCGTGCCGTTTGGCGACGGCTTCGGGGCGGTTCTCGTCGAGTCCGACGGCGTGCCGCTCGACGACGGCAGCGAGGTCGGGGCGGATCGCGTCGAGGTCCAACTCGGCCTGGACAGACGCCTGTTCGGCCTGTTCCTCGCCGGGTTCGAGGCGTACGAGCAGCTCGGCCCCGTGCACGGTGTCACCGACGCGTACGCGCACCTCGCGGACGGTGCCCGAGACGGCGGCCGTGACGACGTGCTCCATCTTCATCGATTCGAGGACGACCAGCGGGGCCCCGGCGGCCACCTGGTCGCCGGTGGCGGCCGGGAGGGCGACGACGGTGCCGACGAAGTCGGCCCGCACCTCGGCGCCGCCCACGCTCAACTCACCGTCCCCCGTGGGCGGTTCAGGCAGCGCGTCGGGCAGCAGCGCGTCGAGGTGTTCGTCGACGAAGCGGGTGGTGGCCGTGCCCTGGCGGAACTCGGGGTGGCGCAGGATCGCGCGCAGTGCGGGGATGTTGGTGCCGGGCCCTTCGACGCGGAACTCGGCGAGGGTGGCGTCGGCCCGCTCCGCCGCCTGGTCGAGCCCACCGCGCGGGGTGGACACGACCACCTTGGCGAGCAGCGAGTCGTACCGGCCGTCGGCGACGAGTCCGGCGTGCCCGTGGGTGTCGACGCGCACGCCGGGCCCCGTGGGCACCTCGAAGACGTCGATCCTGCCCGTGGTGGCCCGCGCGGTGCCGTCGCGTTCGAGGCGTTCCAGGTTGACGCGGGCCTGTACGGCGACACCGCGCGGCGCCGGTATGTCGGCCTGGTTCAGGCAGAGTTCGTCGAGGGTGCGGCCGAGGGCGACCTCCAGCTGGGCGGCGACCAGGTCGACTCCGGTGACCTCCTCGGTCACGGTGTGCTCGACCTGGACGCGCGGGTTGGCCTCCATGAAGTACCAGCGGCCGGGGTCGCGGGAGTCGACCAGGAACTCGAAGGTGCCGAGGCCCCGGTAGTCGACGGCGGCAGCGAGCCTGCGGGCCGCGTCCAGGAGCGGGGTGCGCTCCTCGAGGCTGAGCGTGGTGCACGGCGCGACCTCGACCAGCTTCTGGTGCCGCCGCTGGATGGTGCACTCCCGGTCCCACAGGTGGCTGACCGCGCCGGTGCCGTCGCCGAGCACCTGCACCTCGACGTGGCGTGCGCTGTCCAGCAACTCCTCGACGTACAGCGCCCCGTCGCCGAAGGCCCGCTCGGCCTCGGAACGGCACCGCTCGAAGGCGTCGGCCAGCTCGTCGGGCCGCCGTACGACGCGCATGCCGCGGCCGCCGCCACCGGACACGGCCTTGACCAACACACCGGCGTCCGGGCCGAGTTCACCCATGAACACCTCCGCATCGGCCAGGGTGACCCCGGCCGCCGTGGCCCGCAGCACCGGCACGTCCTGCTCCTGGGCGAGGGCCCGAGCCCGCGCCTTGTCGCCGAAGCCGACGAGCACTTCGGGCGAGGGGCCGACGAAGGTCAGCCCCGCCTTGTGGCAGAGCCGCGCGAACTCGGCGTTCTCGCTGAGGAATCCGTATCCGGGGTGGACGAGGTCGCAGCCGGACCGCCGGGCCACCGCGACGAGTTGCTCGGCGTCGAGGTAGCCGTCGTCGCCGCTCAGCGCGTACGCCTCGGCGGCGAGCCGGACGTGCAGGGCCTCGCGGTCACCGGGGCCGTGGACCGCGACGGGGCGCAGCCCCAGCGACCTCGCGGCGCGGATGATGCGGACGGCGATCTCGCCACGGTTGGCGATCAGGACACTGCTCACGACAGGGGTTCTCCAGGTGCTGGCCGGGCCGCGGCGACAGGCGGCGGCTATCGCTGTAGCCACCACATACCACCCAGTCGGTACGCATGCTGCACTCCGCTCCTGAACAGCGTCAAGAGGTACTGACGGGTACGTCTTCGCGGCCTTACGTGGCACCACGCGCCACGCCCCGCCTCTCCCTCAACCCCCTTTCACAGGAGCCCTGTTGAGCCACTCAGGCCTGTTGCGCCCCTCCAGGCATGGGCGTAACGTTAATTTCGCTAGTCGAGTAGCGAATACGGCGGGTGGCGGGGGCGTCACGTGGCCGGTGCGTCGCGCGTTGGAGAGGAGCCGGATGTGACCCAGGCCCGGCGCGGGCGGCCGCGCGATCCGAAGGTGGACGAGCGTGTGCTGCGGATCGCGGCCGAGCTGATCTTCCGGCGCCGCGGGTACGGACGGCTGACCGTGACTCCTCCCCCTCCTGAAGGAGGGGGCTTCTCGCTATGCCGGGTTGGCGTCGCGACGGACCAGCCCGGCCCGTAGAACGTTCAGGGCGCCCACCGTGTCCGCGTGCGCGGTGTGGCCGCAGCTGACGCAGTGGAACTTCTCTTGTGTGGGCCGGTTCTCCGCGCTGACGTGCCCGCATTCGGGGCAGGTCCGGGAGGTGTTGCGGGGGTCCACGGCGATCACTTCCCGTCCGGCGCTCTCAGCCTTGGCGTACAGGATCGTCAGGAACACCCCCCAACCGGCATCATTGATCGACCTGTTGAGCCCGGCTTTGGCGGCGGCCCCGTTGGGCAGGAAGGTGCCAGGCTGTTCGGGGTCGGGCTTCCGCGCGGGGGCCTTGCTCATGTTGCGGATCTTGAGGTCTTCATGCGCGACGAAGTCGTGCGTACGGACCAGATCAAGGGCGGTCTTGTGTGCGTGGTCGAGACGCTGGCGACGCACCGTGCGATGCAGATCGGCAACCTTCTCAACGGCCCGCTGGTGATTGGCTGTTCGCTTGTCCCGACGAATCCGGGGAAAGCGAGCAAGGGCCTCCTGCGCGGCCTTGAGTTTCGCGGCGGCCCTCCGGCCATGGCGGGGATTGGGCACGTGCTCACCGTCGGAGGTGGTGAGGAAGTTGGCTATGCCCAGGTCGATACCGACCACACTGCCCGTCGCGGGCAGCGGCTCAGGCTGCACCTGCTCAGCCGTCAGGACCACGTACCAGCGCTTACCCTCACGCTTGACCGACACGGTCTTGACCTTGCCGACCACCGGGCGGTGCTGGTTGACCTTGACGTGCCCGACGCCTTGGAGACGGACGCGGGTGACCGGATCGTGTGGGGTGGAGTCCCAGCGGCAGCCGTCACCGTCCTTGGGGAAGTCCACCGTGTCGAACCAGTTCACCCCACGAAAGCGCGGATAACCCGGTGTGTCACCGGACTTGACCCGCCGGAAGAACCCGGCGAACGCCTTGTCAAGACGGCGCAACGTCGCCTGCTGCGAGCTGAAAGACCAACGCCCTTGCCGCTCGGGGTCGAACGCCCGGATCTCCTTGAGCTGGCCAGACTGCTGCCCGTACCTCACGCTCGTCCTGGAGACGTGCCGGTAAGCGTCGCGGCGTTCCTGCAACGCCCCGTTGTAGAGCGAGCAGTGATCGGCCAGCATCGCGCCCAACGCGGCCTGCTGGCCCACGGTGGGCCGCATCAGGAACTTGTACGCACGCATCACCCGACCCACCCCCGCCCAAGGTCATTTCGGCGATCATATGGTGTATTTCAGCCCGCTGGGAACCAAACTCCGATATCAGCATTCTGGTCCCGCCCCTACTTCGCCGGCTCCTGCGACGGCGCCCCGCTGACCGTGATCCGCCAGCACATCGAGGACCAGAAGCGGCCCGTGGGCTGAGGTCAACAGCGCGGACCCCTGCTCACAGTGCGGGTCAGAGCAGGCCTGAGCGCATCGAGCGAAAGGCCGGACGGCCCGAACTCCTCATCTCCCGGCCCTACTTGCTGGACACGCTCCTGGACGGGCTCGACGCCCTGGACGTACCGCGCCGGCTCGGCGTGAACGTCGACGACGTGGACCCGCTGCTCGCCGACAGTGACCTCGTGGTGGGCGCCGACGGGATCAACAGCGCGGTGCGCGGCGCGTCCTTCGGCGGGCGCAGCGGCCCGCGCCAGGTGGGGACGGTCGCGTGGATCGGCATCGCCGGGTTCGAGAGCGGGGTGTACGGCGAGACGTGGGGCAAGGGCCGGTTCTTCGGCATGACGCCGGTCGAGCCGGGCCGCACCAACTGGTACGCCACGGTGTCCGAGGCCACCACCGCCGAGCAGTTGCGCGACCACTTCGCCGACTGGCACGACCCCATCCCCCGCATCCTGCACGAGACCGACCCGAGCACCTGGATCCGGTACGAGATGCGGCACCTGTTCCCCGCGCTGCCGACCTTCGTGCACGGCGGGAAGGTCGCGCTCGTGGGCGACGCGGCGCACGCCATGACGCCCAACCTGGGCCAGGGCGCGTGCACGGCGATCCTGGACGCGGAGGCTCTGACCCGCGCTGTCGCCGAGCACACGGCGAGCGACCTGCCGGGCGCGCTGCGCGCCTACGACACGGAACGCCGCCGCAGCGCCCAGCGCATCGCGTTCGGCTCCCGCACCCTGCACCGGCTGATGTCCACCCACCGCACGGGCGCGCGCGACGCGGTGGTGCGGATGCTGCCGGGCTGAGGGGTTAGGGGC
>NZ_JAAAHS010000432.1 GCF_009908195.1 Streptomyces boluensis | reverse complement strand
GGTCCCCACAGCCCCACAGCCCCACAGCCCCGCAACTCCCGTAGATCACAAGTCGATTGCGAAGCCCGACGACGCCCTGCGCGGCGCCCTGCCACGTCCCATGCTCAGCCGACGGCTCCACCCTCCCGCTGACGGCGCGGCCGCCGCCCAGCTCGACCGCGGCCAGGCCCTCGTCGAGGCGGTGCTCACCGACCTCGGATCCGCGCCCGCGGACGAGCGGTTGCGGGCCCTGCTGCGGATCGCCGCAGAGGTGCAGGAGGCGGCGCGGCCGGTGTGTTGGCCCGCCAGCTGATCGTTCGTGAACACGTTGTGCCAGATTTGATCGCGACAACCGTACGGTGAATGTGTCATAAGCGTGCAGTGTCGGGCAGTTCCGATCTTGGGGTCTAGCTGGCGATCGTACGTGCGTACGTTGTTTCGTATGCAGCTTCGGTACGCCTTCAGGTTGTACCCGGATCGGGTCCAACGTGCGGCGTTGGAGCGGGCGTTCGGGTGCGCTCGCGTCGTCTTCAACGACGTTGTACGTGCGCGTCTGGACGCGCGGGCGGCGGGCTTGCCGTTCCCGAAGGCCGGGGAGCTGTCGAAGTGTCTGATCACCGAGGCGAAGCGGACCGAGGCCCGTTCATGGCTGGGTGAAGTCTCCGCGGTGATCCTGCAGCAGTCCCTGCGTGACGCGGATACGGCCTACCGGAACTTCTTCGCCTCCCTCAAAGGCGAACGCAAGGGGTCCAGGCTGGGGGCGCCTAGGTTCAAGTCCCGCAAGGACAGCCGGCAGTCGATCCGGTTCACTGCCAATGCCCGCTGGTCGGTCACCGGTAGCGGGCGGTTGAGTCTGCCGAAGGTCGGGGCGGTGAAGGTGAAGTGGTCACGCAGTCTGCCCAGCACTCCGACCTCGGTTACCGTGATCAAGGATGCGGCCGGGAGGTACTTCGCCTCGTTCGTCGTCGACACCGACCCTGACGCGGATGCCACCCGCATGCCCGAGACGGCTGAGAGCGTGGGCATCGATCTGGGCCTGACGCACTTCGCGATCCTCGACGACAGCACGAAGATCGACTCCCCACGCTTCCTGCGCCGTGCGGAGAAGAAGCTGAAGAAGACCCAGCGGGCCCTGTCCCGCAAACAGAAGGGATCGAAAAACCGGGAGAAGGCCCGGATCAAGGTCGCCCGAGCGCATGCCCAAGTGGCCGATGCCCGCCGCGAGTTCCACCACCAGCTCTCCACTAAGCTGATCCGCGAGAACCAAGCGGTCGCTGTGGAGGATCTGGCGGTGAAGGGGCTGGCGCGCACGAGGCTGGCGAAGAGTGTGCACGACGCGGGCTGGGCGCAGTTCGTGGCCATGCTCGTCTACAAGGCCGAACGGTACGGACGCACCCTCATCAAGATCGGCCGGTTCGAACCGACCAGCCAGACCTGCTCGCACTGCGGGCATGTGGACGGGCCCAAGCCCCTCCACGTCCGGGAGTGGACCTGCCCCGCCTGCGGAGCGCTCCTCGACCGGGACATCAACTCCGCACGCAACGTGAAACAGGCCGCCGGACTGGCGGTATCAGCCTGTGGAGCGCAGGTAAGACCAGAACCCGTTCTGGCACAGCGCGACGAAACAGGAAGCCACGGATTCCCTCCCGAAGCCCACGCCGCATAGCGGCACGGGCTTCGGGAGGGAAGGCCGGAATCCTCGGGCTTCAGCCCGAGGAGCAAGTCAAGTCAGCTGCCTGGACACAGTGGTCCCGGACTCCGGCTCCGGCACAGAGGCCGCACGGCGCATCGTCGGCCAGGGTTACGCGGGCACCACCACCGACAGTGCTTGAGCCGTCCGGTACCGCCGGCACCGCCAAGCCCGAAGTGCCCGCACGCGCGCGGCGCCGCTCGGTCGCGACGACCGTGGTGGGCAACTTCGTCGAGTCCTTCGACTGGCTGGCTACGGCCTGTTCGCGCCGCTGTTCGCCGCCAGGTTCTTCCCCTCGGCGAACCCCGTCACGTCGCTGCTCGGCGCCTTCGCGGTGCTCGGCGTGGGCGTGCTCGTACGCCCGCTCGGCGGCATCCTGCTCGGCCGGCTCGCCGACCGCAGGGGCCGTAAACCCGCGCTCGTCCTGGCCATCGCCCTGATGACCGGCGGCTCCGTGCTTGTCGGTGTCACGCCGACGTACGAACAGATCGGCCTGGCCGCCCCGTTCGTGCTGCTGCTCGCGCGGGTGGCGCAGGGCATCTCGTCCGGGGTGAATGGCCCGCCGCCAGCGCCTACTTGTTGGAGGTGGCCCCCGAGCACCGCAAGTGCCTGTACAGCAGCCTCTTCTCGCTCACCACCGCGGGCGGCGCGTTCACCGCGTCCATGCTCGGCGGGGTGCTGACCGGCGCGCTCGGCGCGGAGGCGCTCGCCTCGTGGGGCTGGCGTATCCCGTTCCTGGTGGGCGGGTTGATGGGCGCCGTACTGCTGATGCTGCGGCACCGGCTGGTGGAGACCGAGGTGTTCCGGCGCGAGGTCCGCCCGCGCACGGCGCCCGTTCCCGTACGGCACATCCTGCGCGACCACGGTGATGCCGAAGCTGCTGTCGGACCTCTTCCCGCCGCGGATCCGCGCCCTGGGCATCGGTCTGCCGCACGCCCTGACCACCGCGCTGCTCGGCGGTGTCGCCCCCGGTCACCGCCACGTATCTGGAGGAGCACGGCGCGGCAGGTTGGTTCATCGCGGCGGTTGTCGCGGCGGAGCGAGCCGGTGGCGCTGGCGGGCGCGCACGGGTAGCCCGTACACGTAGCGCCCGTACGCGTAACGCCCTTACACATGGCGCCCGTACGACGACGGGGCGGTCCACCCCCCTCCGGGTGGACCGCCCCGTCGTCAGGGTCGGAGCGTCAGCTCTTGAGCGGCTTGATCGCCGTCGGAGCGTGCCAGTCCTCCGTCGCGATCTCCTCGAACTCCGTGACGTCGGAGATGTCGGCGGTCTTGCTCATCGCGATGTTGGTGATGCGCTCCAGGATCGCCTCGACGACGACCGGGACGCGGTGCTCGGCGGCCAGCTTCTTGGCCTGCTCCAGGGCGTCGCCCAGGTCGGCCGGGTCGGTGACGCGGATCGCCTTGCAGCCGAGGCCCTCGGCGACCTTGACGTGGTCGACGCCGTACACGCCCAGCTCGGGGCTGTTCTGGTTCTCGAACTCCAGGTTGACCTGGAAGTTGATGTCCAGAGCGGCCTGCGCCTGGCGGATCAGGCCGAGGTAGGCGTTGTTGACCAGGACGTGGACGTACGGGATGCGGTGCTGGGCGCCGACGGCCAGTTCCTCGATCATGAACTGGAAGTCGTAGTCACCGGAGAGCGCGACGACCGGGGTCTCCGGGTCGGCCTTGGCGACGCCGAGCGCGGCCGAGATGGTCCAGCCGAGCGGGCCGGCCTGGCCGCAGTTGATCCAGTGGCGCGGCTTGTAGACGTGCAGCATCTGCGCGCCGGCGATCTGGGAGAGGCCGATGGTGGTGACGTACCGGGTCTCCGGGCCGAAGGCCTTGTTCATCTCCTCGTAGACGCGCTGCGGCTTCATGGGGATGTTGTCGAAGTGCGTACGGCGCTGCAGCGAGGCCTTGCGCTCCAGGTGGGAGGCGACCCACTCGGAGCGGTCCGGGAGCTTGCCGGCGGCCTTCAGCTCACGCGCGACCTCGACGAACAGCTCCAGGGCGGCGCCGGCGTCGGAGGTGATGCCGTAGTCCGGCGGGAAGATCTTGCCGATCTGGGTGGGCTCGATGTCGACGTGGACGAACTTGCGGCCCTCGCGGTACACGTCCAGCTTGTAGCCGGTGTGACGGTTGGCCCAGCGGTTTCCGATGCCGAGGACGAAGTCCGACTCCAGGAACGTGGCGTTGCCGTAGCGGTGGCCGGTCTGCTGGCCGACCATGCCCGCGTTCAGCTCGTGGTCGTCCGGGATCGTGCCCCAGCCCATCAGGGTCGGGACGACCGGGGTGTTGGTGAGCTCGGCGAACTCGACAAGCAGGTCGGAGGCGTCGGCGTTGATGATGCCGCCGCCCGCGACGATCAGCGGGCGCTCGGAGGCGAGCAGGAACTGGATCGCCTTCTCGATCTGGGCGCGGGTCGCGGCGGGCTTGTAGACCGGCAGCGGCTCGTACGTCTCCGGGTCGAACTCGATCTCGGCCATCTGGACGTCGATGGGCAGGTCGATCAGGACCGGGCCCGGACGGCCGGAGCGCATCAGGTGGAAGGCCTGCTGGAAGACGCCGGGGACCTGCGCGGCCTCCAGGACGGTGACGGCCATCTTCGCGACCGGCTTGGCGATCGAGGCGATGTCGACGGCCTGGAAGTCCTCCTTGTGCAGGAGGTGGCTCGGGGCCTGGCCGGTGATGCACAGGATCGGGATGGAGTCACCGATCGCCGAGTACAGACCGGTGATCATGTCGGTGCCCGCGGGGCCCGAAGTACCGATCGCCAGACCGATGTTGCCGGGGTTGGCGCGGGTGTAGCCCTCGGCCATGTGCGTGGCGCCCTCGACGTGGCGGGCCAGCGTGTGGTCGATACCGCCGACCAGCTTGAGCGCCTTGTAGAAGGGGTTGATCGCGGCGCCCGGCACGCCGAACGCGTTCGTAACGCCCTCGCGCTTGAGGATCTCCACTGCCGCCGCGGCGGCTGTCATTCGAGGCATTGGGTACTCCTGCGTCGACCTGTCGGGCACTTCCAGTGGCCACCGCTTCTCGGTTTCCACTATGCGGAAGTAATGTTCTGCTATACGGAAGCAATGTAGAAGCAGGTCCGTAGGATCGTCAAGAGGCCTTCTCTCAGGAACCCCGCGAAGACCCCGCAAAGAGCGCCCCACGAGCCCCCTGGGTCCGTCGATCGCCCCTCGGCCGGCCTTCGGCGCGGGCAACCTGGCCAACTCCCTCCCCAGAAGCCGCGGATTGGTGGAGCATGGGTACGCGGCAGGGGGGAAACGCGATGTCACACGGAGGGAGCCGACCATGGCGAGGGGTGGCTCCGATGGCTGAGAGCGTGCCGGTCCGATGCCCGGTCTGCCGCCGCGAGCACCTGTACGCGGCCCCGGCCTACCCGTGCGCCTGCGGAACCCCGGTCGCCCCGCCCCTGGTGCGTGGCGCACCCGCCGTACCCATCACGCATCGCACCTGGGCGGACGCCTGGGTGAGCGCGCGCTGCCCGTCCTGCGGGCGCCGGGACCAGTGGCCGCAGCCCGAGCTCGGCTGCGCCTGCGGCACCGCCCTGCGCATCCCCGTGCGCTCCGTCGCCTCGGGCCCGCAGCAGTCCTCTGTACCGCCGCTGCACATCCCGCTGCCGCCGACCGGGCCCGCGCCCCGGCCCGCGTTCCACCCGGTGACCATCCGTACCGGCCGGGACGCGGTGACCGCCGCCGCCCTGTACCTGAAGTGGCTGGGCTACCGGGACGTACGCCAGGTCGAGCAGCGCGGCGGCCACAGCGTCGGGCTGCACGCGCCCGGCCTGGTCGCGCGGGTCGAGCCGTCCACCCGGCGGACCACGCTGCGCCACGTCGAGACGCTCTGGCTGTCCGCCCTCGCGGACTCGGCGGTGCCCGTGCACTTCTCGCTCGCCGGGTACACCGACGAGGCGCGGGCGCGCGCGGACACCCTCGCCGTCCCCCTCTTCGTCCTGGACCTCACGGGCACGCCCCAGCCCGTGAACAGCCCGGCGGACGAGCTGGTCACCACGGGCGGCCCCGATTAGGGCCTGCCGTCCGGGTACGGAGCACACTGACGCCATGCGCATCCGCCTGGCCACCACCGCCGACCTGCCACTGCTCCAGGAGATCGAGCGCGCGGCGGGGGAACCGTTCCGGGCACTCGGCATGGCCGCCATCGCCGACGACGAGCCGCCGCCACTCGCCGAGCTCGACCGCTTCCGGCGGGCGGGGCA
>NZ_JAAAHS010000431.1 GCF_009908195.1 Streptomyces boluensis | reverse complement strand
GGGTGGGGAGGGGATCACAGCGCGGTCAGTGGAACGCATGCTCCGGCGCAGGGAACGTACCGCCGCGTACGTCCGAGGCGAACTCCCGCGCCGCGTCCCCCATCACCGAGCGCAGCGCAGCGTACTGCTTCACGAAGCGCGGCATCTTCCCCGAGGTCAGCCCCATCATGTCCGTCCACACGAGGACCTGCGCGTCGCAGCCGGACCCGGCGCCGATGCCGACGGTCGGGATGTGCAGGGAGCGCGTCACCTCGGCGGCGAGCTCCTCCGGCACCAGCTCCAGGACGACGGCGAACGCGCCCGCGTCCTGCGCGGCCTTGGCGTCGCGGAGCAGGCGGTGGGCGTCCTCGTCGCCGCGGCCCTGGACGCGGTAGCCCATGGTGTTCACGGACTGCGGGGTCAGGCCCAGGTGCGACATGACCGGGATACCGGCGGCGACCAGCAACTCGGTCTGGGGGAGGGAGCGTTCGCCGCCCTCCAGCTTCACGGCGCCGACCCCGGCCTCCTTGACGAGCCGGGTGGCCGAGCGCAGCGCCTGCACCGGGCCCTCCTGGTACGTGCCGAACGGCAGGTCGCCGATGACCAGGGCGCGCTTGGTGCCGCGTACGACGGCGGCGCTGAGCAGGGTGACCTCGTCCAGGGTGACGGGCACGGTGGTCTCGTAGCCGAGGTGGCAGTTGCCCATCGAGTCGCCGACGAGCAGTACGGGGATGCCCGACTCGTCGAAGACGGAGGCGGTCATCGCGTCGTAGGCGGTGAGCATGGCCCACTTCTCGCCGCGCTCCTTGGCGCCGGCGAGGTCGCGGACGGTGACACGGCGGCTGGTCACGCCTCCGTAGAGCGACGTGGTGGACGTCTTGCTGCTGTGGGGCGCCTGCTCGGGGGCAGGCGTACGGGCAGCCGAGATCTGCGTCATGACGACGGCTCCTTCAGATGTCATCTCGAGGCGCCCTGACGGCGTCCCCGGATCACCGCCATGGTGGCACTTCGCGCGGGGGTGGCGCTAGGGCGAGGGTCACGACGGCGGACAGGTGAAGCCTCGGCAAAGGGTTTATCAATACGAGACGGTCTCGTATCGGAAAGGTCTACGTTGCTGCCATGACCACCCCTGCCGAAGCCGGGCCCTCCCGGATATCCGAAACCGTGCACCGCCGGCGCTGGCTGATCCTCGCCGTGCTGATGCTGAGCCTGCTGATCGTCGTCATCGACAGCTCGATCCTGAACGTGGCGATCAAGGTCATCGCGGGTCCCGAACCCGATGGACTCGGCGCCACCCAGAGCGAGCTGGAATGGGCGATCAACTCGTACACGCTGGTCTTCGCGGGCCTGCTGTTCACCGCCGGGCTGCTCGGCGACCGGATCGGCCGCAAGCGGCTCCTGGTCGCGGGCACCGCGCTGTTCGGCCTCGGCTCGGTCCTTGCCGCGTTCTCCAGCTCCCCGGAGCAACTCATCGCGTTCCGCGCGGTGATGGGCCTCGGCGGCGCCGCGGTGATGCCCGCGACCATGGCCATCCTGATGAACGTCTTCGAGCCCGACGAGCAGCCCAAGGCCATCGGCATCTGGGCGGGCAGCGTCGGCATGGCCATCGCGATCGGGCCGATCACCGGCGGACTGCTCCTGGAGCACTTCTGGTGGGGCTCTGTCTTCCTGGTCAACGTGCCCGTGGTGGTCATCGCCCTGATCGGCATGGTGCTGCTCGTGCCGGACTCCAAGGACCCGAACCCCGGCCGCATCGACCCGGTGGGCGTCGGGCTCTCCGTCGCCGGTCTCGTACTCCTGGTGTACGGCATCATCCGCGGCGGTGAACTCGCCGACTTCACCGACCCGTCGGTGCTCGGGACGAGCGGCGCGGGCCTCGCGATCCTGGTCGCGTTCGTGCTGTACGAGAAGCGCATCGACCACCCGTCCATCGACATCTCGCACTTCCGCAAGCCCGCCTTCTCCGCCGCCGTCACCGCCATCGCGCTTGTCTTCTTCGCGCTGATGGGCGTGACCTTCTTCTCCGCGTTCTACTGGCAGAGCGTGCGCGGCTACAGCCCCCTGGAGTCCGGGCTCCTGATCCTGCCGCTCGCCGTCGCGCAGATGCTGTTCGCGCCCCGCGCCCGGCTCGTCGTGGCCCGCTTCGGGGCGCGGGCCACCTGTACCGGGGGCATGCTCCTGGTCGCGCTCGGGCTCGCCGGGTTCGGGTTCTTCGACGCGGGTACGCCGCTGTGGCTGCTTGAGGTCGCGTACTTCCTCCAGGGCAGCGGGATGGCGCTGATCATGCCGCCGGTCACGGTCGCGATCATGCAGGCCCTGCCGCGCGAGAAGGCGGGCTCGGGCTCGGCCATGAACGGCACGTTCCGGCAGGTCGGCGGCGCCCTCGGGATCGCCGTACTCGGCTCGGTCCTGTCGGCCGTGTACCGCGGCGACATCGAGGGCCACCTCGGCTCGGTGCCCGACCGGGCGCGCGCGGCGGCGGGTGAGTCCATCGAGGCCACGCTGAGCGTCGCCGAGAAGCTGGGACCGGCCGGGCGCGCCCTGGTCGACCCCGCCAACTCGGCGTTCCTGCACGCCATGCACGTCACCGCGTGGTGCTCGGTGGCGGTCGCCCTGCTCGGCGCGGCGGTGGTCGCCCTGTTCCTGCCGGGCCGCCCACCGGCCACGACCGGGGAGCCCTCGCGGGAACGGGTGGGCGCGGCGGGCTGAGCGGGCGTACGGGTTCGTACGCCGCCGGAATACGCCGCCGGAAGCGGAAGGCCTGATTACGGGATGGGGCGGTACCGGGGAAAGAATCGCCTCAGCACAGCACGGACCGCAGACAGGAGCGCGGGCATGAGTCCGAAGGACGGCCAGGACGGTCAGGACCAGTGGCACGAGGACGGGGAAGGGGCAGCCGCCGCCCCCAAGGCCGCGCCGCGTGGCCGTCCCCGGAGCGAGGCCGTCGAACGGGCCATCATCGAGGGGGTGTTGAGCCTCCTCGAGCAGGGTGACTCGCTCGCCGACCTGTCCATCGAGCGGATCGCCCGTACCGCGGGCGTAGGCAAGGCCACCATCTACCGCCGCTGGAAGGGCAAGGAGGAACTCTTCGTCGACGTCATGTGGGCCATGGACGAACCCGAGGCGCCGCTGCCCGGCACGTCCGTGCGGGACGACCTGGTGGTGATCCTCGGCATGATGCGGCGCCGGGGCCTGGCCAAGCGGACCTCGGCCCTGTTGCAGGGGCTGCTCGCCCAGGCGAAGAGTTACCCCCGCCTCTGGGAGCTGTACCACCGCAATGTCGTCGACCTCAGGCGCCGCCGTACCGCCGAGGTGCTGCGGCGCGGCGTCGACAGCGGCGAGCTCCGCGCCGACCTCGACCCGGACCTGATGGTCGACCTGATCACCGGACCGATGCTGGCCCGCACCGTGCTGCGCCCGGACGCCGAACTCCCCGAAGGTCTCGCGGAGACGGTGGTGGACGCGGTGCTCGACGGCCTGCGCCGCCCGGCGCCGGAGCGGGCCCGCGACGGTCGGGCGACCTCCCCATGACGACCGGCTGACCAGCGGCTGACCAGCGGGGCCGGTCACGGCCGTGATTGTGCGCGTTTCGTCACAGGCGCCGCCCGCCCCCGCGGACCCGGAACTCCGTGCGGCCGTCTGTCGTCCTCGATCACGTACGGCCGTCGTGGACGGCACAGCGAGGGCGGCACCGGCATCCCCTAGGGTCAATGGGCGAAACGGTGTGCACAGCAGGTCAGTGAGGCGACGGAATGGCGCAGCGGTACATGGCGGAGACGGGGAGTCGCGGCTCGGGGCCCGAGCGGTCGGGGTCCCGTTTCCGGCGCCTGCGCGACAGCTGGCGCCAGGACCGGGGGATCTGGCGCCGGGGCCTCTTCCTCGCCGTACTCGGAGTGCTGCTCGCCCTGGTGATGCTGCTGCACGCGCACATCCCGAACCGGGTCGGCAACCTCGGCAGCCTCGTCGAGACCTTCCTGCCCTGGCTCGGCGCCGGCGTCCCGCTGCTCCTCGTCCTGGCCCTGATGCGGAAGTCCGCCACCGCCCTGATCGCGGTGCTGCTGCCCGCCGTGGTGTGGGTGAACCTCTTCGGCGGTCTGGTCTTCGACAAGTCCGGCGGCGGCGGTGACCTCACCGTCGTCACGCACAACGTCAACGCCGAGAACCCCGACCCCCAGGGCACCGCCCGCGAGGTGGCGCAGTCGGGCGCGGACGTGGTGGCCCTCGAGGAGGTCACCCAGGAGATCCTGCCCGTGTACGAGCGCGCCCTGGCCGGGACGTACAAGTACCACGCCGTCGAAGGCACCGTCGGCCTGTGGAGCAAGTTCCCGATGAGCGCCACCCGCCCCGTCGACATCAAGATGGGCTGGACCCGCGCCCTGCGCTCCACCGTGACCACCCCGCAGGGCGAGGTCGCCGTGTACGTGGCGCACCTCCCGTCGGTCCGGGTCAAGGCCAACGCGGGCTTCACCGCCGGTCAGCGCGACAACAGCGCGGAGGCCCTGGGCGTCGCCATCCGGGACGAACCGGCCGAGCGGGTCGTGCTCCTCGGCGACCTCAACGGCACGATGAACGACCGCGCGCTCTCCCCGGTCACCTCGCAGCTGCGCTCCACGCAGGGCGCGGCGGGCGACGGCTTCGGGTTCAGCTGGCCCGCCGGGTTCCCGATGGCGCGGATCGACCAGATCATGGTGCGCGGGGTCGAGCCGGGCTCGTCCTGGACCCTCCCGGCCACGGGCAGCGACCACCTGCCGCTGGCCGCCGAGGTCAAGTTCTGAGGGACGGGCCCGCCCAGGCCCTGACATCCGCTGTTAACGGGTGGCTCATCCCATGGAATACAACGCCTGAGAGACTTTGTTCCGTACGAGAACTTAAGTGCGTACTCCTTGTGTGTACGCCGCGTACGCCTCGTACGTCCTGACCTCCTGCCCGTCGTGAAGGGTCTCTCATGCCTGTGGCGCTGCTGGCGCTCGCCGTCTCCGCTTTCGGTATCGGCACCACCGAGTTCGTGATGATGGGCCTGCTGCCCAATGTCGCGGACGACCTGGGCACCTCCGTACCCACCGCCGGGTACCTGGTCTCCGCCTACGCCATCGGCGTTGTCATCGGTGCCCCGCTGCTCACCGCCCTCGGCTCCCGCGTCCCGCGCAAGAAGATGCTGGTGCTCCTGATGGCCCTCTTCACCGTCGGCAACCTGGCGTCCGCGCTCGCCCCGAACTTCGGCCTGCTCGCCGCGGGCCGGGTGCTCGCGGGCCTGCCGCACGGCGCGTTCTTCGGCGTCGGCGCGGTGGTCGCCGCCCGGCTCGTACGCGAGGGGCGCCAGGCCCGTGCCGTGGCCACCATGTTCCTCGGCCTGACCGTGGCCAACATCGTCGGCGTACCCGCCGCGACGCTGCTCGGCCAACACCTCGGCTGGCGCGCCACGTTCCTCGTCGTCGCCGCGATCGGCCTGGTCGCGATGGCCGCCCTCGGGAAGCTCGTCCCGTACGTCCCGATGGAGGCCGGCCAGAACCTCCGCCAGGAACTGCGCGCGCTCGGCGACCGGCAGGTGCTGCTCGGGCTGCTCACCGCGGTGTTCGGCTTCGCGGGCGTGTTCGCCGTCTACTCGTACCTCGCGTCCATGACCACGCAGGTCATGGGGATGGCCGAGTCCTCGGTGACGCTCGTCCTCGCGCTGTTCGGCATCGGCATGACGCTCGGAGCCCTCGCCGCGGGCCCGCTCACGGACCGCGCCCTGCGCCCCACCCTGTACGGCTCGCTCGGCGCCCTTGCCCTGGTCCTGCTGGCCTTCGACTACACGGTGCATGTGCGCTGGGCGGCGCTCGCGACGGTCGTCGTCCTCGGCGCGGTCGGCTTCATGACCACCACACCGCTCCAGATCCTCGTGATGCGCAAGGCCGCCCACGCCCCGACCCTCGCCTCGGCCTCCAACCACTCGGCCTTCAAC